>JAEYYV010000339.1 GCA_023428295.1 Pseudomonadota bacterium
GCCTCGAGCGCCGGGATCGAGATCAGCGCGGTCTCGGGATCCACGTCCACGAGGCGCACGCGGCCACCGCAGTACCGGATGCAGTTCGCGGACGCGGCGAACGTGATGTCGGCCGTCATCCCGACGCTGCCCTCACGGACCTCCGCGGCGAGACACGCGAGGTGAAGTGCGGCGGTACCGTTGGCGACCGCGATCACGTGCTTTGCACCGGTGATCTCGGCGAGCGCCGCTTCGAACTTCGCGACCGTCGGCCCCTGCGTCAGCCAATCGCTGCGGAGCTGCTCGGTCACGGCGGCGACATCCGCGTCGTCTACGTACTGTTTGCCATAGGGAATCACGGCTCGACGAAGACTACCGCACGGCCAACGAAACTCGTAGTAGGTTCCCGCGATAGTCAGCGATGTTCGGTCACCAACTCCTGTCTAGCGTTCGTCACTGGCGAAACATGCGCGTACTCGATGCGTGCGGCGAGAGCTCGCGCTTCCACGGCGTCGCCGACAAGCGCGCGGCCGGTTCGCGAATGACGGTCGGACGCGATTGCTTCATCGAGGGCCGGCTCGTCACCGAGACCCCCGGAGCGATCCTCGAGATCGGCTCGAACGTGTTCGTCGGTGGCCAGACGTTGATCGCTGCGGCGACGCAGATCGTCGTCGAGGATGACGTCTTGATCTCGTACGAGTGCTTGATCACCGACGCCGACAACCACAGCCTGCGCTACAGCGAGCGCAAGAACGATCTCCAGCAGTGGCTCGCTGGACGCCACGATTGGAGCAACGTCGCGAAGAAGCCCGTGCGGATCTGCAAGGGCGCGTGGCTCGGCGCGCGCGTGATCGTGACCAAGGGCGTGACCATCGGTGAAGGCGCGGTGTGCGGCACCGGCAGCGTCGTGACGGGGGATGTCGCGCCGTACACGATCGTCGCCGGGAACCCCGCGCGCGTGATCAGAGAGCTGCCGCCCGATGCCCGATAAGTGCCGGCTGTGCGACGCTGACCTGCGCTTCGTCACTACGCAGCGCGTGCTCGGCAAGTACGACGTCCGCTACTTCCAGTGCTCGCGCTGCGACCTGCTGCAGACGGAAGCTCCGCACTGGCTCGACGAGGCCTATCAGCACGCGATCTCGCAGCTCGATACAGGCGCCATCGCACGCAATCGCCAGGACGCGCAGGTCACCGCCGTGATCGCGCGCGTCCTCGGCATTCGCGGTCCGTGTCTCGATACCGGCGCCGGGCATGGCGTGTTCGTGCGGATGATGCGCGACCTCGGCTACGACTTTCGCTGGTCGGATCGCTACGCGCAGAACTTGTACGCGCGCGGCTTCGAGGACACGCCCGATCGTCATCATGCACTCGTCACCGCGTTCGAGGTGCTCGAGCACTTCGCGGACGTGCGAACGGAGCTCGAGCAGATGTTCGCGTCGGAGCCGGATCACGTCTTTGTCGGAACGTTGCTCCACCAAGGCCACCGCGACGGTTGGTGGTACTACCTGCTCGATAGCGGGCAGCACATCGCTTTCTATTCGCCGCGCACGCTCGGGTGGATCGCCGATCACGTCGGCTACACCGTCATCCACGGGCCCGCGTATGCATTGTTCTCGCGTCGCGCTCTCTCGCTCGTGCAGCGCGCGCTGTTGCGCCGCCTTCTCGCGCATCCGTACGTCGCGACGCTCGTGCCGCGTCCGGTCGTGCAGCGCGCGTCGCTGATCGAGAGCGATCATGCGGCGCTGCGCGATCGGCTCGACTAACCCAACACCCTGCGAGGGTTAGAGACGCTTGCGCAGCAGGCTGACGTAGCCGCGCTTCTCGTCGGGGATCGTCGCGTCGAGCTGCGTTCCGTTGTAGCTCGTCATCATCGCGACCGGCTGATACAGCTCTGTCGCGAGGAAGATCTGCGCGTAGTCCTGCTTGTAGGTCATCACCTCGAGGTCCGGGAGGTGGTGGTACTTGGTGCGCGTCGGGTGCCACGGGTGGAAGTCACCGAGGAGGAGATAGCCTCCATCGGCGATCACGCGATCGATCTCCGCGATGCTGCGGAGCAGCGTCTTGCGATCGATCCAGTGCAGCACGTAGTTGATGATCACGAGATCGAACGTCGTCGAGACCGGCAGGCTCGCTGCCGTGCCTTGGTGATACTCGACGTGTGGGAAGCGCGAGCGGCCGTCCTCGATCGCCTTGCCCGAGGGCTCGATCGCGACACCGCGCGCCTTGGTGCGACGCGCGATCTCGGCGACGCGATAGCCGTTGGACGCTCCGATCTCGAGCACCGAGGTCGGTGCGAGCTTGTAGAGCTCGACGAGCCGTAGCGGGACGTCGTTTTCGTCGAGCGTGCCGATCACGTGCTTGTTGCGCTCGAACCATTGGTCCGATTCGCTCGCGGCAAAGATCTCGTCCTGGGTCGCCATGGCCGGCCAACCTATCATCGAGAAGTGTCGAGCACGACCTGCGCGTACGCCTGCGCGAACGCTCGCGTGCGGGCCGGCAAGGCAGCCGCCGCTGCCGTCGCCGCGCGTGCATCCGCCTCCGCGTCCTGCGTAGCGAACGCCTCGACGAGCACACGCGCGCAGGCCGCCGGATCGTCGACGCCGAAGTAGCGAGCGCGCTCCGGGGCCTGCTCGCGATGCACCGCGATGTCCGAGACGAGCACTTGCTTGCCGAGCGACTTCGCTTCCTCGACAGTGGAGCTCCACCCTTCGAAGCGCGACGGGTTGATCACCGCCGCTGCGTGGTGCATCAGCGAGATGACCTCGTCGAACGAGACGAGGCCGAGGTGAAGAAAGCGATCACCGAGACCGTAGCGCGCGACGCGATCCACGAGCTCGGCATACACGCCTTCACGGCGCGAATCCTCGCGATGTCCCGTGGCCACGACGACGACGTCCGGCGCGGACCGCAGCGCCTCGACGACGAGCGCGTGGTTCTTGTGCGCCCACATCTGATTGGGCAGATGGATGTAGCGCGCGGGAATGCCGAACTTCGCGCGCAGCGCAGCGAGCGACAACATGCGCTCGCGCGGCATACGCGGCTGACTGACAAAGCGCACGACGCGCAGCTTCGCCGGATCCGCGTTGTAGAAGCGCAGCATGTCCGCGCGTGCGGTCTCGCTCGACAGGATCACGAACGCGGCGTCGTTCACGAGCTCGCGAAACAGCGCATCGATGATCACGTGCTCCCAGCGCTTGCGCAGGTGCGGCAAGTGCCGGTGCTGCACGTCGGGGATCCAACCGATCGTCGGGATGCGTCCACCGACGGGCGGCGAGTGCGACGCGACAT
This sequence comes from Pseudomonadota bacterium, assembly GCA_023428295.1. Taxonomy (GTDB): domain Bacteria; phylum Myxococcota_A; class Polyangia; order Haliangiales; family Haliangiaceae; genus JABFXX01. Next base: position 3,268 of record JAEYYV010000339.1, read on the forward strand.
CGATGTTCGCTCGATCGAGCCAGCGCTGCTCGACGACGTTTCGGCGAAGCAGCTGTTTACCGAGGCGACCCGCGAAGCGCGTGTACTTGGTATCGCGCGCGCTCGTCACGACGTGCTCGACGCCCGGCATCACCAGATCGCCGGGCTCCTCGCCAGGCGCGGTGAGCAACACGGGCTGCACGCGGCGATCGCGTTGCGCGGTGATCGCGTGCAGCAGGTTCCACAGGTAGTTGCGCCCGCCGAGCCAGGCCGCACTCCCCATCAAGCGAAACGCGACGCGGATCATGTCTGCGTTCGAAACCACGTGACGTACTGCGTGATGCCGTCGGTGATGCGCACGCGCGGCTGCCAACCGAGCGCGGTGGCGCGCGTGATGTCGGCGACGTAGCGCAGCGGGTCGCCCGCTCTCGATTGCCCGCTGAACTCCGGCGCACCCGCGCCGAGCTCGTCGAAGATCTGACCCACGACATCGCGCACGCGTACACCGACGCCGCTGCCGCCATTCACGACCGGCGCATCCGTGGCCGCGTGGCGGGCGACCGTCATGACGAGCGACACCGCGTCACTGACGTGCAGCCAGTCTCGCTCCTCCTCCCCCGTTCCGCCGAAGGTGCCCGCTCGCGCGCGCGCCTTGTTGCACGCGTCCCACAGCAGCTGCTTGCGCATGCCCGGCCCGTAGACCGAGAACATGCGCAGGATCGCCGTGGCCACGCCGCGCGCGCCGTACGCGCGGCACAGCTCCTCGCACTGCCTCTTGTGCTCGCCGTATGGAGACACCGGCGCGAGCGGGCTGGTCTCCGCGATCGGGACGCGCTCGGCATCTCCGTACACCGCCGCGCTCGAGAGGAGCACCACGCGCGTATGGGGCATCGATCGCTGCACGTGCGCGAGGAGCGCCGCGAACGGAGGCACCGTCTTCTCGAGCTCGCCCTGCGGATCCGCGACCGACGCTGCTACCGAGCTACCACCCGCGCAATGCACCACGACATCGACGGGGGACAGCTCCTCGATGCGCTGCGGCGTCAGCCGATCGGTCTGCGTGCTCGTCCCCGCGACGGTGACCGTGGTCCCGGCATCGCGCAGCGCACGCGCGATCGCCTGTCCGAGAAAGCCTGCACCGCCAGTGACGAGCGCCGTGGTCATCGCGCGGCCGGCTTTGTCGCGATGTAGAGGTAGCCGACGAAGGCGTCGCCCGCCGAGTCGTAGCGATCGGCCGAGCGCACCGTCAGGCCGCCTGCTCCGAGGATCGCGAGCACCTCGGTCTTGGGTAGCGTGTGGAGCTCCATCACGGAGCGCTTCCCGTACACGATGCGTCGCGCGATGTTGAGGATCCGATTGCCGAGCGCGAGGTGCAGGATCCCGCGAAGGTCGCGAAGGTTCGCGTGCGACGCCGTCTGGAACGCGACGACGCCACCGGGCGCGATGACGCGGCACATGTCGCGGATCACCCCGCGCTGCAAGTCGCTCGGCGAGTGCTGGAGCGCGATGTTGCTGTAGACGAGATCGACCGACGCGTCGGGGATGGCGCGCAGATCGCTCCCCGTTCCGCGCACGAGCTCCACGTTCGTCAGCTCTCGTGTGTTGGTGCGCGCTTCGTCGAGCATCGCTCGCGAGATGTCCACACCGATGACCTTGTCGAAGCGCGTCGCGAGAGCGCGCGTGAGCCGGCCGACGCCGCAGCCATAGTCGAGCGCGGTGCCGTGAGCCGGCGCGAGGCCCACCTTCGCGAGCGTGCTCTCGAGACCGTCGATCTCGGCGACGCCGGTCTGGAAGAACTCCTCTTTGTTCCAGCGCCCGCCCTTCTTGTCGGGATGCGTGAGCACGGCCCAGTACGGATCGTGCGAACCGAGATCCTCCCACTGCTTGCGAATGCGTCCGCTCACGCCAGCACCCTTTGATAGATCGCCTCGGTTTGCGTGCCGAGCGCACTCCAATCGAAGCCGGATGCGATGGCGCGACCCTCGGTGACGCTGCGCGCGTGCAGCGCGGAGTCCTCGAACATCGCGACGAGCTGGCGCGCCATCTCGTCGACATCGCCGACGGGAAACAGCGAGCCACCCCTGCCCTCTTGCGTGATCTCGCGAATCGGATCGAGGGCGGAGGCGACGATGGGCGTGCCGCACGCGAGCGCTTCCACGATGACCATGCCGAAGCCCTCGACCTCCGAGGGCAGGCAGAGCACGTGCGAGCGCGCCATCACGTCGAGGACGTCGCGATGCTTCTCCACGAAGCCGCGCAGCGTGACACTTCGCTGGAGGCCGAGCTGTTCGACGAGCGCGGCGACATCGCCTTCGTCGGGGCCGGAGCCCACGATCTCGAGGTGGATGTCCGGGATGGTCGCGCGGACCTTCACGAGCGCGTGAAGCAGGTCGTGCACGCGCTTGTAGCGGACGAGGCGGCCCACGTAGCAGATCGTCGGACGCGAGAAGCGCTCGGGGCGCAGGCCCGTGTAGTCGTCGAGCGAGATGCCGTTGTAGACGACATCGATCTTCGAGCCGGACCTGGCCACGCCGACGAGCTTGGTCTTGGTCGCGCCGCTGTTGACGATGAACTGGTCCCAGCGATGCGCGAGCACGTAGCGCTCGAGCGCCTCGCCCATGAGGCCCGCCGAGAAGCCCATGTTCTTGCGCCACTCGCCGAGCCAGACGTCGTGATACGTGGCGATGCGCGGGATGCGGAGCGGACGCGCGATGTGGATCGCGGCGATGTACGCGAGGTAGTTCTGGCCGTCGACGAGATCCGGTTTCAGCGCGCGGCCGGCCTGGATGCTCGAGCGCACGAACTCGAGGCGCGCGACCTTGGAGCCCGCTTGCGTGTACGGCCGCACCGGGCCGCAGCGGCGGACATGGATGCCGTCGAGATCGTGCTCGACGGGCTCGTCGGGCAGGCGCGCGCAGAGGACGGTCACGTCGTGGCCGAGGCGAGCGAGCTCGCGCGAGATGTAGAACGCGCGCGCTTCGATGCCGCCGCGCACTTCGCAGTCCGCGGAGCGCGGGAAGTACTCCGTGATGTGGAGGACCTTCATGCGACCTCGCCGAGCACGGCGAGCGTGCGCGTCGCGGTGGTCTCCCACGAGAGCTGCCTCGCGCGGGCGAAGCCCTTCTGCACGAGCTCGGCGCGCAGCGCGTCGTTCTCGAGGATCGACTGGATCGCGCGGGCCATCTCGGGCGTGCTGTCCGGATCGAACAACAGGCCGGCATCGCCCACGGCCTCGGGGATCGACGTACGGTTCGACGCGGCGACGGCAGTGCCGCATGCCATGGCCTCGATCACGGGGAGACCAAAGCCCTCGTAGAATGACGGGAACACGAACAGGTCGGCCGCCGAGTAGAGCGCGGGAAGTAGCTCATCGTCCAAGAAACCGCTGAACACTACTCTGTCCCCGAGACCCAGACCATCCACGAGCTGTTTGATTTCCGGCGACGCGCGACCAGCGAGCCCGGTGATCACGAGCGAGTGTGGAATGCGCGGCGCGAGCTCGTGGAACGCACGTACGAGACCCTCGACGTTCTTGTACGCGCGACTCGCGGCGACGTAGAGCACGTAGCGATCGGGGATGTTCGCGCGACGCAGCCGCGCGCGCACGATGTCCGTGATCTCGGTCGGGCGAAACTTCGCCTCGGTCGCGCCCGGTACCACGCGAATCTTGTCGAGCGGCACCCCGAACAGCTCCGCGATGTCGCGCTTGGACGACTCGGACACCGTGAGGATGGCGTCGCACGAGCGAGCAGACAGCGAGAACAGCGCCTTCTGCGCCACGCGCTCCACGGTGGTGAAGATCTCCGGACGCTTGAATGGAATCACGTCGTGCATGATGAGCACCGACGGGCGACCGACGACGATCGGCGCGATGTTCGCCGGCGAGAGCACCACGTCGACGCCGTGCTGACGCAGCTGGAACGGCAGCACCGTCTGCTCCCATACGATCTTCGCCGGGCGGAACTTCGCGGAGACATCGCACATGACCTCGCGCATCGTCGGCCCGAGCGGGAACGTGCCCGTGCAGTTGCGGCTCGTGAACAGCACGTACTCGTGATCGCCGCCCACGGCTTCGAGGCCGCGCAAGAGACCGCGCACGTGGCGCTCGATGCCGCCACCCTCGCCGCTGACGAGAAACACCAGGTTGATCGCGATGCGCACGGATCAGACCTCGGGATGCTTCGCCAGGTCGTCGGACTTCATGACGAGCTTGCGAAGGTTGCTCGCGTTGAGCATGCGTAGATCGGCGAGCCGGATGCCGCGGTTGAGCCTCAGATACGTCGCGGCGGTGACCGGCACCGACAGCGCGATCAGCACGAGCTCGTTCGCGAGCGCCGGCAACTTCGAGCGCACGACCTGGTTCGCGTAGCCGTACACGCGATTGAGCGGCGCCCATCCGAAGTGGCGATGGATCTCCTCGAGGGTCTCCTTGGAGTTCGCGAGCGCGTGCGCGCGCGACACCGTCTTGGACTCGTCGTGCAGACGGAACGTCGAGAGGAGCTCGGGCACGTACACGAAGCGAAGCTCGCGCGACATGCGGATCCACAGGTCGAAGTCCATCACGTAGTGCAGGCTGTCGCGGATGCCGCCGACGCCCTCGAACGCGGCGCGGCGGAAGAACACCGAGGGCTGCGCGATGAAGTTGAACACCGCGAGGCGCTCGGCATCGAACGGCTCCGTCCGGTAGCGACCGACCACGTTGCCGTCCTCGTCGGTGAACTGGGACTTGCCGTAGATCACGGAGACGCTCGGATCGGCGAGCGCGGTGGCGGCGGTTTGCAGCGCACCCGGCAGGTACGTGTCGTCGGAGTTGAGCCACGCGAGCACGTCGCCGGTGGCCATGGCGAAGCCCTTCTGGATCGCATCGCTCTGGCCGCGATCGCGCTCGCTGAGCCAGCGGTACGTGATGCCGCGGCAGCGCACGGGCCACGCGCCGCTCGCGAGCTGCTGCTCGTACGCGCGAATGATCTCGACGGAGTTGTCCTTGGATCCGCCGTCGGTGATCACGTAGTCGATCGTGAAATCGCCTTCCTGACCGAGAACGCTCTCGATGGTCGCGGCGAGGTACCGGCCCTGGTTGTACGACGGTGTGACGATCGAAAAAGACAGCACGGGAGGCCCGAGTGTTATAAGCCGAACTCATGTCGGCACGAACGTGGGTGGCGGCGATGTGGCGCGCTCTGCGTGACCTGCCGCCCCGCCGTACGCTCCTTCTGGGCTTCGCCGTCCTCGTGGTCTACGGGTTCCCCGGCTACATGAGCACGGACTCGGTGAACCAGCTCATCGAGGCGCGCGCCGGCGTCCTCAGCTCCGCGCATCCCCCGATCATGGCCAAGGAGTGGCGGTTCCTCGACGCGATCGTCGCCGGTCCGCTGCTCATGCTGCTCGCGCAGGGAGCGCTGTTTCTGGGCGGCCTGTACCGGATCTTTGTTCGCTTCGTCACACCCGAGCGAGCCGCGTGGATCGCCTGCGCGATCCTCGTCTACCCGCCCGTCCTGACCACCATGGCCGTCATCTGGAAGGACTCGCAGATGGCCGCGTGGCTCGTCGCGGGGATCGCCGCGCTCCTCGACGAGCGGCTGCGCGTCCGCATCCTCGGCCTCGTGCTGCTGATCGTGGCGTGCGCGTTCCGCCACAACGCGTTCGCTGCGGTCGTGCCGCTCGTGTTCTTCGTGTTCGAGTGGCGAAACCCGGTCTCGTGGCTGCGGCGCATCACGATCATGGGCGGCCTCTCGATCGCGAGCGTGCTCCTCGCGATCGGCATCACGCGCGCGTTGGCGGTGGACTCCGTGCGCCTGACGCCCGTGATCGCCGACGTGTCGGGAATGATCGGCTTCACGAGGCCGCGCACCGACGAGGATCTGCGCGAGCTCTTGCGCGGCACCAACCTCTTCGCGCAGACGGACATCCAGGAGCGCGCGGGTCGGCTCTATCGCCTGGGAGGTCCGTATCGGCTCACGCAGGGCGAGGATCGTCTGTTCGATCACCCGCACACCGAGGAGCACTGGGCGTCGCTCGGCCGCGCGTGGAAGGAGCTGTTCTTCGCCGATCCCGGCGCGTACTTCGCGTCGCACTGGTTTCTGTATCAGCGTCTGCTCGGCATCATCGAGCCCGCGCGCGCGACGGTGTGGGACGGGTTCCTCGAGGACGGCGAGCAACGCTACTCGGTCATGCACGACGCGCGTCAGGGCCGGATCCAGCGCTGGATCAAGACCGTCTGCGCGTTTCTCGCCGACGAGACTCCGCTGTTTCGCCCGTGGATCTACGCTGCGATCGCGCTGCTCCTCCTCGTCACGTCGTGTCGATCGCGCATCGGCTGGGCAGTGCTCACGAGTGGAATCCTCTACGAGCTGACGTTCTTCGTCGCGAACGCGGATCCAGACTATCGCTACTCGCACTGGATGGTCACGAGCACCTGCATCGGCGCCGCGATCGTGTTCCTCCAACGCTGGAAGAAGCGCGCGACGTGAAGCTCACACCGCGCAGGATCCTCGGCGGAGGTTGGCTCCTCTTCCTCCTCTATTGCTATCCGGGCTTCTTGCAGACGGATGGCGCGAACCTGCTCGTCGATCTGCAGTACGGCACGATCACGGATTGGTACTCGCCCACGTTCGCGGTGCTGTGGCGGGTCACCGATCTATTCTTCGCCGGTCCTGCCGGCATGCTGCTCCTGCAGAGCGGCCTCTTGCTCGGCGGTGCATATCACCTGCTGCGTAGGCACACGGAGGATCGCCGCGCATCGTGGATCTCCGTGGCGGTGCTGCTGTTTCCCGGTGTGCTCGCGACCGGCGCGCTGGTCTCCGCGGAGGGATTGCTCGCCGGCATGTTCGCTGCCGCCGCCGCCGCGCTCTCGAGCGAGCGGCGCAACGTCCGCCTCGTCGGGCTCGGCGTGATCGCGCTCGCGTGCGGTCTTCGCTGGTACGCGTGGATCTGCGCGCTGCCGATCGTGCTCGCGACGTTCTCGTGGGGCGACGAGACGCCGTGGCGGCGGCGCGGGATCGCCATCGCTGCGTGGCTCGTATGCGCCCTGCTCTCGGCGGGGATCAACGCCCTCGTCGTGGATCACCCGAGCCGGCGCAACGAGCTACAGCTCTCGCTCGGCGACACCGTGAACACCCTCTGTTACGCGAAGCTCGGTGACGCGCAGATCCGCGTCGCGATCGCCGGCGCGCGGCTCGCGCCGACACCCGACATCCAGGGCCGCGCGTGCGAGCTCAAGGGCAGGAGCTCGGCGTGGACGACCGGCGACGCGCGGATCTTCGAGCCGCCGACCACGGACGCGGAGCGCGACGCGCTCGTCGCCGCGCGCACGTCCATCGCGCTGGCTGCGCCGGCCGCGTTTCTCGCGCATCGCTGGCGCATGTTCGTTCGCGCGATCGGCGTTAGCAGCTCGAGCTCTGCGCTCTATACCGAGCCGCTCCAAGACGTCGGCCAGGCCCAGGCGATCGGCCACCTCGCGTCGCACTCGCGGCTGCAGTCGGTGCTGATCGCCCCGATGCGTTGGCTCGCGAAGACACCGCTGTTGCGTCCGTGGCTCTATCTCCTGCTCGCGCTCGTGGCGTTGCCGTTTGCCGTGATCGAGCGCGAACGCATCGCCATCGCGCTCCTCGCGAGCGGCCTTCTCTACGAGCTCACCGTGATGTTCACGGCGCTGACGGCGCAGCGTCGCGAGTCCCATTGGATGATGGCCGCGACGGTGCTCGCGGTCGCACTCCTGATCGTCCGCCGGTTCTGGCCGGTTAGTGGTAAGACGCCAGCGTGATTTCGTCCTGGGCCGACCTCCGCGTTGTCGTCACCGGAGGCGCCGGCTTTTTTGGCAGCTACGTCGTCGACGAGCTTCGCGCGCGCGGCGCTCGCGAGGTCGTCATCCCGCGTAGCCGCGAGTACGACCTGCGCGATCGAGATGCGTGCCGGCGCTTGCTCGCCAGCGCGCGTCCCGACGTCGTGTTTCACCTCGCCGCCACCGTCGGCGGCATCGGCGCCAACCGCGACAACCCCGGCGGCATGCTGTTCGACAACGCGGCGATGGGCCTGCACCTCATCGACGAGTGCCGCCGCGCCAAGGTCGAGAAGACGGTCATCGCCGGCACGATCTGCGCGTATCCCAAGTTCGCGCCCATCCCGTTCCGCGAAGAAGATCTGTGGAACGGGTACCCCGAAGAGACCAACGCTCCGTACGGCGTGGCCAAGAAGATGCTCCTCGTCCAAGCGCAGGCCTATCGCGATCAGTACGGCATGAACAGCATCATGCTGTTCCCGGTCAACATGTACGGCCCGCGCGACAACTTCGATCTGCGCACGTCGCACGTCGTGCCGGCGATGATCCGCAAGTGCCTCGCCGCACGCGATCGAGGCCTGCCCACGGTCACCCTCTGGGGTGATGGCTCGCCGACGCGCGAGTTCATCTACGCCTCCGACGCCGCCGAGGGCCTCGTCCTCGCCGCCGAGCGTTACGACTCGAGCGAGCCGGTCAACCTCGGCTCCGGCAACGAGATCTCGATCAAGAACCTCGCGCACCTGATCGCGACGGCCACCGGCTTTGCGGGCACGTTCATCTGGGACACGTCGCAACCGAACGGTCAACCACGCCGCCAGCTCGACGTCACGCGCGCGAAGGAGCGCTTCGGCTTCGTTGCCAAGACCTCGTTCGCGGACGGGCTCGCAGCCACCGTCGCCTGGTACCTCGAACATCGCGCCACGTTCGAAGCGTGATCATCACGTGCGGATCCTGATCGTCATCCCGGCGTTCAACGAGGAGCAGGCCCTCGGGGGTCTGCTCGACGAGATCCGCGAGGTGAAGATCGCAGGCGCCAGCATCGATGTCGTCGTCGTCGACGATGGCTCGACCGATCGCACGTCCTCGGTCACGCGCGATCACGACGTGCGCCTCCTCCGCATGTTCAATAACCTCGGCATCGGCGGCGCCGTGCAAGCCGGCCTCAAGCTCGCGCAGCGCGAGGGCTTCGATTACGCCGTGCAGATCGACGGCGACGGCCAGCACCCGCCCGCCGAGATCGAGCGCCTGCTCGCCGCGGCAGCCAACCACGATCTCGTCGTCGGCACGCGCTTCACCGACGAGAAGACCTTTCGCTCCACGCTGATGCGTCGCCTCGGCAGCAAGTGGCTCCGCACGATCCTGCGCGTCGTCGGCGTGCGTATCTCGGATCCCACGTCGGGCCTTCGCCTCTATGGCCGCCGCGCGCTGCGCCTGTTCTCCGAGACGTACCCGTATGATTTCCCCGAGCCCGAGTCGCTGTCCGTCGCGCGCGCCGCCGGACTCTCACTGGCCGAGACATCGGTGAAGATGCGCGAGCGTCAAGGCGGACGCTCGAGCATCCTCGGGTTCGCGCCGCTCTACTACATGTTCAAGGTCACGCTCGCGATCGCGCTCAGCTACATGCGCGCGCCACGACGCCTACCGAACGAGGAGCCATGGAACCAGAAGTGATGTGGGTGAATCGGGGGACGTGGGTCTTCGCGGGCGTGTGCCTCGTGATCGGCCTGGTCCACATGCGCCTGTTGTTCCGCGAGCGCATCTCGCTGCAAGGCAGCATGTCGTATCTCGCGTTCCTCGCCATCCTCGGCGCGATGGCCGTGTTCCCGCAGACCGCGGTGAAGGTCGCCAATTGGCTCGGCTTCACGCTGCTCTCGAACTTCTTCTTCTGCACCGCGATCGCGCTCCTCGCGATCCTTCACCTGCGTGCGCTCGTCACGCTCTCGCGCGTACAGCTGCGCTCGGTGGCGCTCACGCAGGAGCTCGCGCTCGTCAGCGAGCGTCTCGATCGGCTCGAGCGCTCGCGAGTCACCTAACGCGAGCGAGCGGCGTCTTCGATCAGCGTCGACAGATCACTGCGCTCCGTGCGCCAGCCGAGCACCGCGGCCGCTCGGTCGGGCGCTGCGTAGAGGCGCGGTGGATCGCCAGCACGGCGCGGGCCGATCACGTGCGGCACGGGCGTACCGAGCACGCGACTCGCTTCGGCGATCACCTCGAGCACGCTGTAGCCGCGACCGCTCGCGAGGTTCGTGGCACCGACGGCGACGCCCGCGTCGAGCGCATCGAGCGCGGCGAGGTGTGCACGCGCGAGATCGCAGACATGGACATAGTCGCGGATGCACGTGCCGTCGGGCGTGTCGAAGTCGTCGCCGAACACCGTGAGCGGCGGACGCTTGCCGCGGCCCGCGTCGATGACGAGCGGGATCAGGTGCGTCTCGGGATCGTGCGACTCGCGCAGCGTGCCGTCGGGATGAGCGCCCGCGGCGTTGAAGTAGCGCAATGCAGCCCAGCGCACTCCATACGCAGCGCCGTAGGCCTCGAGCGCGTGCTCGAAGGCGAGCTTGGTAGCGCCGTACGGGTTGATCGGCTTGCACGTGGTGGTCTCGACGATCGGCAGCTCGGCGGGCTCGCCGTAGACCGCGGCGGTCGACGAGAACAGAAAGCGCTCGACGAGGCCGCGCGTTGCATCGAGCAGTGCGAGCGCGCGGACGACATTGTGATCGAAGTAGAGCGCGGGGTTGGTGACGCTCTCGCCAACGGCGATCTTGCCCGCGAAGTGCGCGATGGCGGTCACGCGGCGCTTGCTGATCGCCGAGCGCACGAGCTCGTGGTCGCCAATGTCACCGACGACGAGCTCGACGTTGTCGAGCGCTGGCATCGGTCCACCAGAGAGATCGTCGAGGACGACGACGCGGCTGCCGGCTTCGGCGGCTGCGCGCGCGAAGTGAGAGCCCACGAAGCCCGCACCGCCCGTGACGAGGATGCAGTCGCGCGCGGCCATTACTTGTGCGCGATCGCGAGGACGCCCATGAAGAACGACGCGAGCGCGACCTCGAAGCCCACGATGATCGCGACGGCGGACGGGATCACGGTGCGCAGGATGTCCGCGTAGACGAGCGGACCGTAGCCCGTGGCGCGCCAGGTGAGGATCGAATAGATCGCGCCGCCCACGCCGATCAAGAACAGCAGCACGCCGGCGATCAAGCCCTTCTCCAGCGTGGCCTTCTCTCGAAATCTCGTGAGGACTTCTTTCTGCGGGAGGAAGCCCATCTGCATGCCGTAGATGCGCGTGAGGAGGCCGAACAGGATCGCCTGTACGCCAACAGCGACCGCGGTGCCTGCATAGATGAGCGTGTTCGTGTCGAAGCCGACACCGCCGATCACTTTCGGCCCGTGCACGATCAAGCCACCCACGACGAGGCCGAGCAGCGTGAGCACGATGCCGGGGATGAGGAACAGCCAGCGCGGCGAGAAGATCAGGAGGAAGCGCAGGTGACGCCACCCGTCGCGCCACGTGCGCAGATGCGGCGGACGCGAGCGACCGTCGGGCGAGAGCGTGGTGGGGACCTCGGCGATCTTGAGATGGAACAGCGTCGACTTGACGACCATCTCCGACGCGAACTCCATGCCGGTGGTCTGGAGACCGAGCACGGTGATGATGTCCTGGCGGAAGCCGCGCAGACCGCAGTGAAAGTCACCGACGTCGCTCTTGAAGAACAAGCGGCCGATGAACGAGAGCACCGGGTTGCCGAGATAGCGGTGCAGAAACGGCATGGCGCCGGGCTTGATGCCGCCTTTGAAGCGGTTGCCCATGACGAGGTCGTAGCCCGCGCGCAGCTTCTCGACGTACAGATCGAGCGACGAGAAGTCATAGCTGTCGTCCGAGTCGCCCATGATCACGTAGCGACCGCGAGATGCTTCGATCGCGCCCATGAGCGCCGCGCCGTAGCCACGTCGTGGGATGTCGATCACACGCGCGCCTGCAGCTCGGGCGATCTCTTGTGAACCATCCGTCGATCCGTTGTCGCCGATGACCACCTCGCCCTTGATGCCGCTCTTCTCGAGGTACCCGACTGCCTTCGCGATGCACGTGCCGAGGGTCTCCGCCTCGTTCAAGCACGGCATCACGATCGACAGCTCCACCTCGTCGGACACAGGCCCTTATACGAATGGCGCGATCCGAGTTCAAGTACGCGCCCTTCTCATTGGCTTGTGGTACCCAAAGCGTCCGCGATGCGTCAGGATGTCGAGGCGTGAAGCTACTGACCGTCGGCTTCCTCATCTGTATCGCCGCGGCGGTCGCGATCCTCTTCGCGCTCCGCAGCGACGAGAAGGTCGTGGCCCAGACGCGGACCCCCGAGTCCGTGACTGCGGTCACCAGCGACACCACCGCGACGAGGGAGGTACCCACGGACCGTCCCGCGGCCCGTGCCGTTCCGCGCGAGCGCGCTCGCCCGACGCGGCCCACGCCGTCAAACGAGCGGCCCAGCACCGCCCCGAGCCAGGACGCGGTGGTCGATGACGAGCCGATTCCCATCGACGATCGTGGCCTCCCCATGGTGTCCGTCACCAAGCCCGACGTTGCCGATGCCAACCTCGTGATCGAGCCGCTCGTGCGCGAGTGCATCTCGCAGTCGGGTTTCACCGGCAGCGGCACGGCGGTCCTTCGCCTCACCATCAGCCGTCAGCGCGAGAAGGAGAAGACCCCGTTCGTCGAGGACACGGGCTTCGACGAGGAGGGCACCACGCTCGGTAGCGAAGAGAAGCTCGTCGAGTGTCTGCACAAGACGGCGCTCCAGATGACGTTCCCCAAGTCGCAAACGGGCGGCGCGCTGTGGGCCACGCGCATGGTCGTGATCGAGAACGGTCAGCTCAAGGAGCACTCCGTCATCGACATCGGCCGGATGTGGAGCCAGTACCGGAACTAGCGTCGGCGTTCGGCCGGCGCCGGGTGCTGGAGATACACGAGCCGCTTTGCTTCGCGCCGCACGTGCGCGACGAGATCGAGGATCAGCCCGGTCGCGACGCAGAGGACCGCGACGATGCCGAGAGCGCTGCACAGGATCGCCGTCGGGAAGCGGCGCACGAGCCCCGTGTCCGCGTACTCGAGGAGCACCGGGATCCCGAGCGCCGTCGCGACCGCGACCAAGAACAGCGCGATCAGCGAGAAGAAGAACAGCGGGCGCTCGTTGCGCATGAGGTTCGTGATCGTCAGCAGGATTCGCCAGCCATCGCGGAAGGTGCGCAGCTTGCTGGTCGAGCCCGGCGGACGCTCCTTGTAGTCGGTCTCCACCTCGGCGACCGCCATCTGCATCTGCATCGCGTGCACGGTGAGCTCGGTCTCGATCTCGAACTCGCGCGAGAACGAGGGAAAGCTCTTCACGAAGCGCCGCGAGAACACGCGATAGCCCGAGAGCATGTCCTCGATCTGCGCACCGAACAGCCAGCGCACGAGGCCGGTCAGCACGCGATTACCGAGGCGATGTCCCGCGCGATACGCGGCTTGATGGGTCTCGATGCGGCGACCGACCACCATGTCGAGGTTGTCGGCGACGAGCTTGTCGACGAGCTCTTGCGCCCGCGCCGCGTCGTACGTGTCGTCGCCATCGACCATCACGTAGATGTCCGCCTCGACGTCCTGGAACATCCGGCGGACGACGTTGCCCTTCCCCTTGCGCTTCTCCGTGCGAACCGTGGCGCCAGCCTTCGTCGCGACCTCGATCGTGTTGTCCGTCGAGTTGTTGTCGTAGACGTAGACCGTGGCGTCGGGCAGCGCGGCCCGAAAGTCCGCGACCACCTTCTCGATCGCCGCTGCTTCGTTGTAGCAGGGGACGAGAACGGCGACTTGAGGCGCTTCGGGCACGGCGATAGGGATTTACGCCGTTTCTGGTTCGCGCCGCAATGCGCGGACGATCGCGATCCCACCCGAAATCGCTACGGTGGCCACGAGCCAGTGGGAGCGCTCGTAGAGGCCATCCGAGGCGAAATAGAGCTGGGACATCTCCACCGCGACGCCGCTCGCGAGGAGCGCGACGAGGGAGCGCGATCGGCGCCGATCGCGGCGTTGCCAGACGAGCAACGCGATCGCGAGGACACACCACAGGATCGGAGTCATCGCGACGCGAGCGCCCCGCGTGATCGCATCCGTGACGCCCTGCACGGCGCCGTAGCCGACTTGAATATCGAGCGCACGCAACGCTTCGGCGGGCTGCGAGTCACGCGAGGTCGGCGACGGAATGCGGACGAGCGCCTCGGTGAACGCACCGCTCGCGTCGATGCTGGCGCCGGGGCTCTCGGTCGTGACCACGCGACCGAGGCCGAAGGAGATCGCCACCGTCGCGGCCCACAAGCCCAGCGCGATGACCACGCGTCGAACGAGCACGCCGCCGAGCGGCATCGCGAACACGAGCGGCAGCGTGCCGATCGCGCCGCCGAAGCGCATGGTCGCCGCGAGCGAGAGCAGCGCGAGCCCACCCGCACGCGCCCATCGGCACTCGCCCGCGACGAGCGCAGTGCCGAGCACCGAGAAGCCCGCGAACAACATGAAGCCGCTCGCGATCGATATGCCGGCGAGCACCGGCGGGAACAGCAGCACGCAAGCGGCGAGCAGCGCAGCGCGGGTCTCGGCGACACCGCTTCGCTTCGCGAGCGAGTACGTCCCGCCGAGGAGACACAGGCTGGCGGCGGCGATCATCCCGAACGGTCCGGCGATCACGAAGTCGAGCGCCGCCCACAGCGCCGTCACCGCGGCCGGCTCGACGCCCGCGACGAAGTCACGCGTGCGCGCGTTGGTGAGCTCGGCGATCGCCGCAGGCGAGACGAGCCCGGGATACGCGTGGATCACGAACAGCGTCCATCCCGCGAGGAGGATCCAGCGTGTTCGAGACATCGGCGCTCAGACGTTGGGAGCGCGGCCTGCGAGCGCCGACCGAACATCGGCCTCGTCGGAGCGCACCATCATCTCGATCAGCTCGCGGAACGAGACCTTCGGTGTCCACCCGAGCTTCTCGCGCGCCTTGCTCGCATCGCCGTGCAGGTGATCCACCTCCGTGGGGCGCAGGTAGCGCGCGTCGAGCTCCACGTACTTCTTCCAGTCGAGGTCGAGCGCGCCGAACGAGACATCGAGCACGTCGCGCACGGAGTACGACTCGCCCGTGGCGATCACGTAGTCATCCGGCGTGTCCTGCTGGAGCATCAGCCACATCGCCTCGACGTAATCGCCAGCGAAGCCCCAATCGCGACGCGCGTCGAGGTTGCCGAGGAACAGCTTCTGATCGAGCTGGTGCTTGATGCGCGCAGCGGAGCGCGTGATCTTGCGCGTGACAAAGGGAATGCCGCGACGCGGGCTCTCGTGGTTGAACAGGATGCCGCACGAGATGTGCAGGCCGTACGCATCGCGATAGTTCTGCGCGAGCTGGTGCGCGAACACCTTGGCGCACGCGTACGGGCTCCGCGGCGCGAACGGCGTGGACTCGTTCTGCGGCGGCGCCGAGCTGCCGAACATCTCCGACGACGACGCCTGATAGAAGCGCACTTTGGAGCCGAGCTCGCGCACCACCTCGAGCAAGCGCAGCGTGCCCATCGCCACCGTGGACGCGGTGTACTCGGGTACGTCGAAGCTCACGCGCACGTGGCTCTGCGCGCCGAGGTTGTAGATCTCGTCGGGCTCGATCTTCTTGACGAGGCTGTGTAGCGAGCTGCCGTCCTCGAGATCGCCGTAGTGCAAACGCAGGCGATAGTCCGAGACGTGCGGATCCTGATAGATCCCGTCGAGACGCTCCGTGTTGAACGAGCTCGAGCGCCGGATCACGCCGTGAACGACGTAGCCCTTGGAGAGAAGGAGCTCGGCGAGATAGGAGCCGTCCTGTCCGGAGATACCCGTGATGAGCGCCTTCTTCATGGCGCCTCCTCATACCACTGGTTGCGGGAGACCACGATCTGATTGGTGTATAGACGCCGCCGGCTAGCGGGTCGGCGCGGTTTCGGGGGGGGGGGCCGGCGGGGGGCGCCCCG
>JAEYYV010000341.1 GCA_023428295.1 Pseudomonadota bacterium
GCTTCGCGCGCGCGGAAGTCACCGCCCTTGACGGTGTCGTAGAAGAGGCGAAACACCGAGTCGCCGTCGTTCTGGTTGTTCTTCGCGGCGTTGATGCCGCCCTGCGCGGCGATCGAGTGCGCGCGGCGCGGCGAGTCCTGGAAGCAGAAGCACGCGACGTCGTAGCCGAGCTCGGCGAGCGTCGCGGCGGCGGCACCGCCGGCGAGGCCGCTTCCGACGACGATCACCTTGTACTTGCGCTTGTTCGCCGGGTTCACCAGCTTCAAGTCGAACTTCGCGCGCTGCCACTTCTGATCGATCGGGCCCGCGGGAATGCGGGAATCGAGGTTCAACGTCATCGGATCACTCCGAGAAGCACCGCCGTGGGCGGCACCATGTAGCCGACGAAGAGGAACACCGCGAGCGCGGGACCGAGCTTGTCAGCGGGGTATTTGGGATGGCGCAAGCCGAGCGATTGGAGCCAGCTCGCCGCGCCGTGACCGAGGTGAGACGCGAGGAGCACCATGCCCGCGAGGTAGATGCCGAAGACCCACGGCTGGCGGAAGCCGTGCACGAACATCGCGTAGGCGCCGCCCGCGCGAGCATCCGTGCCGCCGTTCTGCGGCAGATGGAAGTACTCGGGTTGGACCTGACCCGCCGTGAAGTGAAGGATGTGGAACGCGAGGAACGCGAACACGAACAGGCCGGTGATCGCCATGGTGCGACCCGCGACCGACGCCGTTCGCGTCTTGTACTTCACGTACCCGACGGGTCCACGCGCCGCGCGATTGCGAGCGACGAGCCCGATCGCGAGGACGATGTGGAGGATCAGCAGAACGAGGAGGCCTGCGCGGACGGGCCACTTCACCTCCCAGAGGTTCTGCAAGAAGTTCGCGTATGCGTTGTAGATGGCCGGTCCACCAAACATCTGTAGGTGGCCGATCATGTGGACGATCGCGAACAGGAAGAGCAGCAGGCCGGTGACGGCCATGACGTGCTTCGCGCCCACGGATGAGCGGAGATAGCCAGCGAACCAGCTCATGATTGGGGGCTACGATGCGGCAGACCGTCCCACCGTCGCAACCCCAGGAGGGCAGGGAATGCACGCAGCGGTCGAACCGGGTTCGATTTCGAGCGCTAGACGAGGCGATGTACGAGCGGCTCGCCACGCTGAAGGCGCGCGATGTTCTCGACGACGACGTCGGCGATGCGCGTGAACGCTTCGTGCGTCGAGCCCGCGACGTGCGGCAACGCGACGACACGGGGATCGCGATACAGGGGATCGTCGGGATCGGGCGGCTCGCTCCAGTGAACGTCGAGGCCCACGCCGCCGAGCTTGCCACTCGCGAGCGCGTCGACGAGCGCGGCACGATCGATGACGCCGCCGCGCGCGACATTGACGAGCATCGCGCCGTCGCGCATCGCCGCGAACGCTCGTGCGTCGACGAGCCCGCGCGTCTCGGGTGTGAGCGGGCAGTGGATGCTGATCGCATCGCACGCGGCAAAGAACGCATCGCGATCACGATCATCGCGGGTCAACGCGCGAACCTGCATGCCCAGCGCGGTGGCGCGCTCCGCGAGCGCGGTGCCGGAGCGACCCATGCCGATCACGCCGAGCGTGCGGCCACAGAGCTCGACGCCGAGCGGCTCGCCAACGACGCGATGGCGAAGCATCTGCGCGGCCACCGGAGCGTGGCGCGCGAGGGAGAGGAGCAAGAACAGCGCGCACTCCGCGACGGACACGTGGTTCGTGCCGGGTGCATTGCACAGCGGGATGTTGCGCTCGACGAGCGCCGCGCGATCGATCGCCTCGGTGCCCGCCGCCGGCTGCTGCACCAAGCGCAGCGCGGGCGCCGCATGGATGACCTCGCGCGTGATCTGCGCGTTCGAGGGCAAGAGGATATCGACATCGGCGATCACGTCGGTGAGCGGCGTCGCGAGATCCCAGCGAACGAGCGTGGTGCCGGGCGGCAGGCGCGCGGCGATCATGTCGACGATCGGCAGCCAACCACTGCCCGTGAAGAGGACGCGCACGGGGGCGAGGCTACCCGATGCCGGGGGGCCGCTCACCGGCGCAGGGCGACCGCGGTGTGATCGGTGCGGGCGCCCGTACGATTCGCGGCGACTCACAGGTGACGCAGGGGCGATTCAGGGGCGATTCACGGACCACTCGCGCATGCCACGACGGCCATCGCGCACGTATCTGCACATCGGGCGCAAAATTCATGAACGGCCCACGAGTTGCTCGTTGGCAACGCAACGATGAACCGGAACAACGCTTCTGCTCGGTTGGACGGTCGGCGATCCCCACGTGCAATCGGTCGTGTGCAGTACCTGCTGGTGGGTCTGCTCGCGGTGGGTTGCGCCGAGCCGGAGGATCCGATCTACGGCGAGTCGCAGTACGAGGTGAACGT
Organism: Pseudomonadota bacterium; assembly: GCA_023428295.1. GTDB lineage: Bacteria > Myxococcota_A > Polyangia > Haliangiales > Haliangiaceae > JABFXX01. The sequence goes on from JAEYYV010000341.1 coordinate 2,394, forward strand.
CTCCACGTACGTCACGTCCGGTTGCTCCACGTCGGTCGTCGTCGGTCTGTCGAAGCAGATCGCCGACGAGATCGGCTGCATGAACCCCAGCAGCCTCGTGAAGTTCGCGCCGGGTGGCAACCTGACGTTCACGAGCACCGCGGTGCTTCCCTATATGAGCGCGGCGGCCAAGACCGCGCTCAACAAGGTCACCCAGAACAACACGATCCAGGTCAACAGCGGCTTCCGCACCGTCGCGCAGCAGTACCTCCTCTATCGTTGGTACCAGCAGGGGCGCTGCGGCATCACGGCCGCCGCCACGCCGGGTCGCTCGAACCACCAGAGCGGCCGCGCGCTCGACATCGCGAACTACTCGTCGCGCATCACGGCGATGGCCAACCAAGGTTGGTCGCACTCGGTGCCGGGCGATCCGGTGCACTTCGATCACCTCGCGTCGCCCGACATTCGCGGCAAGGACGTGCTCGCGTTCCAGCGGTTGTGGAACCGCAACAACCCGAACGATCGCATCGCCGAGGACGGCGCGTACGGTCCGCAGACCGAAGCGCGCCTGCGCTCGTCGCCTGCGACCGGCTTCGCGCAAGGCGCCACCTGCGGCGCGCAATCCGCGACGCCCGAGCCGCAGCAGCCGGGACAGCCGCGCGTCCTCGGCGCCGAGGTCGTCTCCGTCGACGGTCCGGATAAGGTCGCGCCCGGTACGCACGGGGCGTTCTCGATCATCGTCCAGAACACCGGCAACGTTCCCATCCCCACCGGCACGCGCATCAGCGTGCTCGGGGGTGGAACGAGCGCTCTCTACGATCCGTCGAGCTGGACGTCTCCGTCGGAAGTCGGCCCGCTGTTCGCGGCGATTCCCGTTGGCGCGCTCGGCACCGTCGACATCGAGTTCGAAGCGCCGATGGTCAGCGAAGAGACGCCGGTGTTCACGCAGTTCGTTCTGTCCGACGGGCAAGATCGGTACGGCGTCCTCGACGTCGCGGTGCGCATCACGCCCAACGGCGACGAAGGCACGAGCGGCGAGAGCGATGACATCCATGACGAGTCACCGGAGGTCGAGGGCGGATGCAACGCGACCGGTGGATCGCCGAGCTGGGCCGCGCTGATGCTCCCCGCGATCGCGGTTCTCTTGCGTCGCCGCCGTCGCTAACGCGTCGCTGACCGTTTGCGCCGCGAGTCGCGCTATGCTGCTCGCCATGCCGGTGTTCCGGCTCGATGATCGCCTCGTGTTCCCGCCAGTCCACCTCGCCGAGGATGGATTGCTCGCGCTCGGCGGCGATCTGCGTCCAGAGCGTCTGCTGCTCGGATACACGAAGGGCATCTTTCCCTGGTACGCGGAGAACCTGCCGATCCTGTGGCACTCGCCCGATCCGCGCATGGTGATGACGACGCGCGACTTGATCGTCCAGAAGTCGCTGCGCAAGCAGATCCGCCGCCGCCCGTACGAGCTGAAGATGGACACGGCGTTCGCGGCCGTCCTCGCGGGCTGCGCGTCGGTGCCGCGTCCCGGGCAGACCGGCACGTGGCTGATTCCAGAGATGGTCGAGGCGTACACCAAGCTGCACGAGCTCGGCTTCGCGCACTCGATCGAGGCATGGGAGGGAGACCAGCTCGTCGGTGGCCTCTATGGCGTGTCGCTCGGTGCTGCCTTCTTCGGCGAGTCGATGTTCGCGCGCGCGACCGACGCGTCGAAGATCGCGTTCACCGCGTGCGTGCGCCAACTCGACGCGTGGCACATCGGCCTCATCGACTGCCAGGTGCACACCGATCACCTCGAGCGATTCGGCGCCTACGAAGTGCCGCGCCTCGACTACCTCGAGATGCTCGAGGTCGCGCTCGACGAGCCGACGAAGCGGGGGAAGTGGTCGTTCGAGATCGATCAAGCCGCGTTCGCCGCCTCGGGTGGCGACGTGACGGCGTCGGTCTAGCTACTTCGCGACCGAGACCTTGTTCTTGTTGCCGGTGTTGGACACCTTGGGCTTCTTCTTCCCGTCCGTCGACTTCTTGTAGCTGACGGTGTTGGAGTTGCCCGACACGAGCAGCTTGTCGACGACCTCGAGCGCCACCGTGTTGTCGTTCCCCGACACGAGGACGTTCTTCGCCGACCCGGTCACGGTGGCCTTGTTGCCGGACACGAGCACGTTCTCGCAGACGCCGGCCAGCGTGATCGTCGCGTCGTTGCCGGTGATGCTCACCGACGAGTCCTTCGCGCAATCCACCGTGGCGGTCTGCTTGTTATCGGCGAACAGCGCGTCGGCCGTCGCCACACCACACAGCGCACCCATCACCATTACGATCGAAGCGAGCTTGGTCATGGAGCGATCCTGCCCAAATCTCCCGTGCGCGTCGACATCAACACGACATCGCGCTACGCGTCCGGATATCCATGCGTTGGCTCGCACTTGCCGTCGTCGCCGCCTGCTCGAAAGAGCCGCCTCCACCCACGCCGGATCCGGGCATCCCGCTCGTGCCGCCCGTGCCGATCGTCGAGGTGCCGCCTGTGGAGCCCGGCTTGCGCACGCAGGTGTTCGCCGCCGACGTGAAGGCCACCGAGCTGCCGCTCTCGATCGGGATCGAGACGATCGGCGGCGAGGCGTCCATTGTCATCGCGCGCGGCACGAAGCTACCCGCGACGTTCGCGGACCGGTTCTCCACCGGCTCGGATGATCAACCGTCGGTCGAGATCGCGCTGACGCTCGGCGAGCGCAGGTTCGCGCGCGACAACATCGCGCTCGGCAAGTTCCAGATCTACGACATCCCGCCTGCGCCGCGCGGCACGCCGATGATCGACGTGTCGATCACCATCGACGAGAGCGGCGTGCTCGAAGCGCGTGCGATGGATCGCGCGACCAAGACGTCGCGCTCGATGCGCATGACGCAGGATCCGCCGCCGCCGATCGATCGCGCTGCCATCGATGCCGCGCTCGCCGACGCGGAGAAGCATCGCGCTTCCGACGAAGCCGCGTCAGCTCCCTAGCTACCCTGCGACTACCTAGGAGCGCCGCGAGCGGGTTGCTACCGAGTGCGCATGTCTCCATTGCGTACTTCCATTCTTGCCGTCGCAGCCTGTGCCCTCGCTTCGAGCGTCGCTCACGCAGGACCCGGTGTTCGCGTCGGTGTCACCAGTGATCCGGACTCGCTGTTCGCCGGTCTCCAGTGGCGCGTACCGCTGGCGCAGGTCGGCCCCGGCAAGTTCGTGGTGCAGCCCGGCGCGGACATCGGCATCGTCGACGGTCCCGTCGATCTGTTCATTCGTGGCACGGCGCACCTCGGTTACATGATCCCGGTGAGCAACGACTTCTCGCTCTATCCGCTCGTCGGACCGTCGCTCGTGTGGTCCAAGTTCGATGGCGGCTCCGACACGAACATCGGTCTCGATCTCGGCGTCGGTGCGCAGTTCCAGAACTTCGCGCTCGAGCTGTGGTTTGGCGCGGTCGACTCGTTCGATGTGACCGCGGCGCTCTCGTTCAACCTCTAGGCATACCCTTCGGCTACCCAGACGCCGCGCGATAGCGACTTACCGTCGCGCGCATGAGTCGAAAACTCGTCGCGGAGCTCATCGGAACCTTCTGGCTCGTGTTTGGAGGTTGCGGCACCGCAATCTTCGGTGGAGGCGGCGACGGGATCGGGTTGCACGCCATCGCGATGGCGTTCGGCCTCACGGTGTTGACGATGGCGTACACCGTCGGTCACATCTCCGGCGGTCACTTCAACCCGGCGGTCACGCTCGGCCTCGTCGCGGCAGGTCGCCATCCCGCGAAGGACGCGGCGCCGTACATCGTGGCGCAGCTCGCGGGTGCGATCCTCGCGGCGGGTGCGCTCGCGATCATCCTGAAGTCGAGCGGCGCGAACCTCGGCGGCTTCGCGGCCAACGGCTGGCGCGAGGGAACGCTTGGCAGCGCGTTCATCGTCGAGCTGATCACGACGTTCGGGTTCCTGCTCGTGATCATCGGCGCGACCAGCAAGCGCGCCCCCGCGGGGTTCGCGCCGATCGCGATCGGTCTGTGCCTCGCGCTCATCCACATGATCTCGATCCCGATCACGAACACGTCCGTGAACCCGGCGCGCTCGACGAGCCAGGCGATCTTCGCGGGCGGCCAGTTCCTCGAGCAGCTGTGGCTGTTCTGGGTCGCGCCGATCGGTGGCGCCGTGATCGCGGGACTCGCGAGCCGCTGGCTGCAGTCCGACGAAGCCTCAGTGACGGTGCAGTAACGATCGAGCCGCGAGTGGGCTGACGATCGGGAGGAGCGCTTCGACGAGCGCGATCGCCAGGTGCGCCATGCCACGCGGTGCCAAGCGCCACAGCGCCGCGTGCACGTGCAGCTCGTCGCCAGCGCGTGCAGCCGCGCGCGCGCCGAGGTCGGCCCAGCGCAGACGATGCGCGACGATGACCTGCGACGCTTCGCGTGCGAGCCCTGACGGAAGGTGATCCGCGACGAGCTCCGCGAGCGCCGCGATCATCTCGGGCGGGAACGCCTTGCCGATCACATCGCTCTCGCACGGCGGGATCGCGTGCGGGCCAGCGACGAGCTCTCCACGCGCGTCGAACGTCGCGACGTGGGCGTACCGCTCGCCGGCGAACCAGACCTCGGCGCGGACGTGGTCGATGTCATCGCGCGCGGTGTTGATTTCGCCGATATGGCTGGCGACGAGCCGGGTGATGCCCGCGCCGCGCGCGTACACGGTACCGTCGAGCGTCGCGCGCTCGAGGCCATCGCGGAGCTCGGCGATGCCACGTACGTCGGGCTCGCTGGCAGCGGTCGTGATGATGGCGAGGCGCTCGTGTGGTGCGGGGACGAACACGGCGGGCAGTGGTTCGCGTGCGATGCGCGCGGCGCGTTCGGCGAACGTGGCGGTGAAGTCTTCTTCGCTGGTGGTCGTGCGAAACGATCGCGCGAGCGTCGCGTAGAGCGCGTTCGTCGGGTACGGGCCGGCATAGCGCAGCTCGGTGACGCCGGCGCGCTGCGCGAGGAGCGCGAGCACGTTCAGGATCGCGCCGCCTGCGCCGGGAGGGAGCGCGCCGGGTGCGGCGATCGTGGGGATCTCCGTGGGGTGCGACCAATCGAGCGCGGACATCGTGGTGATGACGTCGCCCGCGGGTGTGGCGATGGCGTGCGCGCGACCGAGCAGCGGATCGTCGACGACCGCGCCACGAATGATGGCGCTGGGGACGATCAGCTCGACCAGCGCATCGTCGGTCCACGCGAGGCGCGCGTGGACGAAGCCGTGGCGATCGATGACCTCGGTCAGGCGCGAGCTCAACGGTACGGTCCGTTGTTGTCGGACTCGTCGATGATCGTCAGGTAGTCCTTGTGCGGAGCGAGCGAGGACGGATCCTTCACCCACCACTCGACGAGCCCGCACGACATGCAGACGAACGCTTCGAGCTCGCCTTGCGTCTTGGACGACCACCACGATGGACGATTGAGCGCGAGCGGGTGCTCCAGATTGCTGTCGCCGCGATCGAGGACGGAGAGCGCGTGCGCGATCTTGCGATGTCCACACGCGCGGCAGCGTTGATGCTTGCGCATCGTCAGGTCGGTGCGGCCTTGTGCGGTGCGCAGCTCGGCCTCGAGCGTGGCGACGGTGGTGCGCAGGAGCTCGAGGTCCTGGCGCAGGGCGGCGAGGTCAGCATCGCGCGGATCGGCCATCGAGACGATTGATAGCAATTTGAGGCGGGGTTTGGGGGGCTCGGCCCTTTCGCCGAGGGCGTTGGTTTGGCACCTTTGGCGCGCTTATGAAGTTAGGCATCGTCAGGGAGACGCGGCCCGAGGAGCGGCGGGTCGCCGCGTCACCCAACAGCGTGGCTCGGTGGGTGAAGGGTGGGTGGGAGGTGGTGGTGGAGAAGGGCGCGGGCGACTCCGCGTCGTATCCCGACGCGCAGTATCAGGAGGCGGGCGCGACGCTCGTCGACCGCGTGGATGCGTGGAGCGCGGACATCGTGCTGAAGCTGCGACCGCCGCTCGAGGCGGAGATCGATCAGCTGCGCGAAGGCGCGACGCTCATCTCGTACATCTTCCCGGCAGAGAACCCGGAGCTCGTCGCGAAGCTGGCGGCGCGCAAGGCCACCGTGCTCGCGATGGATCAAGTGCCGCGCATCTCGCGCGCGCAGAAGATGGACGCGCTGAGCTCGATGGCGAACATCGCGGGCTATCGCGCGGTGATCGAGGCGGCGAATCGCTTCGGCTCGTTCTTCACGGGACAGATCACGGCGGCCGGCAAGGTGCGTCCCGCCAAGGTGCTCATCATCGGCGCGGGCGTGGCCGGTCTCGCGTCGCTCGGTGCGGCGCGCGGATTGGGCGCGATCGTGCGCGCGTTCGACGTGCGCGCCGCCGTCGAAGATCAGGTGAAGTCGCTCGGCGGCGAGTTCCTCACGGTGACGATCAAAGAGTCCGGCGAGGGCCAGGGCGGCTACGCGAAGGAGATGTCGAAGGAGTTCCTCGACGCCGAGTACGCGCTGTTCCGCGCGCAGGCCAAGGACGTCGACATCGTCATCACCACGGCGCTCATCCCGGGCAAGCCGGCGCCGAAGCTGTGGTTCAAGGACATGGTCGAGCTGATGAAGCCCGGCTCGGTGATCGTGGATCTCGCCGCCGAGAAGGGCGGCAACTGCGAGCTGACCAAGCCGGGTGAGGTGATCGTGCACGAAGGCGTGACGATCGTCGGCTACACGGATCTCGCGAGTCGCATGCCCAACGTGGCGAGCGATCTGTACGGCACCAACCTGCACCACTTCCTCGAGGAGATGGGCGGCGCGGCGAAGCACACGATCGATCACGAGAACGACGCGGTCCGTCCCGCGCTCGTCCTCGAGAAGGGCGAGACGCGCTGGCCGCCTCCGCCGCCCAAGAAGGTGGAAGCGCCACCCGCAGCGGCGCCGAAAGTCGAAGCCAAGCCCGTCGAGAGCAAGCCCGTGGCGCCGCCGCCCGCGAAGTCTCACGGGCACGGTGCGCCAGCAACGCCGCCGAGCAAGACCGTCGGCGCGGTGATGGCGATCCTCGGCATCCTCGCCGCGATCGCGTTCGTGTACCTCCGCTACGGCCAAGCCGATGCGGTCGCGAGCGAGTCGACGCGCGACCTGCTCCAGCACCTCACGGTGTTCGTGATGGCGATCTTCGTCGGGTTCCAGGTCGTGTGGAACGTGACGCCCGCGCTGCACACGCCGCTCATGTCGGTGACCAACGCGATCAGCGGCATCATCGTCGTCGGCGGTTTGCTCGGTGCACGTTCGCTGTTCGGTCTGCAGACATCGGTGATCGTCGCGATCGTCGCGACGCTGTTTGCCACCATCAATATCGCCGGCGGGTTCCTCGTGACTCGACGCATGCTCGCGATGTTCAGGAAGTGAACCCATGCCATTCCTGAACTCACAGATCCTCATCAACGCCGCGTACCTCGTCGCGGGCGTCCTGTTCATCCTCTCGCTGCGCGGTCTGTCCTCTCAAGAGACAGCGCGCCGCGGAAACCTCTACGGCGTGATCGGCATGGCCATCGCCATCGCCGCCACGCTCGCCTCCAACCCACAGCTAGGCGGCAAGTTCCACCCCGCGTTGTTCGGCGCGATCCTCGTCGGTGGCGCGGTCGGCGCGATCATGGCCGCACGCGTCGGCATGACGCAGATGCCCGAGCTCGTCGCGCTCCTGCACTCGTTCGTCGGCCTCGCCGCCGTGCTCGTGGGCTACGCGCTCGATCTCGCGGGCACGCCGATCGACGGCCAGGTCGAAGTCGGACCGCCGAACTTCACCCACCGCGTCGAGATCTTCATCGACGTGTGGATCGGCGCCATCACCACCACCGGCTCCGTCCTCGCGTTCTTGAAGCTCCGCGGCTCGGTCTCGGGCAAGCCGCTGCTCCTGCCCGCGCGTCACTTCCTGAACCTCGCGATGCTCGCGGGCTCGATCGTCGCCGGCGTCCTCTACTGCAACGACGGCACGCAGCTCGGCCTGCACATCGGCACCGCGATCGCGTGCGTGCTCGGCGTTCACCTCGTCGCGGCGATCGGCGGCGCGGACATGCCGGTCGTCGTCTCGATGCTGAACTCGTATTCGGGATGGACCGCCTCCGCCGCCGGCTTCATGCTCGGCAACGACCTCCTCATCATCACGGGCGCGCTCGTCGGCTCGTCGGGCGCGATCCTCTCCTACATCATGTGCCGCGCGATGAACCGCTCCATCTGGAACGTCATCTTCGGCGGCTTCGGCGCCACGCCGCCTCCGTCGGCCAAGAAGTCCGAGCAGCCCGCGGGCGAGGTTCAAGACATCGACGCACCCACGCTCGCCGAGACGCTCAAAGCGGCGACGTCCGTCATCATCATTCCGGGCTACGGCATGGCGGTCGGTCGCGCGCAGCACGCGGTGCGCGAGCTGACCGAAGTGCTCCGCTCGCGTGGCACGCAAGTGCGCTTCGCGATCCACCCGGTCGCGGGCCCCGTGCCCCGGCACCAGAACGTGCTGCTCGCGGAAGCGAACGTGCCGTACGACATCGTCCTCGAGATGGACGAGATCAACGCGGACTTCCCGACGACCGACGTCGCGATGGTGATCGGTGCGAACGACATCGTGAACCCGGCGGCCGAAGATGATCCCACGTCGCCGATCGCGGGCATGCCCGTGCTGCAGGTGTGGAAGAGCAAGCTCGTCATCGTGAACAAGCGCTCGCGCGCGGCCGGGTACGCCGGCATCGACAACCCGCTGTTCTACAAGCCGGTGACGAAGATGCTGTTCGGCGACGCTAAAGACGCCGTCGAGAAGCTCGTCGCCGCGCTCAAGGCCTGACGCTACACGCGAGGTTCGCCGGCGCGACAGCGTGACGCTACAGTGCCAGCGTGAACGCGGGCGAGCTCGGCAAGGCACTCCTCGCGCGAGTGCGATCGTCGACGCCGCCGCACGACGATCTGCTCGCTGCGCATATTCGCTTCGCGCACGATCATCTGCGCGGCAATCAGGGCCGCGGGCTCATGACCATGGGGCAGTTCGCGGCGCCGCTCGTGATGCTGCCCGCGTACTACTTCTCGCTGCCGCTGTTTGCAGGGCTCGTCGGCGCATCGGTGGTCGGCGCGGGCCGCGTGTTCGTGCGAGCACGCCGGCGCGAGGAGGAGGTGCGCGAGCTCGCGCGCAACGCGAGGGTCGGGGAGGCGCGTGCGTTGCCAGGTGGTGCACCGAGCAGTGCACCGCGTGGTTCGAGTGGTGGTGCCGAGGCCGAGATCGTGGGCGCCGCGAGGTTCGAGAGCGAGCGCATGGGCCGCGCGTACTTGCGCATCGAGGTGCCCCATGGCGACGGCTCGTTCACCGTGCGGCTCGTGCGAGATCGGCCACGCGGGTTCAGCACCGTCGCCGTCGAGGGGATTCCGGTGCTGTTCGCGCCGCACTCGAATATCGTGATCGCGTTCGACACGCGCGGCGAGATGCTGCTCGGCGCAGTGGAGTTGGCGCCACTGCCGAAGGCGAGGCGGTTACGGAGAGGGGCTAGGCCTTCGCGCGCGGGCGATAGGTGACGGGCCACTCTTCGTCGATGAGCTCGAGGAAGGCCTCGAAGGACGCGCCGCAACAGAGCTCGAGTCCAAACAGCCAACATTGCACCATCACCACATCTACGTAGCTCTTGACCGGGCTTGCCGAACGCATACCAGGTGACTCGACCGGATCCGGCAGGATCGAGCCCCCTTAACACGCGCTCAATATCCCGATGGGAGGTGTGACTGCGAGCAATTGCGAGAGGATCCACGTGCCGCAGACCGGCGGCGCGGCGTTGCGAAGATTGGGCACCGGATGACAGCGCGCGTACAATGCGTGCGCTTCCATGGCGCTCGACTGGGAACCGCTGCCGAGACCCAAGCCGGGTCAGGAGACGGAGTTCGAGGATCTGTTTCACAAGCTCCAGGGCGCTCGTGGGCAGCGGCGCGAGCGCTTGCTCGAGTGGTTCGCGAACGCGAGCGAGCCGGCGTACACGCTGATCGGTGCGCCGCGCGTGGGCTATGACGACGCGGCCGACGAGTGGCTCGTGAAGCGCGTCGAGAAGCAGCAGCGCATGGACGAGCTCGAGGACATCAAGCGCGAGATGCGCGGCTATTGCGTGCTCGTGCTGTTGCCGCCGTGCGACGGGTTTCCGGTGTACTCGAACTACGTCGCGTCCGATTCGCTCGAGCGGTACGCGTTCAACGCGGAGCTGGTGCTCGCCGAGCGAGAGATCATCGGTGACGAGCTCTGGGAGCGCGCGCACATGGCGATGCTGCCGCCCGTGCTCGCCGAGTTTGCGGAGAAGCTGCACGAGGTGGCGCAGCGGTTTGTCCTCGAGCATGGATTGCCGGGACACGTGGAGACGATTCGCGAGCCGGTGTTCCCCGAGGGATCACAGGAGCGGCGCGGTCACGTGCTGTTCGCGGCGGCGAAGTGGGCCACGTACTGGTCGTATCGCGGGCACGGCCTCATGCCCCTCTAAGGAGCGAGAGGCTTCCACGGCATGTACGGCGGCGGCGACGGCTCGAAGAACACCGACGGTGCTCCAGCCGTGCCGACGAAGGCGGACCAGCGATCGGCACCTTCGTCGAGATATGTCGACGCGTAGACCATCACGCCTTGTGCGCCCTCGGTGCGCGCGAGCTCGACGCGCGCGCCGATCTGCGCGAAGTCGAACGCGCCGTCGTCGAGGGCGTGCATGCCGGCCCACACGTGGCGCGTGCCGCGCTCGGCGATGAAGCCGCGCGCGAGCGTCGCCCAGTCGGTGCACGCGCCCGGCTCGATCGACCAGTAGATCATCGGCGTGATCGCGTCGACGATCTCGCGATCGAGCCACGCGAGCGAGTCCTGGTGATAGTCGCGCAGGCCTTGGCTCGTCGAGCAACCGGAGATCGGCTGATAGATACCCCACACGGCAGCGGACAGCTTCGCGCTCGGGCGCGTCGCGACGAGCGCGGCGTGGATCTCGGCGACCATCGCGTCGACCTGCGCGCGCATGAACAGCGGCCACGTGAGCGATGCGTCCTGTGCTCTCGCTGCATCGAACGCGGCTTGCGTGATCGCGTCGTGCGAGTAGTCCGCGCCGGGCAGGCGGATGCGATCGAGGTGCAAGCCGTCGACGGCGTAGTTCTCGAGCAGATCCGTGATCACCGCGACGTTGTGCGCGCGCACGGCCGGGTTGCCCGCGGTGAACCACCGGTACTCGCTGTCCGCGTTCACGCCGCCTCCGTTCACGGCGAGCCACTCGGGATGCGCGTGCAGCGGATGCGGCTTCGTGCCCTCCGCGACGGGCATCGCGAGCGCGGTGGGCCACGCGGTGAACACGTTCACGTACGCGTGCAGCTCCATCCCGTGCGAGTGCGCGCGATCGAGCGCGACCTGGAGCGGATCCCATCCCGGATCACGACCGAGCGCACCGAGGCGGCGCGACCATGGCTCGTGCGCCGAGCGATAGTACGCATCTGCTTCGGCGCGCACTTGCAGGAACACCGCGTTGAAGTTGGCGCTCGCCGCGCGATCGATGATCGCTTCGAGCTGCGCGCGTGTCGTCCACGCGAAGCGCGTGATCCAGATGCCGCGCATCTCGCCGGCAGCCGGTTGCGCATCGACCTGCGCATCGAGCGCCGCGTCGTCGGGAGGCGCCGCATCGGTCGCTTCACCGGGCGGGCTCGAGCACGCGACGAGGACCAGTGCGAGCAGCGCCTTCACGCGCGCGCGAGGTGCAGCTTCTCGGCCACGCGCGCGTGCATGTGATTCCGCGATCCTCGACGAGCACGGCGTCCCGAGTGACCACGCGCGGCTGCAACCGGTCGTGCTCACTGCGAACGCAGCGTCTTCACGATCTCGAGCGCCGTGTCCACGTGCGCGCCGAACCGGATCATCGAGTCGAAGCGGTGCCGCACGACGCCGGCGTTGTCGAACACGAACGTCACGCGCGGCGGCAAGCCGAGCGTCCTCTTCAGGCCCCACTCCTTCGCGACCTGGTGTCCCGGATCGGAGAGCAGCGTGAAGGGCAGGCGATGGTTCGCTTTGAACTTCGCGTGCGACGAGGCGTCGTCGCTGCTGATGCCGATCACGTCGGCCCCTGCATCGGTGAAGTCCTGGTACGAGTCGCGAAAGCTACACGCCTCGCGCGTGCAT
>JAEYYV010000357.1 GCA_023428295.1 Pseudomonadota bacterium
CCGGGGACGAGCCGGTCCCGAGCGAGCTCGAAGCGCGGCGCGCGGCGATCGAGCGCGGCCGGCTGCCGTCGGTGCCGTCGGTGCCGCGCAGGATCACCGCTGCGATCGCGCGTGCGTTGCGCGCGGATCCCGACGCGAGGTGGCCCGACATCGCTGCGTTCATCGCGGAGCTCGAACCACCGCGCCGGCGCTGGCTCGTCCCGGCGGTCACCGCGGGCGCTGCCGTGATCGCGGTGGTGATCGCGAGTGCACCGTGGCGCGCGAGCGCCGCGGAGAACGATGATCTGACGAGCGTGCAACCGTCGCGCTGCGAGGGCCTACCGGTCACGCTCGACAGCGAGTGGCTTCCCGTGCGCGCGCAGGTGGAGGCGGCGCATCCTCGCGGTGGAGGCGCGCGGACGCTGTTCGTCCAGGAGCTCGACTACTTCACGCGTGAATGGAACGCCGCCCGCCATCGCCTGTGCAAGACGTTGCCGACGCTGCCGTCGTGGTCGCTCGCGATCGGCGATGTGGGACGCGCGTGCTTGCTCGCCCGCCGCGCTGACGTGCGACGCCTGCGCGAGCTTCGCGATCTCGATCCGGGAGAGCTCGTCGGCCACGTCGTGTCGCTGACGCTACCGTCGAGCTGCGCGGACGTGGAGCGCCTCGAGCCCACCGTGCGTGCACCGTCGATCGATCTGATCGAGCACGAGCGCGATGCGATCGCGATGCTTCACGATCGCGGTCGTGGTGACGAGGCGCTCTCGCGTGCGAAGGCGCTCGTCGCGTCGCTGCCTGCCGATGCGCCTCCGCTCGCAGTCGCGATGGCCAACGCGCTCCTCGGCGAGATCCTGCTCGCACAGGTCGGCCTCGCCGAGTCCGCCGCGCCGATGCGCACCGCGTTCTTCGCGTATCGCGTCGCCGGTTCGCCGCAAGCGTTCGAGCCCGCGCTGCGCCTCGTCGACGCGTACTCGCAGGTTCACGAGCTCGCCCTCGCGGACGAGTGGCTGGCGCACGCGCAGGCGGAGTCCCAGCGCGTGGAGATCACGCCGAGCAACCGCGCCGCGCTCGATCTGATGACGGCGCGCCTTCGTTCACAGCGCGGCGATCACGCGGGCGCCGTGCTCGCGTCCGAGGCTGCTCTGCGCGCGCTCGACGGCAGCGAGGATCCGCGTCACGTCTTGACGCTCCTCTCGATCCGCACCTCGCTCTCGATCTTCTACGCCGAGAGCGATCGATTGGCCGACTCGATCGCCGTCGCGCGCGAGGCCCTGACGAGCCGCGAGCTGCTTTACGGCGCCTCGCATCCGATGCTCATCAACGATCTCTTCAACGTGGGGCTCGGCGAGCTCGAGCTCGGCGAGGCGAGCGCCGCGCTCGTGACGCTCACCCGCGCACGAGAGATCGCCGATGCGAGCCTCCCGCCCGACGCGGTCCTCCGCGGCTACGCGCTGTGGAACGAGGCGCTCGCGCTCGGACGGAGCGATCCGCGCGCTGCACGCCCGGTGTTCGATCGCGCGCTCGCCGTGATCGTCGCCGCGCAAGGCGAGACCAGCGACGAGGCCGAGCAACTCCGCGCCGATCGCGCGAAGTGGAGCCGCTGATGACAGCGGTGACAGGGGTGGTCGACGCGCAGGTCCGTGCCGCCTGCGCGCGCGGCGATCATGCAGGTGCGGCCGAGCTGATCGTTCGCGCGCACACGACCGAGATCGTCGCCTATCTCGGCTCGCTCACGCGCGGTGTCCCCGAGCGGCTCGACGAGGCGTTCTCGATGTGGTGCGAGAACGTCCTGCGCGGCGTCGCCGGGTTTCAGTTCGCGTCGTCGGTGCGAACGTGGGCGTACACGATCGCGCGCAATGCGGCGGCGCGCTGCGCTCGCGATCACCAGCGACGGACGCAGCGACTCACGTTTGGCAGCTTGCCCGACGCGGTGGTCGCGGCTGCGCGGACCGAGACCGCGGACTATCTGCGCACGGCCATGAAGGAGCGCCTCGCGAACGTGCGCGCGTCCCTCGCCGACGACGAGCGCGAGCTCCTGCACCTCCGCGTGGATCGTCAGCTGACGTGGCGCGAGATCGAAGAGATCGTGCGCGAGGAGGGTGCACCCGACGACGCTGCCGCGAGGACACGACGCGAGGCAGCGCTGCGCAAGCGATTCGAGAGCCTCAAGCGCCGGATCAAGACGCACCTCGCGACGTGATCACTGTGGCGTCGGATCGAGCAGCGCGGTGAAGTCGACGATGTTCGAGTGCAGGTCGTTGTCGTCGATCGCTTGCGCGTGGACCACGGCGGTCTTGCCGGCGGCTGCGGCAGGGATCGAGTACGCGAGGTGGACGAACTTGCGCCCGTCCGCGACGAGCGCGATCTCGGGGAGCGTCTCGCCTTCGACGGTCAGCGTGAAGTCGACGGCGACGACGTCCGTGTACTCGAGCGTCTTGCCGCTGATGCGCCCGCGATCCCAGTTAACCTCGATATCGAACTCGTAGGTCAGTCCATCGGTGTCGAGCCGGATCCTCGCGTTGTCGCCCGTTCGGTTGGTCACGAACCAGCGTCCGTTCGTGCCGTCGAGCCTGACGTCGATGCTCGGTCCGGTGGCGGACGTGGGATCGGTGCCAGCGCACGCGGCCACGAGTGATGCGATGACGATCCACTTGATGATCACTTGCGACCTCCTGCGAGCTCGATGCCGCGCAGCTTGGCAAACTTGCTGAACACCTCGCCCGCTTTCACGCGCTGCGATCCCGCACGTCCGTCCTGGCCGCGATACTCGCCCGGCACGCCCGCGGGCCCGCCCGCACCGACGACAGCGTTCTGTTCTGCGTCCGAGTTGCCGCCATTACCACCGCTGCCTGCGGCGCCCGGCTCACCACCGGCACCGCCCCGCACGTCGGTGCGGATCAAGCGCGCGAGCTCCGGGAAGCGGCTGTCGTAGATGACCTCGACGGTGCCGCCGTCGCCACCGCGTCCGCCGGATGCACCGTTGCCACCCGCACCACCATTGCCGGCGCCGCCGACGCCGAACCACTCGTTGACCTTCGCGTTCGCATCGGGGTCCCACACTT
>JAEYYV010000068.1 GCA_023428295.1 Pseudomonadota bacterium
GCCCCCCCCCCCGCGCGGTTCTTGGCCGCGTGCATGAGCCACGCGCCCGGGTTGTCCGGAATGCCGGACTCCGGCCACCTCTCGAGCGCGGTGACGAGCGCGTCCTGTGCGAGCTCCTCGGCCGCGCCGACATCGCGCGTGATGCGAGCGAGGCCGGCGATCAGCCGTGCGCTCTCGATGCGCCACACGGCATCGATCGCGCGCCGAACATCGTCTGGGCTCGTCACCTCGCGGATCAGAGCACAACCGCGTCAGCGGAGCTTGGACGCGGCCTGCAGTTTCTCGCCGAGCGCGAGCGTCTCGGCATCGGCCTCCGCGAACATCGGATCCGTCATCTCGTAGATCGGACGGATGTCGATGTCGCTGTCGGACAGCATCGGGTTCGGGCAGCGCTTCACCCACTCGACCGCTTCCTCGATCGACTTGACCTGCCACAGCCAGTAGCCCGCGACGAGCTCCTTGGTCTCCGTGAACGGACCATCGATCACCGTGCGCTCCTTGCCCTTGAAGTGAACGCGCTTGCTCTGCGAGGTGGGCTTGAGCCCCGCGCCGTCGAGCATGATGCCCGCCTTCACGAGCTCCTCGTTGTACTTCATCATCTCGGCGATCAGCTCCGCGCTCGCGGGCATGCCGGCTTCGGATTCCTTCGTAGCTTTGACAAAAACGACGACCTTCATGGGGTTCTCCTGAGTTCCTGGTGGCTTCTCGGTTTCATGCACGCGACGAACGAAGCCGGGCCCGATCGACACGCCGTCGAAACTTTCTTCGCGAATCGCCTAAGTGGCGACGATCGCGACGATAGTATGCCCGCGTGAGCCTTCCGTTACTCGCCGCGGGCGTGTTGGTCCTGCTCGTTCTCGGCTATCGGTTCTACGGACGGTTGATCGCACGGCACTACGCGCTCGGTGCCACCACGGACACGCCGGCGCATCGCCACCGCGACGACATCGACTTCGTCCCGACCAAGCCCGCCTATCTGTTCGGCCAACACTTCAGCGCGATCGCCGCCGCCGGGCCGATCGTGGGGCCGATCCTCGCCGCGCAGTACTTCGGCTGGCTGCCCGCGATCCTGTGGATCCTCTTCGGCGTCATCTTCATCGGCGCGGTTCACGACTTCACCACGCTCGTCGCATCCGTGCGCCACGACGCGAAGTCGATCGCCGAAGTCGCGAGGGTCAACCTCGGTCGCAACGCGTGGCGCGCGATGTTGATCTTCATCTGGCTCGCGCTGGTCTACGTGATCGTCGCGTTCGTGGATCTCACCGCCGGTGCGTTCACCACGAAGGCGCAGCCGGGCATCGTCTCGGACTTCGATCAGGGCGGCGCCGTCGCGATGGCGGGCGTCCTCTATCTCGCTCTCGCGCTCGTGATGGGGATCGTGGATCGCGTGTGGAAGCCCAAGCTGTGGATCCAGACGCTGATCTTCGTGCCGCTCATCTTTGTCGCCGTGTGGGTCGGCACGCAGTACTCCACGGTCCTCGCCGCCGATTGGCTCGTGTGGGTGGTGCTGATCCTCGCGTACTGCTTTGTCGCGTCGCTCACGCCGATGTGGCTGCTGTTGCAACCACGCGGCTACCTCGGCGGCTTCGTCCTCTACGCGGCGCTCGCGATCGGCACGCTCGGCATCTTCTTCGGCGGCTTCTCCATCGAGCGGCCCGCGTTCACCGG
The DNA here is from genome assembly GCA_023428295.1 of Pseudomonadota bacterium. Taxonomy (GTDB): domain Bacteria; phylum Myxococcota_A; class Polyangia; order Haliangiales; family Haliangiaceae; genus JABFXX01. The sequence continues at coordinate 1,669 of JAEYYV010000068.1, forward strand.
CTTCGAGCACGCGAAGGGCGGCATGCTGTTCCCGTTCTTGTTCGTGACGATCGCGTGCGGTGCGTGCTCCGGCTTCCACGGGCTCGTCTGCTCGGGCACCACGTCGAAGCAGATCGATCGCGAGCGCGACTGCCATCCGATCGGCTACGGCGCGATGCTCCTCGAGGCGTTCGTCGCGGTGATCGCGCTGGCCACCGTGATGATCGTCGCGCCGTCGTTCAAGGGCTCGCCCGACGCGATCTACGCGAACGGCATCGCGCGCTTCTTGAACGCGTTGACCGGACTCGATCCGGTGGTCGCCGCCACGTTCGGCGCGATGGTCCTGTCGACCTTCATCTTCGACACGCTCGACTCGGCGACGCGCCTCGGCCGCTACATTCTCCAGGAGCTGTTCGAGACGTCATCGAAGGTCTCGGGCTACGTCGCGACCGCGGCCACCGTGCTCGTGCCGCTCGCGTTCCTGTGGTTCGCGGGCAAGGGCAGCTTCACGAAGTTCTGGTCGCTGTTCGGCACGTCCAATCAGCTGCTCGCGGCGCTCTCGCTCCTCGCCATCACCGTGTGGCTGCATCGCCAGAAGAAGCCGATCTGGTACGTCGTGATCCCGATGGTGTTCGTGATGGCGGTGACCGTGGTCGCGCTCGCGCTGCAGGCCAAGGCGATCGTCGACTTCGCCGTGGGCTCGACGCAGTGGATCAACGGGCTCGTCTCGCTGATCCTGCTCGGCCTCGCCGTCGCGCTCGTGGTGTTCGCGGTGCGGTCGTGGAAGATCACGGCGCCGCCCGCTTAGCGCACGTCGTCGGGGCGCATCTTCATGGTCGCGTACGCGGCGAGGAACTGCGCGGCTCCCTTTGCGAGCGCGAGCTTGCTCATCGGGATGCCCGCGAAGTCCTGCACGGCGACGCGGAACATCGAGGTGAGCCTCGGCATCAGGTACTCCACCTTGTGCCGGCGCCGTCCATAGAACAGCTCGTACGCGAGGTGGCGAATGCGCAGCTGGAAGCCGAGGTGGTGCTTCTCGACCGCGCTGCGCCAGTCGCCGAAACGAAGGTTGTCGCGCTCGAACGCGCGCACGAGATACGGCGCGGCGACGGCTCCGTACTCGATCGCCTGGCCGATGCCTTCGCCGGTGGCGATGTCGATGCCGGCCGCTTCACCGACGAGGAGCACGCGCGGCGATGCGATCTCGGCGCCCGGTTGCCAGCCGCGCTCGGCGAACTGCTTGATGCGATAGCGCTGGATGTCGAGGCCGCGCTCGGCGAGATACGCGGCGCAGCGCTTGCGCGCGTCGTCAGCGCCGAGTGTACGAATGACATACGCGCCGCGGCAGACGAGCGGCTTCCCGTCGACGATCGTCGGGAAGTCCCACGCGTAGCCGGCGAGATCGCGGCGCGCGAAGTCGAACACCACGGTGTCGCGCGGCATGTCGTCGGGGAGGTCCTCGGTGTCGAGCTCCACCACCTGCGCGCGGAGCTCGGGGCGCGGAAAGCCCGCTTGCTTGCGCACGATGCCCGAGACGCCGTCCGCGCCGACGATCGCGCGCGCGCGATAGACATCCTCGGTCTCCGTGGTCACGCGCACGCGGGCCGCGTCGGATGCGCTCGAGGGAGGCAAGACGCGATCCGCCTCGTCGACGAGCTCGATGCGTGCGACACCGCAGCCATCGCGAACCTCGATGCCGCGCGCGATCGCGACCTTGGCGAGCGCGTGATCGAACTCGACGCGCCGCACGACCGCGCCGAGATCGTCGACGGTGGTGACGACGGTGTCGTGCATCAGCTTCACGGCGAGCGAGGTGAGCGGCACCTTGGGGCAGTCGACCTCGACGCCGATCTTCGCGAGCAGCTTGAACGCACGCGCACCGACGCCGCCCGCGCAGATCTTCTCGCGCGGGTATGTCTCGCGCTCGAGGACCACCACGCGTAGCTGCGGCGCGATCGCGTGCAGGTGAAGCGCGGTGGACAGCCCGGCGGGGCCGCCTCCGACGATGACGAGGTCGACGTCGCGCATCACGGTTGGGGCCTTCCATATCACGAGTGCGATCGCGGTACGTTCCCGCCATGCAGAGGGTGCGGGCTATTGCAATCGTCGCCAGCGCGGTCAGTGGATGTGGTGGCGCTCCGGTCGAGGTGACGGGCACCAAGCACATCGATCTGGATGCCACGCGCGTCCAGAAGCACGTCTTTGTCGCGAGCGGTCGGCCATCCGGCACGTACGACATCGTGACCGCCATCGACGGCACCATCTCCACGAAGCTGCACATCGTCGAGAACGGACGCGGGCCCGAGGTCGCCGCGAAGCTGCGGCTCGACGAGAACACGTGGACGCCCGTCGCGTTCGAAGCGGCTGGCACGCACACGATGGGCACCACGATCGACGAGCGGTTCCAGCTCGCGAACGGCGTGGCGCGGTGGAAGAGCGAGGAAGAGCAGGGCGAGAAAGCGGTGCAGGGCCCGGCGTACTTTCTGCCGATCGCCGACGGCCCCGTCTCGCCGTTCCTCGTGCCGGCGGCGCTGCACGCGGGCGGCTCGATCGCGCTTCTGCCCGCGGGCACCGCGAAGGTGACCAAGGTCGCGGATCTCACCGTCGGCGCGAACGGCGAGTCGCGCCTGCTCGACGGCTATCGCATCGACGGCTTGGGCCTCGCGCCGAGCTACGCGTGGTTCGAGCGCGCGACCGGTGCGTGGTTTGGCGAGGCGAACCAGTGGGCGAGCTTCGTGCCGCAAGGCTGGGAGGCCGCGATCGAGCCGATCGTCGCGAAGCAGCGGAGCCTCGATCGCGCGCATGACGAAGAGATCGCGAGAGCGAATGCGACGAGGCCGGACAGCGGCATCGCGTTCACCAACGCGCGCGTGCTCGACGTGGAGAAGGGCGTGTGGTTGAAGGATCAGACGGTGCTGGTCGTGGGCGACACGATCAAAGCGGTGGGACCGTCGAAGAGCGTGAAGATTCCCGAGGGCGTCGACACGCTGCCGATCGATGGCATGGGCGTCATCCCCGGCCTCATCGACATGCACTCGCACACGAGCGCCACCGATGGCGTCCTCGACATCGCCTCGGGCGTCACGCTCGTGCGCGATGTCGGCAACGTGCCCGACGAGCTCGATGATCTGAAGAAGCGCTTCGACGCGGGTGTCGCGGTCGGCCCGCACATCGTGCGCTACGGCTTCATCGAGGGGCGCGGCCCCAAGGCCGCCTCGTCGCACGTGACGGCGGAGACGCCGGAGGAAGCGAAGGCAGCGGTCGCCCAGTTTCAGAAGCGCGGGTACGAGGGCATCAAGATCTACAACTCGGTGAAGACCGAGCTCGTACCGCTGCTCGCGTCGGAGGCACACGCGAAGGGCATGAAGGTCACCGGCCACATCCCGGTGCACATGCTCGCCCACGAGGCGGTGGCCGCCGGCTACGACGGCATCGAGCACATCAATATGCTGTTCCTGAACTTCTTCGCGACGAAGGAGACGGACACGCGCGATACGACGCGGTTCACGCTCGTCGGCGACAACGCGGCGGACCTCGATCTCGGCAGCGCGCCCGTGGCCGAGCTCGTCACGACGCTACGCGACAAGAAGATCGTCATCGATCCGACGCTGGCAGCGTTCGAGGATCTGTTCCTCGGCGTGCCCGGCAAGATCACGCGCGGCCTCGAATCGACGGTGCCGCGCTTCCCCGTGCCGCTGCAACGCGAGTACTGGCTGACCGGCGGACTGCCCATGCCCGGCGACAAGCAGGCGCTGTATGCAAGGTCGTGGGACAAGCTGCTCGCGATGGTGAAGCTGCTCGTCGCATCCAAGGTGCCCGTGGTGCTCGGCACTGATCATGTGGGCGGCGTGATGTTCCACCACGAGATGGAGCTGTTCGTGCGCGCGGGCATCGCACCGAAGGACGTGCTGCGCCTCGCGACGATCGAGTCGGCGCGCATCCTGGGACTCGAAACGACGATCGGCACGATCACGGCTGGCAAGCGCGCGGACTTCGTGATCGTCGCGAGCGATCCACTCGCGAACATCGCGGACATTCGGAGGACCGTCTACACGATGCGCGCGGGCGTTCTGTACAAGACCGACGCGCTGTATGCGGCAGCGAACGTCGCACCGTAGTCGCGAGGAAAACAGATCGCCGTCGCACGAGTCACGCCGCGTCTCATGGTGTCGCGCGACAGCCTGCGACGCGAGCGACACGCGGGTTTCTCGACGAGAATTTGTGTACACCGCACGTCGTGCTCGTGTCTCCTGGAGACATGCGCAACACGATTCTTGCTCTCGTCCTCTTCGTCTCCGCGTGCGCCAGCGGTCCCCGTCCGGTGAACGTTGCCGCGGTACGCACCGAGATCAACCAGACCATCCAATCGTCCTCCGCGGATCGCACGGTGACGAGCATGGGGAAGACCTCGTACGAACGCGCGACCGTCTTCACCACGAACAAGGCCGGCGCTCGCCAGGAAGAGACCTGGGTCAAAGCGAATGGCTCGTGGCAGATGGAGAACTCGACCGCGATCAGCACGAACTGACCCACCGGCGCTCGCTGCGTGTGTGTGGGGATCGAGCCCCTCGGCCGCGTCGAGCGCAGGTGTCGGCGGCATCGGCATCGGCGAGAGCGGCACGGGCATCGGGGCGGGCCCTCGCTCCTCG
>JAEYYV010000408.1 GCA_023428295.1 Pseudomonadota bacterium
ATCCCCCTTGACCGCCGACCCCGGCCGGTCGTGGGGACGGCGCGAGGTCATCGAGATCGCCGATCACCGCGCTGCACTCGTCGCCGAGCGCCGCGCTGCCCGCGCCCTCAAAGGACGCGAGCGTCTGCGGGCCGTGGCTCCGATGTTCGATCGCATCGTCGAGCGATGGGGCGCCTCCGGTCCGCCCTCGGACGACGCGTCACGCAGGCGATCAAGCTCCTCGATCTCTACGGCGACCACGTGTTCGCCGCTGCCGCCGCGGACATCGATGGCCGCCAGCTTGCCGATGTTGGTGCGCTCGCGATCGAGTGCGAGCACCGTCGCAAGGACAAGAAGCGTCCCGTCCCGATCGAGCTCGTTCTCCCGGTCACCTCGACGACGCCGACGTCATTCCGCACGACCTGGAGTCGTACGATGAGTCGACACCGACGACCTCGGCGATCGCCTGCGTCGCATCGGATTCCGAGCTCGCAAGGACCCGCTCGCTGCGTTCCTCGCGCATGCGCACAAGAGCCGTGTCGGTACGACCGAGACGGTCGAGCAGCTCGTCGATCTCAAGGAGCGCGCTCGTGCGGCAGTGAATCTCGCGAGGCGCACGCGCTCTGCGTGCCTCGGCTCGTTCAAGACGATGGACCGCTTCGACTGGGCGCATCCCGAAAAAGATCGATCGCGCGCTCGTCGAGCGGCTCCTCGAACTCGACTTCGCCGACCAGGGCGAAAACGCCCTGCTCAAGGGCGGCTCCGGTCTCGGCAAGACGATGATCGCCCAGAATCTCGCGTTCAAGCAGTGGGGCACCACGTTCCCCGGCGCAGCCTGCGTCGTCGCGCTCGTCGACCGCTTCGCGCAGCACTGCCACCGCCTCGAGATCCTCGGCGAGTCGTACCGCGACAAGCACCGCCTCGATCCGGACCGGCCGAAGCCGGCCTCGAGGAAGTCACGCCGCAAGCGACCGTGATCTCGTCGACGTCAGATCACGACGGAAACGTTCCGCCGTTAACAGTCCCGTGCGGCGCATGCTCGAGCTCTTGGTCGCGGCGGCCACCGGGAAGGCGCATGTGCTCGAGGTGGCGGCGGGACCGCAGTCGTCACGACAGCGATCGCGCGCGTCCCCGGCGCCCTGACACGCAACGGGGCACGTCCCCATTTGTTGCAGTTGGTGTGCAGAAAATGGGCGGGGCCCCATTTCGAGGCGATAGGGTTCGCTCGATGAAGACGCTTGGAAGAATCGCGCTGGTCGTGATGGCCGCGTGCGGCGGAGCGCAGCCCGTCGCGATGCCGGCGCCCCCCACGCAGACGACGCCGGAGCCGGCGGCGCCCGAGAGCGCGGTGGCGGAACCGGAGGCAGCGGCGGTCGCGTCACCGCTCGAGGCTGCGTGGACGCTCGAGCAGACGCAGCCGCTCGTCGAGAAGATGCAGACCGTGGTGCTCGCGCCGGACCTGTCGCATCTCACGGCCGGCGAGAAGGCAGCGCTGGCGAAGCTGCTCGAAGTGGGCGCCATCGTGCAGGAGCTGTACGAGGATCAGCGGCACATCGATGCGCCGGCCGCGCGCGCGTTGCTCGCGTCGCTCGGCACCGGCGAACGCACGGGGCGCGAGGAGCAGCTGAAGGCGCTGTATCGCGTGTCGAACGGGCCGATCGTGAACACGCTCGACAACAAGCGCGTGCCGTTCCTCGGCGTGCGGCCGCCGGCGCCCGGGAAGACCGTGTACCCGTGGGCGATCGAGGCGAGCGAGCTCGATGCGTTCCTCGCGGCGAATCCAGGACAGCGCGACGAACTGCTCGCGCCGCGTACGGTGGTCCGGCACGCGGACAGTGCGGCCGCGGATCTCGCGACGCTCGATCGGCATCCCGTGATCGATGCGCTGCATCCCGGGCTGCGCGCGAAGATCGCGGCGGTGAAGGGCGGGTTGTACGCGGTGCCGTACTCGGTGGCGTACGCGGATCGCTTGGTGCGCGCTCACGAGCTGCTGCATCAGGCGGCCGATGCGGTCGCGGCGGACGATGCGGAGTTTGCGGGCTACCTGCGCAATCGCGCGCGCGACCTGTTGAGCGATGACTACGAGTCGGGCGACGCCGCGTGGGTGACGGGAAACTTCAAGAACCTGAACGTGCAGATCGGATCGTACGAGAGCTACGACGACGAGCTGCACGGTGCGAAGACGTTCTTCTCGCTCAGCGTGCTCGCGCGGCGCCCGACGGACTCGGACGCGGTGCGCGGTGCGCTCGGCGATCTGCAGAAGTTCGAGGACTCGCTGCCGTACAAGCGGCACCGCAAGGTGCGCGATCGGATTCCCGTGGGCGTGTACGACGTGATCGCGGATTTCGGTCAGGCGCGCGGCCCGAACACGGCGTCGATCTTGCCGAACGAGGCGTACATCGCGCGGCGCTACGGGCGGACCATCTTGTTGCGCGCGAACATCATGCGCGACCGGACGCTGTTCGAGGGGGCCGAGGGGAGCTGGCGCGCGGCGATGGCGCCCGCCCACGCGAAGGAGCTGACAGCGGACGCGAACTTCCAGCGCACGCTGTGGCACGAGATCGGGCACTACCTCGGCGTCGACGAAGCCGCGGATGGACGCGAGCTCGACGTCGCGCTCGGCGACACGAGCGACTTGCTCGAGGAGATGAAGGCGGATCTCGTGGCGCTGTACGTCGCGAAGGCGCTGCGCGCGAAGGGCTACTACAACGACGCGACGCTGCGGGCGCTGTACGCCTCGGGCGTCCGGCGCGTGCTGCAGAACAACCGCCCGCGTCGCGATCAGCCGTATCAGACGATGCAGCTCATGCAGTGGAACTTCTTCCTCGACAAGGGGCTGTTGCGCTTCGATGCCAAGACCGGGCACTTGTCCGTGGACTATCGGCGCTATCACGACGTGGTGCGCGAGCTGCTCGAGCGCGTGCTCGCGGTGCAGTCAGCCGGAGATAAGGCGGCCGCGCAGAAGTTCGTCGAGCAGTACACGCGCTGGGACGAGAAGCTGCACGACGTGACGGCGCAGCGCATCCGCGACGCGCAACGATATCGCTACACGCTGTTCCGCTACGCGGCACTCGGCGAGTAACACGCTACGCTCTGCGCATACCCGATGGGATTTCGTTGTCGTTGGCTCGCTACAAAGAATCGTGATCGCGACGAGGTGCTCGAGCAGTTGCGGTTCAAGGTGATGGCCGAGCTCGTGGAGGAGGTCTACGACACCGGCCTCTACGCGCTCGAGGTGGACGACTGGCTCGTCGTGATCGGCGACGGCTTCGACCACATGGACAAGGTGAAGCGCGCGGCGGCCGCCAAGCTGTCCGTCGGCGGTGAGGTGCTCTACCTGTACACCGAGGACTCGACGATGGCGTTCGAGCTCGCGATGTTCGCCGAGGGCAAGGAGCGATGGTCCGTCGCGTATGACGGCCGCGATGGCGTTACCACGCCGACGTTTCAGGGCGCCGTGCCGTGGGACATGCGCGTCTTGCTCGCACGGCTCGAGAAGCAGCAGTCGAAGGCCGGCGGCCCCAAAGCGGACGTCGATCACATCTACGAGCTCGCGCCGCTGTACGCGGTGGAGCTCGTCGGGTTCCGTCACGACCAGACGCTGGGCAGCGGTGAGCACGTCCCGATCTGGCAGCTCGCGGCCAAGCCTCGCTAGGCGCGCAGCGTCGCGAGCATGGCCTCGATGCGCTTGGCGCGGGTCTCGGGCTTCTTTGCCTCGGTGATCGCTCGCACGTACTCCTTGCGCTGTGTGAACGAGAGCGCGTCGAATGCCTTGCGCAGCTTTGCCTTCGCGAGGGCGCCGGCGGCATCGTCGGGGACCTCGACGGTACGTGCGGCGCCGTCGAGCTCGATCGTCGCCTCGACGGTGTCGCCGATCGCTACGCCGATCGCTACGCCGATCGCTTCGCGGTTCGCTTTGGAGATGCCGATCATGTTCTTGCCGCCCATCACGGCGAGGCGGAGGCGAACGGTCTTCTTCGCGATCGTCACGGTGACGGCCGCGCGCTTGCCGCCACCGAGCTCGGTGACCTGCGCGTCGGTGAGGATCAGGGCGGTCGCGGGACCGTGGGGAGCGAGCTTCTGTTTGATCTTCACGCCGCCAGGAGTCTCGCACGAGTTCGCCTCGGTGATCGGCGCACGCGTGTGGCTCGAGCGCTCGGCGAGACACGCGTGATGGCTGGGTTGCGCCGGACTCGTGTTTGCACCGAGCGAAGACGTGCTCGCCGTTCTCGCTTGTCCATCGTGTCCTGTCGCGCTCGAGGCACGGTCTCTCGTGTTCTCCGAAGCGTTCTGGCTCAACGTCTCGTACGCGACGCTGCCGTTCTTGGTCGTGGGCATCGTGGTGCATCGCTTCGTGAAGCGATTGGAGCGGCCATGACCAGGCGGCTCGGCCCCCTCGTCGCCGCGGGGATGGTGCTGGGCGTGGGCCTCGGCGGCTTCGTCGACGGCATCCTCCTGCACCAGATCCTCCAGTGGCACAACATGCTGTCGTCGGTGACGCCGCCGACGGATCTCGTCGCCATGAAGTACAACATGGTGTGGGACGGGCTGTTCCACGCGCTCACGTGGATCGTGGTCGCGATCGGCATCGGTCTTCTGTTCCGCGCGGGCCGCCGCGACGACGCGGTGTGGTCGGGCTCGTTGCTCGTGGGCTCGATGCTCGGAGGCTGGGGCCTGTTCAACTTCGTCGAGGGGCTGATCGATCATCAGCTGCTCGGCCTCCACCACGTGCACCCCGGCGAGAACCAGCTCGCGTGGGACCTGAGCTTCGTGCTGATCGCCGGTGTGGGCCTGATGCTGCTCGGCTACGTGATCGCGTCGCGCGAACGGCCCGCGCCTCGCGCTACTGACGCAGCATCGCGATCAGGTCCGTGGCGCCGACATCGTGGCCCGCTTGCGTGAGCAGCGTCGTGATCTGGCCGCGGTGATGCGTCTGGTGGTTGAAGAGGTGGGCGACGGACCACCACAGTGGCGACTCCTGTGTCGTGCCGCGCCGTACGAACACGAGGTTGCCCGCGAGCTTCTCCTCGTCGAGCGCGTTGACCCACGCGGCGAGGTCGTCGTCGGTTCGCGCGCGTTCGCGGCGCAGCTCCTCGAAGTCTGCGTAGAGCTGCTGATCGAGTGCGCGGATGCCCGGCGCCATGAAGCCGTCGGGGACGGACGCGCCCGTGAACCGCGCCAGCCACACGCGATCGGCGAGCAAGAGGTGGTTCAGCGTGCCGTGGATCGACTTGAAGAATGCACCGGCGTCACGCGTGCGCTCCTCGTCCGGAAGCGTCGCGACGACCGCGTAGAGCTTGTCGTTCATCCAGCGGTTGTAGCGAGCGAGCGCCTTCACCCAATCGAGGCTCATCATGGTGGTGAACACGAGTAACACGAGACAGCGGATGCATCGTCCTCGACGAACGACGCGTGTAGGATGTCCTCATGCGCCGTGTCGTACTGGTGTTCTTGGGGCTGTGGATTGCGCTGTCTGCGTCGGTTGCTAGCGCCGAGCTGGCACCCACTACGACGCAACCGCCGCTGAAGGTGTACACGAAGCCGATCGAGCCGTTCTCGTTCGAGCGGGATGGCAAGGCGCTCGGGTTCAGCATCGATCTGTGGGACCGCGTCGCGAAGAAGATGGGCGTCCCCTACGAGATCCATTGGGTCAAGACCGTCGGCGAGCTCATCGACAAGCTCACGTCGAACGAGGCGGACATCGGCGTCGCGGCGATCAGTATCACCGCGGAGCGCGAGGCCGTCGTCGATTTCTCGACGCCGTTCTACGAGTCTGGCTTGGCCGTGCTGGTGAAGGCGCGCGGCAAGAGCATGACCAGCATCTTTGCCGAGGTGCTGCTGACCAAGGGCGTCTTCTACTTCTGTATCGGGCTCCTGATCATCCTCGCCATCGTCGCGCACCTGATCTGGTTCTTCGAGCGCCACAAGAACTTCGAGCAGTTCCCCAAGCCGTACGCGCGTGGCGTGTGGGAGTCGGCGTGGTGGGCCATCTCGACCATCTTGAGCGGCGGCTGTGATGCGAAGGGGCCCAACGCCGTGGTCGGCCGCGTCGTCGGTGCATTCTGGATGCTCGTGTGCATCGTGGTGATCACGTACTTCACGGCGATGATCACGACGACGATGACCGTGAACCAGCTCGCGTCAGACATTCGCGGCGTGCAGGACTTGCCCGGCAAGAAGGTCGCGACGGTGAAGGGCAGCACCGCGGAGCGATATCTCCAGGAGAAGGGGATGAAGGTCAGCGCGTTCGATACGATCGACGGCGCGTACCAAGCGCTCGAGAAGCAGAAGGTGGTCGCGGTCGTGTACGACCAGCCGATCCTCGACTACCACGTGAAGCTCGGCGGCGGCGGCGCGACGGGGGAGCAGGTGGTGGGGCGTTTGTTCCAGCGGCAGAACTACGGCATCGGCATGCAGCAGGGCAGCCCGTGGCGAAAGCAGATCAACAGCGCGCTGCTGCAGCTGCGCGAGGAGGGCGTGATCGACGAGCTCCACGCGAAGTGGTTCGGTCAGGACATCTAGCTAGCCGAGGAACGCGTGGCCGAGGCCTCGGTACGTGGGCGCCGTTCCGACGACGCGATCACCGCGAACGAGGTGATAGAACGGAACGCGCTCGGCGAGCTCGCCGGACTTGGCGGGACGGAAGATCACCGCGTCACCGGGCGCGAGATCGACGCCGCGCGGCAGCGCGACGGGCGTCTGCACTTCGCCAGCGCCTTCCGCGGCGAGCAGCGTCGAACCGCGTGGCCACACGGGCAGCGGCAAGCGATCGGCGCCGGCTGCACCGGACGCCGGCCAGCCACCGCCGAAGCACGTGACGACGCCTGCGGTGGGACGGCGCGTGACCTGAAGCGCGAAGCCGATCGCGGGCTCGAGCGAGAGAGTCGCGTAGCGATCGAAGAGGTGTCCGGCGAGGAAGCCAGAGCCGATCGTGATCTCCGTGAGCGCCGCGTCGGTGGAGGACCACGCGACCGAGCCCGTGCCACCGCCGTTCACGATGGTGGGCGCGAGCCCGTCGGCGACGAGCGCGGCGAGGATGCGCGCGCGCTGATCGGCGACCGCGCGTTGCGAGCCGAGCTTGAGCGCGCGCACGAGCGGGTTTGTCCATTTGCGCGCGTGGGTGCGATCCGGCAGCCCCGCGATCTGCGCCTCGTAGCCGAGGAGGCCGTGGAAGCGCAGCGACGGAAACGTCGTGATCGCGCGCGCGAGCTCGACGGCGCTCGCGGGCTCGCGCAGTGGACTGCGGCGGACGCCGACGTGGACCGACGGGCCGACGGGGCGCCAGCTCACGTCGATGTCGATGACGACCGGGATCGTGGTGCCGGCATCGCGCGCGGCGTTGGCGAGCGGCGCGAGCTGTATCGTATCGTCGACGACGACGGCAGCGCACGCGGTGCGATTCGCGGCGGCGAGAAGCGCCACGTCGCTTGGCTGCACCGTGGGATACGCGAGCACGAGATCGCGAATGCCCGCGTCCGCGTAGTACGCCGTCTCCGCCGCGCTCGCCGTCATGTAGCCGATCGACAGATCGCCGCAGCGCTCGGCGATGCGCTGCATGAGCGCGGGCGAGCGCACGGACTTCGACGCGATGCGCACGCGCTTGGATGCGGCGCGTACCGGCGCGATCAGGCGATCGATGTTGGTCTCGAACGCGTCGAGATCCACGAACGCAGCGGGCATCGGCGCACCCGCGAGCGCGCGCAGGATGCGATGGCCATCTATCACGGACACGGCGCGTCTCGCGTGGCGTCGACGGGGACGACCGGTGTGCCTTGGAGCCAGCTCGCGAGGAAGCACTGGTAGGCGTGCTTGGGCGCGTCGGTCTGGAAGAACGCCTCGTGGCCGTCCTCAATGCCGTCCTCGGAGCGATGCACGACGACCGCGGTCGCGGCGCGCCCGTCGATGGTCACGTTCGCCGACGCGGGCAACGTGATCGCGCGACGATCTACGAGCGGCAACAGCGGGCCGATCGGCAGCTGATCGACGAGCCGCGGATCGTCGGCGGTGTCGAGCGCGGGGCCCGCGAGGTCGAGGCCCATCGCGAGGTTCGTGGCGTTCGCGATGCGCGGCAGGATGTAGTTGTCGACCACGCCCTGCGCGACGAGGACGTGGCGCGGATCGCCGGGGGACGCGCGCACGATGGTGTCGCCGTACACCTGCGGATCCGCGGGCTCGAGCGCCCACTGGATGAACGTCATCACCGGATCGTCGGCGCGCAGCTCGAACACGCGAAGCAGCGTGGCGATCACCGCGTACGGCGCGACCGGCTTCTTCTTGTGCATGATGTTCGCGATCCAGCTGCCGCCAGCGCCGCTCAGCACGAGCGCGCGGAACAGCGGCTCGTGCGCCGCCGCGATCGGCGATACCCACGCGCCGTTGGAGTGGCCCATCAGCGCGAAGTGATCGTCGTCGAACGAGACATCCGCGGGCCCGGCGTCGGCGGTGCCGGCCGGTGGGCAATCGCTCGCGTCGACGTGCAAATCCCTCGCGACGTGAGCGAGCACGTCGAGCTCGAGCGCCGTCTCGCGAATGTTGTCGCGCATGGCCCCGATGTTCGAGACGTTGAACAGCAAGAACTGCTCGTCGCCCATCGTGGTGTTGCGCCGTCCACCGAGCGGACCGTCGACTTGAATGCCCGCAAAGCCCGCGCGTGCGATGTACCGCGCGGGACCTTCGCCTGCTTCGATCGCCTCGCCGCCGGCGACCGCGTGTTGACCGCGATCGACGAGCGGACGATCGCCGCCACCGCCCGCGCGCACGAACACGACGAGCGGGAATCCCCCGGTGGGCGGCGCGGTGCGCGGGATCGTGACGACGAGCGACGACGTCTGCGTGCGCTGTAGGATCGGCGCGCCCGTGGCATCGAGCTGCCAGGTGCCGCCTGTCGTCTCGAATGGCGGCGTTCCCTGCTGATAGTCCGGCATCGGGATCGTGGTCTCGTAGACGCAATAGTCGGCGAACAACTCCGTGCGCACGAACGGCGCATCGATGGCGGGGAGCGGACGCGCGATGACCGCGGCGCGTGCGGCGCCGAGCTGCGCTGCCGGATCGCCGGTCGTGAACACGGTGAGCCCCGCGATCGTGGAGCGATCGAGCCCGAGCGTCTCGATCGCGTCGGACCAGCGCGAGAGCTCGTCGGTCTTCGCTGCGGTCAGCGCGTCGCCATCGACGGTGCGCAGCGCCGTGGTCACGACCGCCGCGTACGTGGTGCGGGGCCGCAGCGGGATGCCTTGCACGGGCACGAGGGCGAGCAGGTTCGGCGCGCCGTACTGCGTGCCTTGCTCGGCGAACGAGATCTCGAGCGGGACCTTCTCGCCGGTGGCGAGGTTCACGACGTACACCGGCGAGTCGTCGCCGATGCTCTCGTCGATGCTCGGCAGGAGCGCGCCATCGAGCGGCTCGGAGATCTGGAAGAACACACCACCCGACAGTGCGAAGCCCGTGGTATCGGCGAGCAGCGCACGGATCGTCTCGACGCTCGGGGTATTCCCCGGGTTGGGCAGGGTCGACACGTCGACGCGCTCGCCGCTGCGTAGGCCATCGTCGGGGAAGGGCGCGTCGAAGAACGTCGTGGCGCGACGTAGGTCCATCCTCACGTGTGGGCCCCGCGACTCGTTATCGCCACAACCCAGGATCACTACGAGGGCGGCCCACCACGCGCGCATGGCGCCTTATACTACGGGACGAAAACGCTGCGACTCTGCCGCGTTTGCTACGTCTGAACCGTCGGAGGACATGATGAAGTTTAGGTATCTGCTGGGTAGCTTGGTGCTCGCGGCTGGTCTCGCAGGATGCAGCAAGGGTGGTGGCGACATCGAGTCGTTCATCAAGCTCGACACCGAGAAGGCCGAGGCCTTCAAGGTCGGCGGTGAGGACTGTGCGGCAAAGGCCAAGAGCGTCGGCGACTGGCGCAGCAAGAACACGGCGAACTACAAGGCCATGCAGAAGAAGCTGAACGAGCAGTGGCCGAAGGGGCCGCCCGAGGACGTCAAGAAGAAGTACGGGGATCAGATGAAGGCCAACAAGAAGGCCGTCATGGACGCGATGTTCGCGTGCAGCAACGATCCCGCGTTCAGCAAGATGATGGACGACACGAAGGACGAGTAGCGCGCGGTACAACCGCCGCATGCATCCATTGATCTCGATCGACGAGCTCGCCACCGAGCTCGCGAAGGTCACGGTCCTCGACGTGCGGTACAAGCTCGGCGGCCCCGCAGGGGAGGCCGAGTTTCTTGCCGGACACATCCCCGGCGCAGCGTACGTCGATCTCGATCGCGCGCTCGCGTCACCTCCGGGGGCTGGCGGTCGCCATCCGCTGCCGGACGCGAGCACGTTTCAAGCCGCGATGCGAAGCGCCGGCATCTCGAGCGAGCGCGCCGTCGTGGTCTACGACGATTGGAGCGGTCGCGCGGCCGCACGCGCGTGGTGGCTCTTGCGTTACTACGGTCACCGAAACGTCCGAGTCCTCGACGGTGGATGGAGCGCGTGGAAGCGCGCAGGCGGGGAGGTCGCCACCGAGTCCCGCCCGCCGATTCCGGGGACCTTCACCGCCGTGCCAAAAGGCATGCCGACGGTGGAGGCGGACGAGGTGCAGAAGGTCGGCGTGCTCGTCGATGCACGAGCGCCCGAGCGATTTCGCGGTGACGCCGAGCCGGTCGATCCGGTCGCGGGGCATATCCCTGGCGCGGTCAACGTGCCGACCACCGCGAACCTCGACGGCGACGGAAAATTCCGCACGGGCGCCGAGCTCGCGAGCGAGTACGCGAAGGTCGGTGCGGTCCTCGGCGCCGACGTCGCCGTCTATTGCGGCTCCGGCATCACGGCGGCGCACGACGTGCTCGCCCTCGAGATCGCCGGGGTGAGAGCGAAGTTGTATCCAGGCAGCTGGAGCGGATGGATCACGGATCCTTCGCGGCCGATCGCCCGCGGCGAGTAACGCTGGTAGGGTCCGCGCATGCGACGCCTTGCGGTAGTTCTATGTTCCCTCACCGCGTGTGGCGGTGGCTCCTCGAAGTCCACCACGCCAGATCCCAGCACGCCGCTCGTGTGGAAGGACATGAACCTCGAGCAGCGCACGAACTACATGAAGGACGTCGTGCTGCCGAAGACCAAGGAGCTCTTCGTCACGGTCGATGCGAAGTACGAGACGATGGACTGCATCACCTGTCACGGCGACGGCGCGAAGGACGGCTCGTTCGAGATGCCGAACCCCAAGATCAAGCCGCTACCGAGCTCGGAGGAAGCGTTCGTCGCGTGGGTGAGCAAAGACCCCGCCGCCGGCAAGATGGCCGAGTTCATGTCGACCAAGCTCGAGCCGCTGATGGGCGAGCTGCTGCAGAAGGCCGTGTACGACCCGGCCACCAAGACCGGCGAGCTCGGTTGCACCACGTGTCACATGCTGGTCGACGCGAGCGGCAACGTCGTCGAAGCGCCGAAGCACTGACTCAGAGCGGTGGCAGCGAGACGAAGCCGACGAACGACGGGTTGTCGAACGCGGTCGATACGCCGGTGGGCGAGGGGATTCCGGTCGAAGAATCGACGGAGAACGACACCACAGTGTCGCTGTTCTGGTTGGCCGCGAACAGCCAGCGGCCGCTCGGATCGAGTGCGAAGCTGCGTGGCGTACTGCCGCTCGTCGGCACGTGACCGACGAGCGTGACCATGCCGGTGGCGGGCGCGATGCGAAACACGGCGATGTTGTTGTCGCCGCGATTGGACGCGTAGACAAAGCTCCCCGACGGATGCACCGCGATCTCGGCGCCGGTGTTGTTGCCGTTCGCCCCGGCTGCGCGCGTCGACAGCGTCTGCAGTGGTGTCAGGCGGCCCGCGCTGAACGAGAACGCGGTGAGCGTGCTGTCGTTCTCGTTGATGAGATACGCGTACTGGCCGCCGGGTGCGAACGTGATGTGACGTGGTCCCGCGCCGTCGGCGGTCATCGCGCGTGGTGTCGTGTTCGCGGTCAGCGTTCCCGACGCGAACGTGTACTGCGCGACCCAATCGTCGCCCTTGCACGGGACCAGCACGAAGCTGTTCGACGGGTCCGTGAGGATCTGGTGCGCGTTGGCGCCGGCTTGTAGCGTCTGCGACGCGGCCATGACGCCGCCGTCGCCGCGGATCGGCAACACCGCGACAGCACCGTTGCCGTAGTTCGCGACGAACGCGTAGGCGCCGGTGTTGTCCACCGAGACGTGCGCGGGACCGTTCCCCGACGACGAGACGTCGTTGATGAACGCGAGCGCGCCCGTCGCCTGATCGATCGTGTACGCGCCGACGCGATTGCCTGACTCGGCGGCCGCGTAGAGATGCGTCCGTGTCATCGCGAGAAACGACGGGCTACTCGCGAACGACGCGACCTGCGAGACCCGCGTCAGCACACCCGAGTCGACGTCGAGATCGAACCACGCGATGTTCGCGCTGTAGCCGCTGACGTACGCGACCACGTGCGCGGGCGGTGGGGGTGGCGTGTCGATCGTCATGCTCGCATCCTCGCCGGGCGTCATCATCGCGCCGCCGTCATCGCCGCACCCGAGCGTCCCGAGGGCCAATGCGAAGAGAGCGCAGCGCATGCCGGCAGCGTATCGGATCGCGGCGGCTGCTACGCGACGGTTGACAACATCGATCGCATAACCTATAGGTTATGAAACCACGAGGTAATGCATGTCGCTCGATCGTCTCGACGTCACCTTCGCCGCGCTCGCGGATCCGACGCGCCGCGCGATCCTGGCGAGGCTGGCACGCGGCGATGCATCGGTGCTCGAGCTCGCCGCTCCGTTCTCGATGAGCCAGCCAGCCATCTCCAAGCACATCAAGGTGCTCGAGAGAGCGGGGCTCGTCTCGCGCGGACGCGATGCGCAGCGCCGCCCGGTGCATCTCGAGCCCGCGCCGCTGCGCGAGGCCAACGAGTACCTGCTCCGCTATCGCGAGATCTGGGAGGCGCGGTTCGATCGCCTCGACGCGCTCCTCGAGAACCTGAAGCAGGCCGACAAGAGGAAGCCCAAGAAAGGCGGGCGCTGATGCGCAACGCCGTCCAGCCGCTGCTCGTCATGTCGCGCGTTTTCGATGCGCCGCGCGAGGAGGTCTTCACCGAGTGGTGCGACCCCGCGCGCCTCGCACGGTGGTGGGAGATGCGCCGTGACGGTCGCCGCCGTCCGGACCTCGATCGATACTCCGTCTCGATCTGCGCCGTCGTTGCACCGGAGCGCATCGTGTTTCTGTGGGGCGGCAGGCACGCCGACACCACGACCCTCATCACCATTGTTTTCGTCGAGGACGGCGCGCGAACGCGCTGGAAGCTCGAGCAGTCGATCGCGCGATCACCGTGGTGGTGCGCCGCGCTCGATCGGCTGGACGAGGTTCTCGACCGTTCGCAACACCCAGGAGTACTCGCGTGAAGAACACCATGAAGCTGTCGCTGCCGACCGAAACCTCCATCTTGCTCGAGCGCGAGTTTGCCGCGCCGCGCGCGCTGCTCTGGCGCACGCTCAGCGAGCCCGACCTCGTGCGCCAATGGTGGGGCTGCGCCGAGGCCCCGATGACCCGGTGCGAGATCGACTTCCGCGTCGGCGGGAAGTGGCGCTTCGAGCTGTCACTCCCCGACGGAAAGATCATGGGGCAGAGCGGCGAGTACCTCGAGATCGAGAAGCCCGATCGCCTCGTGAACACCGAGAGCATGGACGGCTACGAAGGCTCGGTGCACGTCACGTACACGCTCGTCGAAGCGAATGCGAGGACCACGCTGACGTGCCTGACCGAGTGCCACACGGCGCAGGTGCGCGACATCATCGTGTCGTCGGGTATGGAGAGCGGCGCTGCGCGGTCGTACGACCAGCTCGAAGCGCTCGTGCGTTCGCTCCTCTAGTCGCGGGGACGAATGATCGGCACCGCGCTGCACGACGCGGCCTTGTCCAGGAGCAGCGCACGCTCGCGCACGTTCTTGGTCATGGACGCGGCGCGTTCGAGCTCCGTGCGAGCCTCGACGAGGCGCCCGAGCTTGAGGAGCAGGTCGCCGCGCACGCTCGGCAAGAGGTGATAGTCGGCGAGGGCAGGGACATCGACGAGCGAATCGGCGATGGCGAGCCCGGCCGCTGGGCCAAACGCCATCGAGACGGCGACGGCGCGATTGAGCTCGACGATCGGCGATCGCGTGAGCTGCACGAGCGCCTCGTAGATCGCCGCGATCCGCGTCCAGTCCGTCTCGCTCGCCGTCTTGGCCCGTGCGTGACACGCGGCGATCGCCGCTTGCAGTACGTACGAGCCTTGGCCGGTCGCGGCTTCGGCGCGAGCGAGCGCGGCGAGCCCTCGGCGGATGAGCAGCTGGTCCCATCGCGCGCGGTTCTGATCGAGCAAGAGGATCGGCGTGCCGTCGGGCTTGGTGCGCGCTCGCATGCGCGACGCCTGGATCTCCATCAACGCGACGAGCCCGTGCACCTCGGCCTCGTTCGGCGCGAGCTCCGCGAGGATGCGCCCGAGGCGCAGCGCGTCCTCGCATAGGCCCGGTCGGGTCCAGTGTTCGCCGCCGGTGGCCGAGTAGCCCTCGTTGAACACGAGGTAGACCACCTCGAGCACCGACGCGAGGCGCGGCGCGAGATCCTCGCCGCGCGGCACCTCGTACGCCACGCCCTCGTCGGCGAGCGCCTTCTTCGCGCGCACGATGCGCTGCGCGATCGTCGCCTCGGGCGTCACGAACGCACGCGCGATCTCCTCGGTGGTCAGTCCGCCGAGGAGTCGCAGCGTCAGCGCCACGCGCGCCTCCCGCGAGAGCACCGGGTGGCAGCAGGTGAAGATCAGGCGCAAGAGGTCATCGCCGACGTCGTCGTCGAGCTTCGCCTCGAGCAGCTCGACGGTGCGATCCGGCATCGCCGAGATCTCCGCGCCGATCTGCTCGTGCTTGCAATCTACCAGCTTCGCTCTCCGTGCGCGAT
>JAEYYV010000428.1 GCA_023428295.1 Pseudomonadota bacterium
CGTCCGTCGGATCCGACGAGCGCGCGGCCCACGCTGCACTTGATCGACGTCCCGACGGCGGTCGGCGTGCAGCGAACGCTGACCGAGCCCGCGAAGCTCGGCGAGATGGTCCCGAAGACCATCACCATCAAGGGCAAGGAGACCAACGGCGCGACCAAGGCGATCGTCGGTGCGCGCGTGCGTGTCACCGCATCGATGGGATCCGTGCAAACGGGCACCGCCACGTTCGTCACCGAGGGAACCACCGACGACGCGGGCCGCGTCACGCTCCAGGTGCTCGACGGCGCCGCGATCGGGGAGCAGTACCGGCTCGAGGTCGTTCCGCCCGCGGGTGCGATCGTCGGCGCGATCTACGATCAGCCGTTCGCGATGACGACCGCGGACGTGCTGTTGCCGACGCGCACGTTGATCACGGGTGTCGTGATGGACGCGAAGGGCACGAAGCTGCCGGGCGTCACGGTGACCGCGCGTCCAGCGCTGCGCTTCGTGTGGTCGCTCGACGACAAACCGCAGACGTTTCTGAACTCGTTGCCGCTGTCGACCACGGTCACGGACAACCAGGGCGCGTTCAAGCTCGCGGTGGATCCGTCGATCGACGACACGTGGGGCTTCTATGATCTGAGCCTCGACCCCGCGCGATCGACGGGGTTCCTCGAGCGCGCCCCGACGTGGATCCATAACGAGGTCGAGATTCCGCGCGAGCCGCGCGTCGAGCAGGTGGCGGTCCCGACGATCCGCCTCCCCGATGCGGCGTTCGTTCATGGCCCGGTGGTGGACGTTGGCAACTCCCCGGTCAAAGACGCGGAAGTGAAGGTGTTCCGCATGAATAGCTACGCCGCCGGCGTCTGCGAATCGGTCCGCAATGCACCGGCGCCCTGCCCGACCCCTGCCCAGCTGATCGGCCGCGACGCGGCGAGCGCCGATGGAATCGTCGAGTTGACGTTGCCTCGCTAGACGACTAAGGTCCTCGCGAACCAAGGGTTACGCGAAGACTTTTCCCGATTGCATCGAAGACCACCCCATGGGGCAGCCACCGCCGACGTCGGCCGTGCCTGTGAATCCCCAGGTCCCGTGAGTCCCGACCGGCTGCTCCGACTGGATGTTCGGAGTGACAACCAAAGGTTTTTTTCCGAAATGACGAATGACACTGCGTCGCACGAGAATGGTGCGACCGAGGATTTGGCCGCGATCGCGGCTGTGACGTCCCACGATTCCAACCGTGTTGCCGAGGCGCCTGCCGCCGACGCACTTGCCGAGCCGACCGAGCCTGCCGAGCCGAAGCCGCCGAGCTTCGATGACTTCGCGCTCCACCCGGACATCAAGCAGGCGCTCGATGACATGGGCTACTTCGCGCCGACCGCCGTGCAATCGGCCGTGTTCGGCCCCGTGCACGAAGGCAAGGACCTCATGGTCCAGTCGCGCACGGGCACCGGCAAGACCACGGCGTTCGGTCTGCCGATCCTGTCCAAGCTCGTTCCCACGCATCGCCAGCCGCAGGCGCTGATCCTCGCACCGACGCGCGAGCTCGCGCTGCAGGTCGCTCGCGAGCTGACCAACATCGGCAAGCACCGCGGCATCGTCGTCGAGGCGATCTACGGCGGCGCGCCGATCGGAAAGCAGATCACGAACCTGCGCAACGGCGTGCACGTCGTCGTCGGCACGCCGGGTCGCGTGCTCGATCACATCGGTCGCCGCACGCTCGACACGAAGACGATCAACACGTTCGTCCTCGACGAGTGCGACGAGATGCTCTCGATGGGTTTCCTCGAGGACATCGAGCGCGTCGTCCAGCATCTGCCGGAGAAGAAGCAGACGCTTCTGTTCTCGGCGACGATGCCCGAGGAAGTCGCGCGCTACTCGCGCCGCCACATGACGGCGCCGGAGACGCTCTCGCTGTCGCGCGATGGCCAGACCGTCGCTGACATTCACCACGCCTACTACATCGTGAGCGGCATCGCGCGTAGCCGCGACCTGCTCAAGGTGATCTTCTCCGAGGAGCCGGAGAGCGCGATCATCTTCTGCAACATGCGCGACGAGACGACGATGGTCGCGAAGTTTTTGCAGAAGCAGGGTCTCGACGCGGAGCCGCTGTCGAGCGACCTCTCGCAGAGCGATCGCGAGCGCGTCATGGGCCGCATGAAGCAGAAGAACCTCCGCTTCTTGTGCGCCACCGACGTCGCCGCGCGCGGCATCGACATCTCCAACCTCTCGCACGTGATCAACTACTCGGTGCCCGACTCGCCCGAGGTCTACGTGCACCGCACCGGCCGCACGGGCCGCGCGGGCAAGAAGGGCACGGCGATCTCGCTCGTCGGCCCGCGCGAGCTGGGCAACTTCCGCTTCGTGCGCCTGACCTTCGGTCTCAAGCCCGAAGAGCGCGTGCTGCCCAAGGACGACATCTTCACGGGCAAGCTCAAGGTGCCGCTGCCGCCCGTCGGCGTGCCGCAGCCGCCCGACCCGGTCCAGATCCTGATCCGCGGCGTGACGGGAACTCCGTCGGACCTCGAGGCCAAGATCTTCGAGAAGCTCTATCAGACAGCGAGCGGCAAGCGCGTGCTCGCGGCGCTCGTCGCCGAGAAGCTCGACAAGCTGTCGACCAAGGCGCGCCCGAAGCGCGAGCGCACCGAGCGTGCGCCCGACGCCGAAGGTGGCGAGGAGCGGTCGTTCGATCGCGGCGGCGAGGATCGTCCGCGTCGCTTCGAGCGCGATGACCGCGGTGGCGAGCGTGGTGAGCGCGGCGATCGTCCGCGCCGCTTCGATCGCGAGGGTGGCGGTGAGGACCGCCCGCGTCGCTTCGATCGCGATGGCGAGCGTGGTGAGCGCGGCGATCGTCCGCGTCGCGATGGCGGCGGCGAGGATCGCCCGCGTCGCTTCGATCGCGACAGCGGCGGTGAGGATCGCCCGCGTCGCTTCGATCGTGATGGCGGCGGTGAGGATCGCCCGCGTCGCTTCGATCGTGACGGCGAGCGTGGCGAGCGTCCGCGCCGCTTCGATCGCGATGACCGCGGCGAGCGTCCGCGTCGCGAGGATCGTCCGGCGGCCGAAGGTGCCGAAGCGACGAGCGCGGAAGCGCCGCGTCCCGAAGGTGATCGTCCGCGTCCCGAGGGTGATCGTCCGCGTCGCGAGGACGGTGAACGTCCGCGTCGCTTCGACGGTGAACGTGGCGAGCGCGGTGACCGCGAGCGCCGTCCGTGGGGCGAGCGTGGTGAGCGCGGCGAGCGCCATCGTAGCGCCGACCATGGCCAGACGCTGCGCTTCGAGCGCCGCGAAGGCGGGCTCGTCGAGGCTCCTTCGGCCGAGGTGACCGAGGCGCCGGCCGAGGCAGCCGCGGAGACCACCGAGCGTACGGAGCGCACCGAGGGTACGGAGCGCCCGGAGCGCAGCGAGCGCACCGAGCGCACCGAGCGCAGCGACCGTCGCGAAGGCCGCGAAGGTCGCGGCGATCGTCGCGATCGCTTCGAGGGCCGTGACCGTGATCGCGGCCGAGATCGCGACCGCGATCGTGATCGCCCCCGTCGCGAGCCGACCGAAACGATCGCCGAGGTCCGCGTGGACGAAGCGCCCGTGGCGGTCGAGCCCACGCCGGAGCCGACCAAGGTCGACGACGTCGCGGCCCGCGCCCTCGAGCGCGCCGATCGTGGCAGCG
>JAEYYV010000058.1 GCA_023428295.1 Pseudomonadota bacterium
GCCCGGACCCGCGTCGTCGACCTCGATCGCGACCTGGCCGCCGCGGCGCTCGATGCGCACGGCGACCGCGCCGCCGCCGTGGACGCGTGCGTTGTCGACGAGGTTCGCGACCGCGCGGCGCATGAGCGTCGGATCGACGGCAGCGCGCACGTCGCCGCTCGCTTCGATCGCGTCGGGATCGATGCCCGCGGAGGTCACGACGTCGGTGACGAGCTCGCCGAGATCGATGTCGCGGCGATCGAGGTTACCGAACTCGAGCCGCGATTGCGCGAGGAGCTTGCCGACGAGATCGTCGAGGACGAGCACCTCGCGGTCGAGCTCCTCGAGCGATCTGGGATTCTTGGTGTCCCGCGCCGTCTCGATCAACACGCGCATGTGGCCGAGCGGTGTGCGCAGCTCGTGCGAGACGGCAGCGAGCAGCTGCCGTTGGTCGCTCAGCTGCTTCTGGATCTTCTCGGCCATGTCGTTGATGGCGTTGCCGAGCACGCGCATCTCGCCACCTTGATGTGCGACGGCGATGCGCGTGTCGAGCTTGCCGTCGCCGATGTCACGCGCCGCGCGGATCGCGAAGATCAGCGGCCGCGTGAGGCGCCACGCGATACCGCCCGAGACGATCGAGACAGCGACGAGCGCGAGCGCGATCCACCACCAGCGCGGCTCGCTGTCGCGAAGTCGCCACCCGAGCCAGAAGCCACCGCCGAGCGCGATGGACAACCAGATGAAGATGCGGCGGCGCATGCGCGCGTTGAGCCACCACGGCATCCAGTTCTGTGGATGCTCGCGGCGCCACATTTCTTTTTCGGCGTGGAAGTCCTTCCAGCGCTGGCGCTTGGCTCTGCGCACTCGCTCGCGGTGATCGATCGCGCGCTTGATGTGCGCTTCTTCTTTGGACTCGCCGGGCGCGAGCGTGATCACCTCGCAGTTGCCGAGCCGGACGTGACCGATGATCTTCACGCGGCGCTGATCGGGATCGCCCGTCGGTGCGCGCGCCGGCGCGTTCTCGACGTTGCCGTACTTCGCGGTGACCTCGACGTGCACCGGGAGATCCGTCGGCACGACGATCTCGGCGTTGCCCATCGCGACGCTGACGTCGATCGTCGTCAGGCCGGGGCCGAGGACCGCCTCGCGCAGATCGAGCTCGGCGTTCCCGAAGCGGACGCTGATCTTGAGGTTCTTGGGAACCACCCACGCGCCCGCGCGCTCGAGGTTCCCGAACGCGACGGTCAACGCTCCGTGCTCGTCGTTCACTCGAAGTCCTTGTCGTCAGCGGCGCGCGCCAACACGTAGCCAACGCCGCGCACGGTGCGAATCTTCGTCGGCGGATCGTCGCCGAGCTTCTTGCGCAATCGCGAGATGTGCACGTCCACCGCGCGCTCGCCGACGGTGACATCGCCGCGGCCCGCGAGCTCGAGCAGCGCCGATCGCGGCACCACGCGCCCTGCCCGCCGCAGGAGCGCGGTGAGCAGATCGATCTCGAGACCCGTGAGCTCCACGGGCTTGCCGTCGACCCACGCTTCGCGCGAGCCCGTGTCGATCGTGATGCCCGCCGACGACAGCTTCTCCGCGACGGTGTCCGGCTGCGCCCGGCGCAACACCGCGCGCAGTCGCGCGAGCAGCTCGCGCGGCGAGAACGGCTTGGCGATGTAGTCGTCCGCGCCGAGCTCGAGGCCCACCACGCGATCTGCCTCGTCGCCGCGCGCCGTGAGCATCAGCACCGGGATGCGATGACCCGCGTCGCGGATCTTGCGCAGCACGGACAGCCCGTCGAGCCCGGGCATCATCACGTCGAGGAACACGGCATCGAAGCCGCCCTCGGCGAGCTTGCCGAGCCCCGCTTGCCCACCGCCCGCGTGCACGAGGGACACGCCCTGCGGCGTGAGGTACCCCTCGAGCAGCTCGGCGAGCCGCGCATCGTCATCGATCAACAGGACTCTCACGCGGTCATTCTCTCAGCGGTACGGTCCCTGACGCCAGCCGCCGCGGGGATACGGTCCTGCTTGGCGAACGAGCATGTCCGCGACCATCGCGCGCTGCGCATCATCGAGCAGACCATGGACCGCGCGCAGGGCATCGACGATCGCCGAGCGCACCTCGTTCGTCGCCGTATCGACGCGGCCCATGACGGCACCGAGCGCCGCGTCGTCGAGCACGGGGCCCTTGACCGCGGCCGCGAGATCTTCGCGGGAGTCCTTCATCGTGCGACGCGCGTCCCACAGGCGCTCCTCGAGCTTCTCGATCTCCGCGATGATCGCGCGCTCTTGCGCGGGGCTCGCGTCGATGCGGGAGAAGGCGTGGTGCAACATCCAGCGGCGCCGACCGTAGTGGTGGCGATGGCGATAGCCGCCGCGTCCGTGACAGCGGCGGGCGTGGCGCATCGCCGCGAAGCCGAGAAGGCCGAGTCCAATTGCGAAACAGATCATGGTGCGTGTCCTTTCCCAGCCCAGAATGGGAGCCGCGTGTTTCGCGACCGGACGGCGCTACATGAAGAAACATTGCAGCGGGGAGCGCCGAGCTTGTCCGGTGTCCGGCCGGATCTCGGACACGCCGTCCGACCCTCGGACAATCCGCACGATAACTACGCGATTGCTCGCGTGATTCGTGTTGGCGCGACGTGTGCTGAGTGCCCCGGCATGGTCACGCTCATTCGATCGTGCACGCTCGATGGCATCGACGCGGTTCCCGTCGATGTCGAGTGCGACATCCAGCGGGGCCTCCCGCACTACAGCGTGGTCGGCTTGGCGGCGACCTCGGTCAAAGAAGGCGCGGTTCGCATCCGCAGTGCGCTCGAGAGTGTCGGCACGGACCTTCCGCTAAAGAAGGTCACGATCAACCTCGCACCCGCGGATCTGCGCAAGCCAGGCTGCGCGCTCGATCTGCCGATCGCGATCGCGGTCCTCGTCGCGAGCGGTGGTCTCGCCGAGACGGTCGCGGATCTATTGGTGCTCGGAGAGCTCGGCCTCGACGGTGCGGTGCGCCCGGTGCACGGCGTGCTCTCGTCGGCGATCCTGGCCAAGGAGCGCGAGCTGCGCGGCGTGCTCGTCCCGGCAGCCAACGCCGCCGAGGCGTGCGCCGTCGCGGACATCGAGGTCTACGCGGTCTCGCATCTGCGAGAGGTCATCGAGGCGCTCGAGGGTCGCGCGGTGTTACCCGCTGCATCGGTCGTCGCTCGAAAGCGATCCAAGGGCCTCGTCGTCGACATGTCCGAAGTGCGCGGCCAGATCGTTCCGCGCGCCGCGATCGAGGTCGCGGTCGCGGGCGGTCACAACATCTTGCTCGCGGGCCCGCCCGGCACGGGCAAGACCATGCTCGCGCGTCGGATCCCCACGATCCTCCCGCCCCTCACCCACGTCGAAGCGCTCGAGACCACCAAGATCTACTCGTCGCTCGGGCTCGCGCATGGATTGATCGACGAGCGACCGTTTCGCGCGCCGCACCACACCATCTCGGCGGCCGCGCTCCTCGGTGGAGGCTCCACGCCTCGCGCGGGCGAGATCTCGTTGGCGCACAACGGCGTCCTCTTCCTCGACGAGCTTCCCGAGTTCACGCGCGGATCTATCGAAGGGCTACGCGAGCCACTCGAAGAGCGCGAGGTCACCATCGCACGCGTCAGTGGCTGTCTGCGCCTCCCCTGTTCGTTTCTGCTCGTCGCCGCGGCGAACCCATGCCCGTGTGGATGGGACGAATCCAAGGTTCGCGTTTGCACGTGCACGGAGGGAATGAAGGCTCGCTATCGACAGCGGCTCTCGGGCCCGCTGCTCGATCGCATCGATCTGCAAACGTTCGTCGAGCCCATCACCCTCGGCGAGCTTCGCGATGAGAGCCCAGGGGAGGCATCTGCGACCATCCGCGATCGCGTGACCGCGGCGCGCGAACGACAGAGTCATCGACTCGCTCCGTGGCGCCTCAAGTGCAACGCAGAGATGTCGACCACGATGCTTCGTGCCACCTGCCGCCTCGATGGCGAGGCGGAACGAGCCCTCGAGGACATCGTGGCGACGCGCAAGATGTTCACGGCGCGCTCCATCGATCGGATGCTGAAGGTCGCGCGCACGATCGCCGACCTGCTCGACCAACCCGACATCGACGCCGGCGCCATCTACGAGGCGGCTCGCTATCGCGATGTCGACCCGCTCGCCAACGCGATGCACGCGATTCACGCGATGAAGTCCACCAAGCCGCGCGCCGCGCGCCGCCGAGGAAAGGCGGCGAAGGACCGCGCACCTCCGGTCGACCCGGTGCTCGCCGCGATTCTCGACGCGAACGACGCCAGCGCGAACGACGCCAGCGCGAGCGACGCGAATGACGTGAACGACGTGAACGGCGGCGCCGAGAACGACGCGAACGACAGCGCCGAGAACGACTCTACGCTGTTCGCGATCGCCGTCGACGATGCCGCCGATCTCTCGCTCGCGGAGCCATCCGAGGCGCTCGTCGACATCGAGCCGCGCGACGTGTTGCCCGCGGCGTGAGCACACGCGGCGTGACCACACGCGGCGCGACCACACGCGGCGTGACCACACGCGGCGTGACCACAACCGCGTCGACCACTTCACTCCGCATCCGTCCGGTCACCGGCCTCGCCATGGACGTGCTCTTCGTGCGCGCTGCCATCGCCGGATCGCCGGATCGCCGGTCGACGCTCGTCGCGTCCCAGCTCTCTTCCTCTCCACCAGCCATCGCGTCTTGCGCGCGATCCCTCTTCACCACGAGGCCCGTCCATGACCCCGCTCGCTCACGAGATCTATCGCCAGCTCATCCGCCACCTGCGCGCCAACGAGCCATCCATCACGTACGCGGAGCTCGCCTCCGCCGTCGCGAAGAAGCAGCCCGCGCATCACCGCAGTCCTGCGTTCCACGCCGCGCTCGGCGAGGTCACCACCGCGTGCAAAGCGGCGGGCCTTCCCTGCATCCCGGCGATGGTGTGGCGCTCGAGCGGCGCTCGCCCAGGCAGCGGCTACTACGCGCTCGCGCACCCGCGCGCCAAGACCCAGGCCGCGCAGCTACGCGCGTGGGAGCGCGAGCACGCCTCCGTCGTCGCGAACGCATTCACCTATCCACCGACGCTGTGATCGCCATGCGCCACAAGAAACGTCTCCCGCGCGCCCCACACCCGCGCTCGATCTTCTCGCGGCTCCGCGATGGCGCCGATCCGCCGGAGCCCGCCGCGCTGCGCCGTCATCTGTCCTCACCCCTGTTCGCGAAGAGCAGGCACCGCGTGCGCGCTGCGTTCGTGCGCATCCGGCGGCAAGAGGTCGTGGTCATCGAGGTGAAGTCCTCGCTCGTCGCCGATCCATTCGAAGCGCAGCTCGCGCTGAGCGCGATCGAGCTCACGTGCGGAACGCCCGCGGTGCTGTGGGCGTACGAGCCGTGCGGCTGTCGCGGCCTGTTCGGGCGCCGCGAGTACATCACGGCGATCGACGCGATGTCGCACGAGGGCCTCGCGTGGGAGTACGTCGTGATCGACTTCGCGCGGCCCGCCCTCGAGCGCCTCTCTCCCGAACCTGAACGCGGGACGATGAACTGACAGTGCTCGGAGTCGGTGTGCCGTGTGCCTGGTGCCTCGCGCTGTGGCACGTGGAAGACGCGCGGGCCCGATCATCTACACCGGCGACGTGGGCGCTGCGTGCTGCGCGATGGGGTAGCGAAGCCGGCCGAGCGCCTTGTCGTGCGGTAGCCCGAGCGGCAAAGCACGTTGTTCTGCGGAGGGCGTACGGTGGACGAGCGGGTCCCATCGTGAGCACGCTTGATTCGCCCGTGGGTCCGTGGCATCGAAGCGCGATGGCTTCGCTACGCATGCTGCGGTTCCTCGTCGGTGGTGGTCTCCTTATCGGCGCGGTTGCACACGCGCAACCGGCTCCGGGCCCCGCGCCCGCGAAGGCGCCCGAGGTGAAGCCGACGAAGCCAATGCCCGCACCGTCGCGCAAGCCGAACGTGCCCGAGGTGGTCGGCGCGACGGAGCTCGTGAAGCTCGCGGCGACGGGCGGGTTCATCGATGACGCGGTGGCGGCGGACGAGTCACGGCTGGCGTACGTGGTTGCCGATGCCGCGAACAAGGCGGAGCTGCACGTGTACACGCACGCGACGAAGGCCGAGCAGGTCGTGGATCTCGCGGCGGTGACGTTGACGCCGGTGGAGCTCGCGTTTGTCGGGAAGCAGCGCGTGCTGGTGATCGGTCGCACCGATGACGGGCAGTTCACGGCGGCGCTCGTGGAGCTCGACGCGAAGGCCAAGAAGCCCGTCGTGTGGAAGCTCGCGCCCGCGACGGACCTGAACATCATCACGCGCGACGGCGCGAAGCGGCTCGCGGTTCACAAGGTGGGCTCGGGCGCGGGCGGCACGATCAAGCACGAGGTCGAGCTCGTGTCGCTCGAGACGGGCAAGCGCGTGGGCGGGGCGCGGGCGATCGAGGTGGCCGAGGACGGCACGAACGCGAAGCTCGCGTTCCGCGTGAATCACTTCAGCGACGGCTACTCGAAGGCGCATGGCATCAAGCAGGGCGAGTGGGATCGCAAGGAGAACGAGCGCGCGCCGGACTACGAGACCACATATGACCTCGTGACGGGCAAGTTCGTCGACAAGGCGAAGATCACGGATCTGTTCGAGCAGCGGCGTCGGTTTCAGACGCTCGCGGGCGCGGATGCCAACGGGCGCACGGATGTCGTGCGCATGAGTTGGGACAACGCCACGGTGCAGCTGTGGCGCGCGGGCAAGCTGCGCACGATCGAGCTGGATCAGGCGGTCACGCAGTACGATCCGAAGTCGCTGCAAGGCGTGATCGAAGCGGATGGTTCGGCGTGGCTCATGTTCAAGGTGGACCCGACGAATCAGGACGCGGTCGCCCGCAAGAAGGCGGACCCGCAGTACGTAGACGTGTTTCGCGTAGCGGCGAACGGCACGACGGCGACGCGCAAGGCACGCGTGCTCGCGCATGACGTGCGCATGCGGTTCGGTGCGGTCGGCGACACGTTCTGGCTCGTCGAGCGCAACAACGGCTTCGAGCGCGGCGGCAAGTGGATCGCGCTGTATCAGCCGCAGTGACGAGAGTGACGAGCTGTGCGCACCCGCGATCGCGAGCTGCGCCCTCGCGTGGCGCGATCGCGAGCTCCGTCGTTAGCGAGCTCCGTCGTTAGCGAGCTCCGTCGTCAGCGAGCTCCGTCGTTAGCGAGCTCCGTCGTTAGCGAGCTCCGTCGTTAGCGAGCTCCGTCGTTAGCGAGCTCCGTCGTTAGCGAGCTCCGCCACCCTGGGCGCAACTCGGTGGCGAGCTGCGCTCGCGATCAGCCGAGCGCGAAGCCGACGCGACGCTCGCCCTTGTGCAGCGCGACGGCGAGCTCACCCGCGACCTTCGCGTCGTGGAGCACGAGCGCGCGGTTCGCTTTGACCGACGAGCCGCCCGTGGTCTCGGCGAGGCGCGAGAGCAGGAACGGCGTGAGCTTCTTGCCCGTGATGCGCTGCTTGGCGGCGTCGGCGATGGCGGTCTCGATGGCCGCGTGGATCGTGCCCGCGTCGAGCGCGTCGACCTCGGGGATCGGGTTCGCGACGAGGATGCCCGCGCCTCCGAGCTGCCAGTGTTCGCGCGCGATGTCGGCGAGCAGCGTGACGTCGTCGGCGCGATGCTCGAGCGCGAGGCCCGACGAGCGCGTGTAGAAGGCGGGCAGCTCGCTCGTCTGGTAGCCGACGACGAGGACGCCGAACGTCTCGAGCATCTCGAGCGTGCGCGGCAGATCGAGGATGGCCTTCGCACCCGCGGAGACCACCGCGATCGGCGTGCGACCGAGCGCGATGATGTCGTGCGACGCATCGCCGGTGTCACCGCGGTGAACGCCGCCGATGCCGCCGGTCGCGAACACGCGAATGCCCGCGCGCGCGGCGATCGCCGCGGTGGCGCTGACGGTGGTGGCGGCGGTGGACTTCCGCGCGAGGTGAACCGCGAGGTCGGTAGTGCTCGCTTTGGCGACGCTCGCGCCGTCTTTGGCGAGCTTCTCGAGCTGCTCGCTCGTGAGGCCGACGTGCGCCTCGCCGGCGATGACCGCGATGGTGGCCGGGAGAGCGCCGGTCGCGCGGACGGCTGCCTCGATCTCGCGCGCGATCTCGAGGTTGCCGGGCCACGGCAAGCCATGCGCGACGAGGGTGGACTCGAGCGCGACGACGGGGGTGCCGCGCGCGCCTTCGATCTCCGGAGCGAAGTGCAGCTTCATGGCCGCGTTATAGCCCGCGCGTGCGTCAGGCGTCGCGATCCATGACATCCGAGCGCAACACGTCGCTGCTGGTGACGCCCTCGTGGGACGCGCATTCGTCGCGTGCGACGCTACTCGAGCCCGAGTTGCTTCGCGAGGAACGTGTACTCGAGCGCCTGCATGAACGCGACCTGCTCGTTGTTGGCCGCGCCGCCGTGACCGCCCTCGATGTTCTCGTAGTAGAGGACGTCGTGCCCTTGCTCGAGCATGCGCGCGACCATCTTGCGCGCGTGGCCCGGGTGCACGCGATCATCGCGCGTCGACGACGTGAACAACGTGCGCGGATACGCGACGCCCGTCTTCACGTTTTGATACGGCGAGTACGTCTGGAGCACCGCCCAGTCCTCGGGCTTGTCCGGATCGCCGTACTCCTCCATCCACGACGCGCCCGCGAGGAGCTTGTGGTAGCGCTTCATGTCGAGCAGCGGGACCGAGCAGACGATCGCGCCGAACAGGTCCGGACGCTGCGTGAGCATCACCCCCATGAGGAGGCCGCCGTTCGAACCACCTACGATGCCGAGCTTCTTGGGCGACGTCACCTTGCGCGCGACGAGGTCCTCGCCGATCGCGATGAAGTCCTCGTACGCCTTGTGCCGGTTGTGGCGAAGCGCCGCTTGGTGCCACGCGGGTCCGTACTCGCCGCCGCCGCGGATGTTCGCGAGCACGTACACGCCGCCGCGCTCCGTCCACGCAGCGCCGCTGATCGCCGAGTAGCCCGGCGTCATGGAGACCTCGAAGCCGCCATAGCCGTAGAGCACCGTGGGGTGCGAGCCGTCGAGCACGAGGTCCTTGCGCGAGATCTGGAAGTACGGAACGCGCGTGCCGTCCTTGGACGTCGCGAAGTGTTGCTCGACGTGCAGGCCCTTCGCGTCGAAGAACGCGGGCTGCGTCTTCAGCACCTGCGGCGTGGAGCCGAGCTTGCCGAGCGCGATCGTGTCGGGGACGAGGAAGTCCGACTTGGCCATCCAGTAGTCGTCACTCGCGCCCGCCGCGTCGACGGGCCACACCATCGTCGAGCCGAGGTCTTCCTTGCCGCCGAACGGCTTCTTCGTCCACTTGTTGTCCTTGACGGTCCACACGTAGAGGCGGTTCTTGATGTCCTCGAGCTCGTTGATGACGAGCGCGGACTTGAGCTCGGCTGCGCCCGCGAGCGCCTTGGTCGCCGTCGGTTCGAACAGCATCGTGAACGTGCGCTTGCCGGCGAGGAAGTCCGCGAGCGGCATCGCCAGCATCGCGCCGCGCGGCCACGTCTTGCCTTCGATCTCCCAATCGCTGCGCAGCGTGATGAGGATCTGCTTGTTCCACACGTCCGCGCCCGCGTCGCTGGGAATCTCGATCTTCGTCAGCTTCCCGTCGGCGCCGCGGATGTACTTCTCGCTCGCGAAGAAGCTGATGACGCGCGAGACGAAGTCGTACGTGGCGCCGTGATCCCACGAGCGCGCCGCACCGGCGCCGATGTCCGTGTGCTGCGCCTCGAAGATCGTGGTGGCCTCGGACAGCTTCGTGCCGCGCTTCCACTCCTTGGCGATGCGCGGGTACCCCGAGCTCGTCAGCGAGCCCGGTCCGAAGTCCGTACCGATGTAGATCGTGTCCTTGTCCTTCCACGCGGCGTCGGTCTTTGCTTCGGGCGCGAAGAAGCCGTCGGCGACGAACTGCTTCTTGATCGGATCGAGCTCGCGCACCACCGTCGCGTCACCGCCGCCGCGCGAGAGCGAAACCAGGCAGCGATCGTACGTGGGGTAGAGACACGTCTGACCCGCGTAGACCCAGTTCTCGTTCTCCGCCGCGGAGAGCGCGTCGATGTCGAGCACTGTCTCCCACGCCGGTTGCGCCTTCTTGTACTCGGCGAGCGTGGTGCGACGGATGAGCCCGCGCGGGTTCTTCTCGTCCTGCCAGAAGTTGTAGTAGTGGTTTCCGCGCTTGTTGACGTGCGGGATCTTGTCCTTCGAGTCGAGGATCGCGCGAATGCGATCACGCGTCTTCTCGAAGCTCGCGACCTTCGTGATCTCGCCTTCGCTCTTCGCGTTGCGCTCGCGCGCCCACGCGAGCGATCTGTCGCCGCCCACGTCCTCGAGCCACAGGTAGGGATCCTCGACCGCCTCGGCGGGCTGTGCGGTCGGCGATTCAGGGGTAGTCGGCAATGTCGGTGGCTCCACGGGTTTCGCCGGCGACGAGCACGCGACGATCACACTCGTGAACCACAGCGCTCGCAGCTTCATGGGCGGAGACTACCGCCGATTCGCTGCGGCGCAGCGTACGCGCGCTAATTGATCACGGGGCCGGGGCAGCCGTACACGAAGCTGACGTTGCTGCTCGCGCCCATCATGATCTGATCGCAGTACGAGCCGAAGAACGTGATCGTCATCGCGTTCGGGTGATAGTCCCAGCCGTTCGCGTGCGACGGCGAGCGCGGCACCGGCGTGCCGTTGATCGTCACGGTCACGTTGTTCGGATCGGGCGGAACGCTCTGCAACGAGAAGCTGCACGACGGCACGATGATGCCGCCGGCGATCGCGTTGAGCGCCGCGTCGAGCTGCGCCTGGTTGTTGACCTGGTAGTACTTCGTCGCTCCCGCCTGCGGAACGCCACCGGCGATCGCCGCGTCGTTCAGGATGTCGCCACCGCCGAACTCGCCGAAGCCGAGGACGAACGTCTTGATGTTGGCGTTCCTGAGTGCGGTGACCGCGGCGACCGTCGCCGGACCGCTGCCGGCGTTGGCGTCACCGTTGAGGCAGTTCGGCAGACCGTCGGTCGCGAACAGCACGTAGCGGCCGGCGGGGTTCGTCGGGATGGTGTTGTAGTAGGTGAGCGCGCCCGCGAGCGCGAGGTGCGCCGGCGTGTTCCCGTTCGGGCTGTTCGTGTTGAAGTACTGGTTGAAGCCCGCGTACGAGTTGAGCGCGATGCCGACATCGGGCGTCGCCGTGGCCGCGCAGTCGTTGTCGCTCGGGAACTCGAGCAGGCCGAACTTGATCTGCGACTGCTTCGCCATGACCGTCGTCTTGAGCGCGGTCTTCATCGTGTCCCACTTGCTCGTGAACACCGGCGGGATCGTGAACGGGATCGCGGTCATCGAGCCGGAGCGATCGAGCACGACCAGCAGGTCCGGCGGATCGCCGAGGTTCATGACGCCGATGTTTGCTTGCTGTGCACCGCACGTCATCGCGTCGACGGGCGTGAAGTCCCCGTCGATCGTCGTGTCCGCATCGGCCACGCCGCCGCCATCGTTGCCATCGTCATCACCCGAGCCTTTCGGCGGCGGCCCACACGCGATCAAGCTCAACCCGGCGACCGAAGCCAACAGCGTGCGCATGGCGAATCCCTCCACGCGCGAACTCTCGATCGAAAATTCCCGAGCCTCAACGAGAATTTAGGCGTGTTTGCCGTTTGCTCACGTCGTGCAGGCAATTGCGCATCGTGCGGCCCGCGCACAGGTCTTCGGTCACCAGCAAACCGTTTTGTGATCACTCACGAACAGCTCCACCCACCACCAGACCGAGCCGACAAAGAGCGCGACCGCACCGACGACGCCGACATGCGCGCCCCACACCGCCTTCGGATCGAGCGCGATGATCGCGGTCCACGCGATCGCGCCGAGAGCGACGAAGACACAGGTGGCCGCGATCGCTCGCTCCGTCGCGCGCCACGGAACGAGCAGCGCGATCACCGTTCCTGCTTTCACCGCGATCGCGGTCTCGATCGTCACACCCTCGCGGATCGCGGCGAACAGCGCGCACGCAGCGACGGAGATCGCGGTGAAGCGAACCATCACGAGCAGCAGCTTTCCGCGCGCCTCGATCTGCGCGCGAATGCGCGACGACACCGAGATCGCGATCATCACGCCCGCGAGATACACGGGCCACGTGAACGGAATGATCACCATCGGCAGCGCTCCGGTCCGAGAGCACGGCTGCCACGCGGGAAGAAACATCGCGAGAAACAGCAGCCACCCCGACGGCGCAGTGAGCCATCGATGATGCCGGCGTGGCTCGCGCGCGACATGCCGTGACAGTGATGTCAGCGTGGAGATGCGTACAGCGTCGTCGGGATGAACAGACGGACGGAAATCTGGCCCCATGCGCGGCATTCAACGCAACCGACGAGCCACGTCGACATCGCACGCGATGTGGCACGAAACGGCATATGCTCGCGCGCATGCGACGCCTCGCGCTTCTCTCCGTCGGAGCCGTCATCTCCGCCTGCGGTGATGACGGCGGATCGACGCCGATCGACAGCCCGCCCGCCGACGATGGGCAACCCGCGATCGACGCCGCCGACATCGATGCACCGACGAGCGGCGTGTTCACCCTGACGCACCGCATACACCGATGGTGGCGTGATTCCGCTCGCGCATGTCTGCACGAACCAGACGGGGATGAATCGATCGCCGCCGCTCGCGTGGACAAATCCGCCCGCGGGCACGATGAGCTTCGCGATCGTGTTCACGGACATCTTCAACGCACAGAACCCGTTCATCCACTCGGTCATCTACGACATCCCCGCGACCGCGACGAACGTCCCGGAGAACATCTCGCGCGTGTACGAGCCGCCCGAGGTCGTGGGCGCGCATCAAACGAACGCGTACGACAACGCGCGCGGCTACGCCGGTCCGTGTCCACCCTCGATGCACACGTACGAGCAAGCGATCTACGCGCTGCCGACGGCCACGCTCACCGGCGCGACCATGGGCACCAACCGCACCGCTGCGGCGAACCTGATCAGCGCGAACAGCCTCGGCGTGGCGAAGCTCGTCGGAACGCACACGCCACCTCCGATCTGACGGCGCTCTAACGTCGCCCTCCCCGAACATCTCGGTGCTACGCGACGGCGGTCGCCGTGAAGCGACCGCGCACGCCGACGCCCTAGGCGAGCTCGAACTCTTTACAGAACGCGACCTCGGTCGGCCGCTCGCCCGTCACGGGATCGGGCGCATCGAGCGGCCAGCGACGCTGACCTTCGTCGGGCCAGTCGTGCGCGCACGCGTTGCGTTGCTCGCGCCAGAAGAAGCAATCGCGACACGCGCTGCGCAGCTCGAAGCGGCGCGCTTCCTCGATCAGTTGCTCGGTCAGCGGGAACTTCATGTCAGTTCGCTGGCGCGGGGACAGCCGAGCCCGATGCGGAGCCAGAGCCCGTCGAGCTCGCGC
Source organism: Pseudomonadota bacterium (assembly GCA_023428295.1). GTDB lineage: Bacteria > Myxococcota_A > Polyangia > Haliangiales > Haliangiaceae > JABFXX01. The sequence continues at coordinate 13,376 of JAEYYV010000058.1, forward strand.
TCACTTCGTCGTTTTCCGCAGCTTCGATACCCGCCTTCACGCCGCGCTTCACGCGATCGACCGCGGGGCCCGCCTTCTCCTCGACGCCGTGCTTGAGGTCCTGCACTTCCTCGGTCGCCCAGATCGCGCGGATGTGCCCGAAGAACGTCCGCTTGCCCAGCTTCACCGTCGCGCCCACGTACGCGAGCCCGACCGCGAGCGCCAGGAAGATGATCAGACGAATCATGAGCGGAGCTTACCAGCGGTCGCTCACCGTGCCATACCCGAGCGACTCGACGCACCTTCCGACTCCCCTTCTAGACACCGCACGAGCGCATGTCGCGCGACGCGGATCGCATCGGAAAAAGAAGGATCGGATGAAGTTTCTAGGACTGTTCGTAGCGCTCGCGATCGGCGCGAGCTGCGGTGACAACATCGTTCCAGATAGTGACAGCGCGAAGCCCAAGTCTTCGCCAAGCGCGTCGAGCTCCGTCGGTGGCTCGCAAGTCGCGCGTAGCAAGTCGTTCATGCTCGTGACGAGCGTGTCGACGGGCGACGCGAAGATCCAGCGCAACTCCAAGCATGTTTTGCAACCCGGCGTGGGAGGTGAGTAAGTGTTGAAGCGAATCGCAAAGACGTTGTCCTCGAGCGCGCTCGCGCTCGGTGCATTGGCGGGTGGACTCGCGCACGCGCAAGGCGCGCCGATGCAGCTCGCGCATCAAGGTCGGCTCTATAACGTCGACGGTCTGCCCGCGGCGGGAACCGTCAGCATCAAGTACGGCTTGTACACGCAACCGACCGGTGGTGATGCGATCTGGTCCGAGCAGGAATCGCAGAGGCTCGACGACGGCTACTTCTCGTCGGTGCTCGGTGACGGCACGACGATCACGCCGGACTTGTTCTCTGGCGACCAGGTATTCCTGTCGGTGACGATCAACGGCGAAGAGCTGTTGCCGCGCACCAAGCTCGTCAGCGTTCCATACGCGATCGTCTCGAGCGACGCGATCGGCGACATCCACCCCCGCTCCATCTCGATCGGCGACAAGATGGTCGTCGACGAGAACGGCACGTGGGTCGGCGACACGACCGGCATGCAGGGCGCGCAAGGGCCGGCGGGTCCGGCGGGTCCCGCAGGTGCAGCAGGTCCGGCGGGTCCGGTGGGTCCGGTGGGTCCGGCGGGTCCAGCGGGTGTCGACGGTGCGGCTGGCCCGGCGGGTCCGCAAGGCGAGGTCGGCCCGATGGGACCGCAAGGTCCGCAAGGTCCGCAGGGTCCGATGGGCCTTCCCGGTCCGATGGGCGCGCGCGGCGTCGCGTGCTGGGACGACAACGAGAACGGCGTGTGCGATCTCGATACCGAACATCACGACGAGTCCGGCACGTGCACCGTCGCGGACTGCGGCGGTCCGAATGGGCCCCT
>JAEYYV010000061.1 GCA_023428295.1 Pseudomonadota bacterium
ACCAGCACGGCGATCGTGTGGTTCGGCGCGATCGCGCTCGGCGCGACGCTGGTCGTCGCGGTGCTCTCGAGCGAGCGCATCGGCGCGCGATGGATTCGCGCGATCGCCGTGTGGCTCTCGCATCGCCGCCTGCTCGCGAGCGCAGCGTGGCAGTCGCGCATCGAACGCACGCGGGACGTCGCGCTCCGCACGGTCGCACGGCTCGCACGAATCCGCGGCGCGACTCGCGATGACCGCGTCGGTGATGACCGCGTGTCGCGGGTAACAATCGCGATCGCTCTCGTCGCGGTGCACCTCGTCTACTACGCGTCGTACATCGCGCCGCTCGTCGGGCTCGCGCTCGTGCTCGGAGACCCGCCGCTCGTCACGCTGTGCCTGCGCGCGCTCGTCTATCTGTGCTTCGTGTTCGCGATGCCCACGCCCGGTGGCGCGGGCCCGAGCGAAGCGGCGGCCGCGTGGTTCTTCGGCGACCTCGTCGCGCCAGCGGACGCCATCGTGATCGTCGTCGTGTTTCGCGCTTCCACCTTTTACCTGCAGCTGGCGATCGGCGCGCTTTACCTGCCGATCCGCCGGATGGCACGATAGCACCGTGGACCTCTGGGAGCTCATCCCGTGGATCGCGGCGTTCGTCATGTTCGGCGCGTTCACCGTCGAGGGCGTCGTCAGCTACTTCCTGTTGCGCGACAAGCGCTACGAGCTGAAGGACACGTTCACCAGCATCGCGATCACGGTGGGCTACGTCATCGTGCGTATCTTCTTGGGCGCGGTCATCGCGCTGATCCTGATGGGCGTGTACGAGCTGACGCCTCTGCGCTGGTCGATGGACCACTGGTGGCACTGGGCGGTGCTGTTCGTGGTGAACGACTTCTTCTACTACTGGTCGCATCGCGCGAGCCACGCGGTCCCGTTCATGTGGGCGTCGCATGCCGTTCACCACAACTCGCCGTGGATGAACCTCTCGACGGGGCTGCGCAACTCGTGGACCGGAGGCGCGATCGATTGGATCTTCTTCGTGCCGGTGATCGCGCTCGGGTTTCATCCCCTCGCGTTCGGCGTGGTGCTGGCCATCGCGAGCGCGTGGGACTTCCTCACGCACACGCCGTACGTGGGCAAGCTGCCGGTGATCGACTTCTTCTTCAACTCGCCGTCGAACCATCGCGTGCATCACGCGAAGAACGAGAAGTACCTCGACAAGAACTGTGGCGGCGCTCTCATCATCTGGGACCGCATCTTCGGCACGTATGCCGCGGAGACCGAGAAGGTCGAGTACGGAACTATCGAAGCGCCGAAGCGTCCGTATAACCCGTTCTACCTGGAGCTCTACCTGTGGGCGCGACTCTTGACGCCAGGGCGTAGCTCCCCACGCACACGGCCGTCGTGATCGCGACGATCACGAGGTACTTGAGCGGACCGGGGATCGCGACCTGGGAGAGCGCGACCTGCAGCGCCACCACCACTGGCAGGTGGAGCACGTAGAACCAGTACGAGCCCCGCGACGCGAGCTGGAGGAGCGGGCGCGGCCGCGCGAGGTAGCGCGTGCACGCCCCGAGGAGGAACACGACGAGTGCGATCGAGAACAGCGCGCTCGCGGCGATCGCGTAGAGCGGCGGAGACTCGATGACCGAGAGTCCTCGCGCGAGCGTGACGATGACGATCGCGAGCAGCGGCGCGGACAGCGCGAGCGCGTGCCAGGCGCGACGCGCATACCGCGCGAGCTCGTCGGGCCGAGCATGCACGAGCCAGCCCCACGCGAAGAAGCCACCCATGTAGAGGAGGATCGGGACGCTCGGGACAAAGCCGAGCGGCGTGTCGGTGTGGAGCGCGCCGAGATACGCGAGCACGCCGAACGCGAGCGCGATCGGAACAGCGAGCACCGGCATGCGCGCGCGGACGTGACGCGCGAGAGTGGCGATCCCGAGCGCGGCCAGCGAGAGCCACAGCACGTAGTAGAGGAACCACAGGTGCCCGAGGAAGATCTCGATCTCCGAGCGCTGGAGCTTGGGAATGTTGTCCGCGACGGCGGCGCGCACCGTGACGTCGCGTCCCCAATCCCAGATCGCGCCGACGAGCAGCGACATGGGAACGAGCGTGATCGCGAGGGGCACGAAGATGCGCAGCGCGCGGTTACGTACGAAGCCAGCGACGCCACCCTTCACGAGCACCGCGCGCGAGAAGTAGCCGGCGAGCCAGAAGAACGTGGGCATCGCGAACGCGCGCACGATCCACACCCACAGGTCGACGCCCAGGTGCTGGCTGCGATCCTGGACCGCCCACCCGACCGGCGTGACCATGAACGAGATCGCCGCGTGCGTGGCGACGACGAACATCATCGCGATCGCTCGCGCGGCGTCGAGGCCCGCGTCGCGCTCGCTCATCGCAGCGCCGCCGCGATGATGCCGCCGAGCATGTGGAACTCGATGTACGTGCGCGCGAGGTCTCGCGCGTTGTCGAGCGGCGCGGTGCGATCGTCGAGGCGAACCTCGCCCGTCGTGCGAAACGCGAGCGTCTGGCCTCTGCGCAGCCGGCCGGCGGCGAGCTCGGCGAGCAGTGGAACATCGGCGATGCCGTAGAGCCGCAGATCGCGCGCCACGATCTCGGGAAGGTATCGATCGGTCAGCGCCTCGATCGACAGCTCCCACTCACCGCTCGCGAGCATCGTCGCGAGTTGTCCGCGTGTCACCTCGGCGCTCGCGTCGAGGGGCGCGAGCCGCGCGCGCACGAGGAACGAGCCGCGGCCAAGCGCGCCGATGCCGATCGAGCGGTCGAACAGCGCGCCCCCACCCGCGCCGTGGTCCCGCATCGTCATGAGCTTCGAGCCGAGCCGGCGCGCGAGCGGCACGTGCAAGACAGCATCGGCGAGCTTGTCGATGGAGACGAGCACCTCGCGCCGGCCATTGTCGATCGCGACGATCGTGAACGGCTCGTAGCGGGCGGCGCGGCGATCGGTGAGGGGCGCCGGCTCGTGCGTGTGCAAGTCGATCGACCACGTGTGACCCGACTTGAACACCTCGACGTGAATCGTGAACGGCGCGGGGCCCTCTGCGAGCCACACGAAGTCCGCGACGACGGTCTTCGGCGCGCACGCGCGATCATCCTCGAGCGTGATCGTCGAATGGTCGATCGTCGCGCGCGTGGCCGGGTCATCGACGACGAGGCGGTTGCTCGCGTTGCCCGCGCGCGTACCGACGCCGGCGAGCGGACATTGCACGCGGCCCGGCAGGAACGAGATGTGCGGGCCGCTCGCGCTCGCTGCGTTCACGGGCGCGACCACGCGCTAGATACCTCCGTTCACGGGAAGCACCTTGCCTTGGATGAACGTGTTCTCGAGGGCGAGCCACGCGATCGTCGTGGCCACCTCCGCGGGCTTGCCGGGACGGCGCAGCGAGCTGAACGTCTCGTAGTCCTTACGCCGGCGCGCCGCGAGCCCTTGCGAGATTCCGCTCTCGAGCGGACCGAGCGCGACGACGTTGATCCGGATATCGTGTGCGCCGACCTCGTGCGCGACCGCCATCGCGAGCGCGGACAGCGCGCCTTGCGACGCCGCGAAGTGCGCCGGCAGCGGCAGCGACTGCGCGCGATCCAGGCCGTTGACGAGGACGACGTCACACTTCGTGGCGCGCGCCGCGATCCACTTGCAGAGGAGAAACGCCGACTGGACGTTCACCGCCATCGCGTGTTGATAGGTCGCGATGTCGGTCTCGGGAAGCGAGAGCCCGGAGCTCACGCCCGCGCAGTGGATCGCGACATCGACGGGTCCTTGCTGGTCGAGGAACGCGGTCGTGGCCGATGCATCCGCGAGATCGACGCGCACGGCCGTATGTCCGAGCTCGGCGGCGAGCATGCGTGCTTTCTCCTCGGAGCGGAGGTAAGTGAACACGGCGGGAACGGATCGCCGCGCGAGCTCGCGCAGGACCGCGCTGCCCACGGTGCCGGTGCCGCCGAGGACGAGCGCGCGCTTCACGTCAGGTTGCACAAGTACTCCAGCTCTTCGTCGATCGCGGTGACGAACGCGTCGAGGGTTTGCTCCTCGATGGTGAAGCGCGGCAGGACGCGCAGGATGCGCCAGTCGTGGCCACACGCGAAGCAATAGAAGCCGCGCTTGTAGAGTCGATGACACGCGAGCACACCGATCGTCGGCTGATCCACGAGCGCGTCGATGCCGAAGTGCTCGAACGAGAGCCACGGATGATCGGACGGGCGCAGCTCGATACCGACGAGCAGCCCCGCGCCCTTCACGCGAACGAACAGCTCGTGCCGCGAGAGCGTCTCGTGTAGTTTGGCGCGAAACGCGTCGCCGATCCTGCCCACGCGCGCGATCAGATCGTCGGTGAGAAGATCGAGCGCTGCGAGCGCGGCGACGCAGACGAGGCCCGAGCCGCCGAACGTGGTGTTGTGCGCCTCGGCGGACGCGTAGTGCTCGCCGTACGCACGCTCGAACAGCTCGGAGCGCGTCAGCATGCCGCTGATCGGCACGAGGCCACCGCCCAGGTGCTTGCCGAGGATGAGCGCGTCGGGGCGGCGCGGCCACGTCTCGCTCGCGAGGAAGCACCCCGTGCGGCCTAGCCCCGTCTGGATCTCGTCGGCGACGAGCAGCGCGCCGTGCTTCTCGGTCAGCTCGCACGCGGCTTCGAGGAACGCGGGCGAGACCGTGCGCACGCCGCCTTCGAGCTGGATCGGTTCGAGGACCACCGCGGCGACGTCACCGCCGCCAAACGCCGCGGCGAGCGCGTCGATGTCGTCGAACGGAATCGGACCCGCGTCCGGCACGTGCGGACCGAACGGATCCTTGAACATACCGGGCTTCATCAGCGCGCAGCTGCCCATGGTGGTGCCGTGGTACGCGCCGTCGAGGGAGATGATGCGCGGCTTCTTGGTCGCGGCGCGCGCCAGCTTCATCGCGGCTTCGACGGCACCCGAGCCGGAGTTCGCGAAGAACACGTTGTCGTAGACACCGGAGCGCTCGCACAAGCGCTGCGCGAGGAGCCCCGCGTACGGGTTCACGCGGCACGGGAACCAGTTCGGCGAGTCGCTCGCCAAAAACTCCGTGACCGCCGCGGTGATCGCGGGATGGCGATGACCAAACGTCTGCGTACCGTGAAAGTCCTCGACAGCACCGCGCGGCTCGACGAGCTGCCCATCGACGACGCTCTTGATCCGCGTCGGCTCGCCGAGCAGCTCCGCGCGCAGCGTCACGAGCGGGTTCACGTAGCGCCGGTACGCTTCGTAGCCTTCGCGCAGCATCTGCTCGGTGTTCATCACAGGCCCCCGTCGGCGACGATCTTTGCCGCCGCCATGAACGAGCTCTCGTCGGAGACGAGGAACGTCGCGATCGCGGCGACCTCCGCCGCGGTACCGAGCCGACCGAGCGATGCCTGCGAGAGGTACTCCTGCACGCGGTGCTTGGGCAGCATGCGCGCGAGCCCGCAGTCGAGGAGCCCCGGCGACAAGAGATTCACGTTGATGTTGTAGCGACCCACCTCGCGCGCGAGCGCCTCGGTCATGCCGCGCAGCGCGGACTTCGCGGCGGCGTAGTGCACCGGCGCCTCGATCACCCGCTCGCTCGCGAACGAGCCGATGTTCAGGATGTGCCCGGCCTTGGCGCGGATCATCGAGCGCAGGACGGCGCGCGACCACAGGTACGGCCCCTTCACGTTCGTGGCGATGACGGCGTCGAAGTCGGCCTCCTCGAGGAGCGCGATCGGCAAGATCTGCGTGATGCCCGCGTTGTTGACGAGCACGTCGATGCCGCCCCACGCCTTGCCGATCTGCGCGACACAGTCTTTGACGTGCGCGCTGTCCGCGACATCGCCCTGAAACACGAGCGGCTCGCATCCGCGCGCCACGAGCGACGCGCGCGTGGCCTCCGCATCCTGCGTGTCGGTGCGATACGTGAACGCGATCTTCGCGCCCGCGTCGGCGAAGGCCTCGCACATCGCGCGCCCGAGTCCGCGCGATCCGCCGGTGACGACGCAGCGCTTGCCCTCGAGGCGCTTCATCGCAGCACCGGCAGCGTGAACACGCGTTGTCCGCCCGAGCGCGTGCCCCACTGCGCGGGCTCCACGTTGAACTTCGCTTCCTTCTCTCGGTACAGCACGTTGTAGTTGCAGACAGGGATCGTGGTGCCGTCCGCGTAGCAGTTGGAGTCGCAGCAATCGATGGTGCGCTCCACGTCGAACGTCTCCTCGTCCATGTGAGAGTGCACGTAGACCGCCTTGATCGCCTTCTCGCCCGCGCGCAGCGATTCCTCGCGCGGGAGGGACATGGTGTCGACGAGGGCGCGCAGGAGGCGCAGCGTGCGCTGTGCATCGGCGTCGTCGTCGGGCGCCTCGGCCCACAGGCGATCGATCGCGCCGCGCAGTGACTCCTCGAGACGAGGCGACGGCTCGAGATAGAGACGATCCGAGAGCGCGTCGTACAGCTCGCTCGCGGGCAGGAACCGCGTGAACGGAATCGGCGCACCACCGTCGGGATCGACGAGCAGATACGCGATCTGGTAGCAGAGCGGGTGTGCGCAGGGCGACGTCACGAAGTCGCTGGGACGCAGGAGGCCGGTCGTGTGCTTCTCGATCTCCTCGAGCACCTCGAACATCGAGATGCGTCCCGACCGCTGCTCCGCGCGCTGGAACGTGGTGCCACTCTGCCCGGTGAACGTCATCGTGTGCACTTCGAGGTGGCGCACCGCGGGGCTCTGCATACCGAAGTCGATGATCTTTCCGATCTCGTGCTCGTTGAGCCCGCGCGTCATCACGGGGATGAGCGTCACGTCGACGCCATGCTTCTCGCACAGACGCAGCGCCTCGAGCTTGAGCGCGAGCATCTGCGCGCCCTGCATCACTCGGTCGGTGTGCGGATCGAACGTGTCGAACGACAGCGCGATACGTGCGTTGTACTTCGCGAGCCGCTCGACGAACGCTTCGTCTTTCGCGAGCTTGATGCCATTGCTGCACACCGTGACGCGATGGATGCCCTGCCGCGCCGCGAGCTCGAGCATGTCGAAGAGGCGCGGATGCAACGTCGGCTCGCCGCCGGTGAGGTTGATGATGTCGAGCTCCGCGCCGTGATCCGTGCGTAGGTGCTCGAGTACCATCGCGAAGTCCTCGACGGGCATGTGATACGCGTCGTCGTTCTTGTTGTGCACGTAGCAGATCGGGCAATCCAGGTTGCACGCGCTCGTGATGGTCACGACCGGCAGGCGAACCTTCTGCGTGTGCGCCGTGCACGGGCCGCAATCGAACGGGCAGCCGTCGACGATCTCCTTCTTGAACACCTGCGGCGGCGTGAAGCGCTGCTTCACCGCGCGCGTCTGCTCGTACCACTGGGTGCTCGTCGAGAGACGGACCTCCTGCGCGCCGTGCTGCTCGCACGCCTTCTTCATCCACACCTCGGCGCCGAGCGCGACGACCGAGGCGGGAATCGCCTCCTTGCACTCACGACAGAGGCTCGTCGTCGTGTGCAGGAGTCGCTCGCCGATCACGGTCACACGGACCGTCCGTCGCGCTTGCCGATCACCATGTTCGCGAACGTCTGCACGCTGAACAGCGTGAGGATCGTCGACGGGCGGAGCCCTGGCGCGATGCGATCGCGCGCTTCGGGCATGAGCTCGCGTAGCCGCGCGAGGCCCGCCTCCGAGATCACCCCGCCCGGCGCGAACTCCTCTTGCGACATGTCACCGCGCGAGGCGCGCTCCATCTCGCCGCGCGTGATCTCGATCGAGAAGTCGCGCTCGATGCGAAACACGATGTCGAGAAAGTCGAGCGACTCGGCGCCGAGGTCCGCCATCAGGACGGAGTCCACCTTCACCTCGTCGAGCTTTCGACCGAGCGACTCGGCGACGATCTTGCGGACCGCCTCCTCGATCTCGGCGTTGGACAGCTGGGTACCCTGGGCAACGGCTGCTTCGGTCATACGTTCTCCTCCTCGTCGAACCACGTGATCACTCGATCCAGCGGCTTGCGCCCGCGCACGGGCGTCTCCTGCAGCGTCGGATAGCCGAGCGCGATCGCACCGACCATGCGCCACGGTTCCTCGATCCCCAGGAGGGCATGGATCTCGTCGCGAGCGACCATCGGCCCGGCCATCATGCACGCGCCGAGGCCTTCGGCGTGCGCCTGCAGCAGCAAGCTCATGACCGCCATGCTCGTCGATACGCGCTCCGCCTGCATCGCCGACGCCGTCGAGAACTTCGCCGGATCGCCGCCACCCGACGCGATGAGGTTCGCGATCAGGTCGGGATACTCGCGGTACTGCGGGATCACGATCACCTGCGCCGCCGCGAGTGGCTCGTGGAAGAAGTCGCCGTAGTTGCCGAAGTCCTCGGCGTGGTGACTCCTCGCGATGATCGCTTTCATCTCGGTCGTCTTCGCCGCGACGGCCGCCACGATCTTCGCTCGCGTCGCCGACGACCTCACCACCGCGAAGCGCCACGGCTGACGATTGGTCGCCGACGGAGCGGTGGTCGCGCCGTCGAACACGCGCTCGATCACCTCGCGTGTGACGGGCTGTGCCGTGAACGTCCTGACGCTGCGCCGCGAGCGCAGAAACTCGAGCATCTCGGGTCCGGTCATTCGAGCTTGAATCCTCCGTCGACGTTCCACACCTGGCCGGTCACGTAGCTCGCATCGTCGGACGCGAGGAACGCGACCACCTTCGCTACCTCGGACGCTGTGCCGAGGCGCTTCATCAGGATCCGCTTCGCGAGCTCGTCGGGCGCGATCGCCTGCAGCTCTTCGGTCATCGCGGTGTCGATGATGCCGGGTGCCACCGCGTTCACGCGCACGCCGCGCGGAGCGAGCTCGACGGCGAGCGACCTGGTAAACGCCTCGATCGCGCCCTTGCTCGCCGCGTAGTTGCTCTGTCCGCGCCCCGGACGCTGAGCTGCCACGCTCGAGAGGTTGACGATCGAGCCCGCGCGCCTGGCCATCATGCGCTTGCTCGCTTCGCGACAGCACGCGACGACACCGCCGAGGTTCGTGGCGATCACGGCGTCGAAGTCCGCGGGCGTGCTCGCGCCGAGGAGCGTGTCGCGCGTGATGCCCGCGTTGCACACGAGGACGCCGAGCGGTCCCATCGCGTCGAGCGCGGTGAACATCGCCGCCACCGCGGCAGGATCGGAGACATCCGCTTTGAATGCGCGCGCCCCCTGCCCCGCTGCCGCGACGGTCTCTGCCGCGGCCGCGTCGTCGGAGCGATAGTTCACGGCGACGATGTAGCCACGCGCGCCGAGCTCGATCGCGATCGCGCGCCCGATGCCCCGCGACGCACCGGTGACGAGCGCGACGCTCACGCCGCTACCTCCGCGGACGCCCCGGACACCTCGACGCGAATGGCCGACGCGAGCTCCGGTGCAGCCGCGTGCAAGCCGATCGCGACCGGCACGCGCATCTCGGCGAGCGCGATCGCTTGCACGAGCGCGGTCGCGGCGCCGAGCTGCCCCAGCGCCTGCGCGACAGTGACATACGCATCGCGATCGCCTTCGCCGACCGCGGCGCTGCAT
>JAEYYV010000197.1 GCA_023428295.1 Pseudomonadota bacterium
CGCATCGTCGGGGCTCCACGAATCGGACGGGTCAGGAAGTGAACGCATCCACCGAGGGTCTCGACGGAGCCGCGTACACGGAAGCCGAGCAAGCCGTGCATTCAGGTGCGGTCCACCGGACGCTCACCTTGGTGAGCAGTTTCTCGAGAGCGTCACGGCTCAAGGCCCCACCGCGCTGTGACGGAAACGCGGGATCGTCGGGCTGGCCACGTCGCTCGCGGAGCCATGCTTCGACGAGTGCGACCAGATCGCGGCGCAGTGGTGTGCAGCGCTGCTTGCGGCCTTTGCCCTCGCAGCGAACGAAAGCACTCGGTCCAAGCACGATGTCGCGGCATCGCAGCGTGACGAGCTCGGAGGCACGCAGCCCGGTCTGGACTGCAAGGGACAGCAGCGTGCGATCCCGACGACCGATCCACGTCGAGCGATCGATGACGCCAAGTAGCGCATCGATCTCATCGGCGAGCAGGAAGTCGATCGGGCGTTTCTCATGTCGCTTGCTCGGGATTGCCAGGACGCGCTGGCACTGGTGCGCGTATCCAGGCTCGCGGAGCGCTACGTAACTGAAGAACGAGTGGAGCGCCGCCAGCCGAGCGTTTCGGGATCGAGCGCCATTATCGCGATCGGTCTCGAGATGCTGGAGGAAATCGACGACGAACGGCGCGTCCAGGTCTTCGAAAAGTAAGAGCGATGGCGCTTTCGAAAGGCGCCGCTTCGCGAAGCCGAACAACAACCGAAAACAGTCTCGGTAGGCCGCAACAGTGTGATGACTGACGCGTCGCTCTCGAACGAGGCGCTCGGCGAAGAACGCTTGCAGCAGCGCGGAGAACGTCGTCACGATGCACCTGCACGGCCGCGCATCCAGCGCTCGGTGGCGAGCTGCAGGAGCTCGGGCACGGCCTCGATGTACCAGTACGTATCGGCGACGTGAGCGTGGCCGAGGTAGGTCGAGAGCCGGGGAAGCTCGCGCTCGACATCGAGGCCTGCGCGATACCAAGCAACGAGCGTGCGCGCCGCGAAGCGGTGGCGCATGTCGTGGATCCGTGGCCCGTGACCGTGACGACCACCGGGTGCACGGAGCCCGACCTTGCGAGAGACCTGCGCGAAATTGTAGCGAGTGCCCCACTGCGAGATGCGATCGCCCTTCTCGGAGAGGAAGAAGCCGTCGCACGCTCGCACCACGGCTCTGTCCCTGTGGCGTGCGTACCTGTCGAGCGCGACGACGGTCGAAGCGTGAAGCGGCAGCAGACGCGACTTCCCGAACTTGGTCCGCCGGATCGTGATGACGCCGTGGTGCAGGTCGACGTCGGCAACATCGAGCGCGATCACCTCGCTGATCCGCATGCCCGTCGCGGCGAGGAGCCCATAGATGGTGGCGTAGGTCGGGCCACGTAGACCGGCACGCGACGAAAGCTTGCCGGCGGTCCGCACGATCGCCTCGATCTCAGCGTCGCTGTAGATGTACGGGGCCTGGCGGCGATATCGTCCGGGGAAGAACCCGAGCGGCGGGATCTCTGTACGTGGGTCGATGGCACTCCACCACGCCGCGAAGAGACGAACCGCCGACAACCGGGCCGACCACGTGGCCGTTTGCGACTGGGCCGGTACCCGGGCCCATCGGACAGCAAGGTCGGTCGTGATGAACTCGGCGCACTCGAGCTCGGCGTAGCGGAGGAACTGCCCCAACATCCATTCAACCTTGCGCAACGAGAAGCCGAGGCTTCGACGAAGCGCGAGATACTCGACGACACCTTCACGCATCGTGGTCATCGCGCGTCTCCCTGCACCGGCCAGGCCTGCGCGAGCGTGCGCAATCCGGTCAGGTCGACCTTGGCGTAGATCTCGGTCATCGTCGGTGAGCGATGCCGGAGCACCTCGCCGATCTCGGACATCGACGCGCCGACCGCGAGCAGCGTCGTCGCGAGGCTATGCCTCAAGAGATGCGCACCATGGCTCGGCGGGTCGTCGATCCCGGCGCGCCGCAACGCGCGCGCGACCACGGTGCTGACGACGCTGGATCCAGAGAACGCGCCATACGGTGCGCGCGAGCACAAGAAGACTCGTCGGCACGAGCTTTGCGGACGCCCGTCGCGTAGATACGTCGCGAGCGCCTGGCCGACGTCAGACGGCAGTGGCAATCGATCCCGAACCGATCCTTTGCCCGGCACCGTGATCTCCGAGGCACGCCAGTCGATGTCGGAGAGCTCCAGCATCACGATCTCGAGGGCACGCAACCCCAACCGCGCGAGCAAGAGCACGATCGCGTGGTCGCGCGGCTCCGCGGAGACCGCGGCGACGACGCGCTCGACCTGACTCGCGTCGAGATGGCGAGGGACCGAGCTGTAGCGCCAATTCGCGACAGACAAGACCGCCGGCGTCAGATCCTGACGGGTGACCTGCTCGAGGAACAGGAAAAACAGTGACCGAAGCGCCGTCCCGAGCACCCAGGACACCCGCGCCCGACTCATCTCTTTCGCGCACCGGAGCACGAAACGAGAAACCTCCGCCGGCCCGAGCGCGCGTAGCGAAGCATGAGGATGCTCCTCGAGAAACCGACGAGAAGCTGCAGTCGGTGTCCGAGGCGCTGCTGGAGAACGTCGAAGGAGCCGAGCGTGGAGCGCCCCGAGGGCCACGACGTCATCGAGGATGATGACGAGGATGTCGATGACTGACGCGCTTGTTCGATGCTTGGCGCTCGCTAGCGACGCTGCGTTTTGTGCGCACGTGATCCTTCCTGCCGACCGTGGAACTCGATGCGTCGGTTCTTCACCGAGCCCGAGGAGATTCCAGCTACCCGACCAGCAAGCGTGTCAGCGACGTGGGCTAAGCTTCCGAGGTTATGAACGCTGGACGGCGCATGATGTTTGGCGCTGGGGGACTGCGATGACTACGAGCAGCCAGTCCATCACGCTCGACGAGCTCGAATCCCACCTCTGCGAAGCGGCACGTCAACGCGAACGATCGTAAGCATCAAGACTATCAACGGGCAAAGAACGAGGGAGTTCACTGCAGAGGCCGCCTCCGCGCAACTCGGACAGCCGCACTCATCGCCCACACCCTCTGGAGAAGGTAGTCCATTCGCGAGAACAACACTGACGATTGCGGAAGCCAACGCACGCGGAATGGCGTTAAGTGAGCGTGAGATGGCGTTCGCCGAGTCGCAAGGAGGACCGCACCTGCCCTGGGTGGTCGGGAGCAAGGCGAACATGGTCAACCCCGATGCACCATTCACACAACGTGCGCGTGAAAATGCGCTGCCGCTCAAGGCGGGCATCTCTGGTACAACGTTCCGCGGCATGAGACTCGCTGAGGTTATGGGTGCTGATCTCGATATGGCACGGCTAGCATTGTTCGCCCAGCTCAATGGCATCGAGGCGCACAGCTTTCACGAGATCGCGAGCGCCGCGAACGGCTACTTCGCAGAGGATTCGTCATCGCGTTACGACGTACACCGGCCGTACTCGCAGGAATCCATGGGTCCTCGATGAGGACACGTTGTGTGCTGTCGCAGAATCGAAGGGCATTAGCTTCGAGGAACTGAACCTCTTCGTGGGTAATGACAGGAACGCAAAGTGACTCCTACGCTGTTGAATTTCTGTGCGCATCATGGACACCTAGTCGACGCTTCCTGTCCGCTTCCCGACGAATACGATTGCGACCCCACACACCTCGCACCTCGAGGATGTTCCAACATCCGGTGTTCCAGGTGTGGACAGCGTGTAAAGAACATTCGCAATGTGAAGCTCGTCGAGCCCGTCGGCAAGCGCTCTGAAGTTTCCATCGCTGACATGTTCGATACCGAGGATGCGAGATACCTCCAGTCGCTTGCGCGAAGCGCGGTCTACTTCTGTCGTTGCGAACGGCACGAGGAGTACGCCGGAGCGCCGATGGTCGGCCTACCACACACAGGGACCGCGCAAAGGTTGGATGACGATGACCGGTCCTGGTTGTCGAATTGGCGTTGCGCGGGGCACGGTCTGCTTGCGACGAACTCGACAAACTTCGATGGTCCTGCCGTCAATAGGGACTCGATCGAGCAGATTACAGAAGGTGCGCTTCGTGGGTGGACACCGCCTGACACCGATCCTCGTGAGCGCGAGCGAGCGATGTGGCTAGCTCGCCTGTTCTACCGTGTGTTCAATGTGGATCTCGCGAATGACATTATGAGGATCGCAATCGATCGTTCTTGTGACAGCGATCCACGCACAAGGGCAAGAACGATTCACTTCCTGGATGAAACACATTCCACTGTAGCGTCGTGGTGGGCGATCAAGCTACTTCGCGAGCACCGCGAGTTGTTCGCTGATGTCCCGGATCCTCTGGCCTTCTACCCGCAGGACAAGACGATCGAGGATTGCTTGTGGCGCACTACAGCTCTCGTCATTGGCACGCAGCACGGCGAGTTTGCACGGCACGAGGCGCTCTCTGGCCAGAAGGCCACGTTGGCGCTCTATCAGGTTCTCGCTCGCTATGACAGCGTGTGGTTCTTCGAGAATGCTGGTGAACTTGCCCGCAACGCGCGCGATCTGGACATGTTGCGCGGCCAGGCGTTGAACTGGCTACCTGACGCTGAGATGAAGAACGCTGTTCGTGTTCGAATCGATCAGGCGTCGTCGCGATAGTGTTGCACGCTGTCGAGGAACGCGGCGGTTAGCGAGGGATGGTGCGTAGTCGTTCGTTGGACGAGCTGGTGCACAGCTGCTGCTCGTTCGACAGGGCGTGAAGGGGGATGCGTCTCGCGAATGCGACGAGTTCTCGAACTACCTCAACGAACACCGACGGCTGCCCTATGTTCATACTCTCCGCCTCGAGGTGATCTGGTCGACCTCGTCCCCGCTTCCTGTGAACGCTCGACCCAAATGAGCGAGCGTCGCTGGTCGAGCTACTACTGTCCTTTCGGTTCGAACGTCGTCTCGCGGGCAAGGGTCGTCGCGATAGCCGTTGGATCGATCCCGTTCGCACGCACGCGCACCCAGTGTCGATATCCGTCTTCATGCGTCACCACCCAGATCCGCGCGGACCATCCGTGGGCGCGCGCGACCTCCGCCAGCCGCGACGCATCGTCGGGTGGGAGCTCGTAGACCTGCTCGTCAGCTGGTGCGTCTTTGGTGTACCAAGCTTGCAGGAGCTCGCCACGCGACGCGATCCGCGAGCCGTCGCCACCGGGCGACAGATCGATTCGTTCGAGCACCGTCTCCTTGAGACGTGCCAGTCCGCGTGCACCCGCGAGCTTGCAGTCGACGAACGACGTCCGAAACAGGTCGCGACCCTCCCAGATCGTGTCGCGAAGATCGCAGCGGATGAAGCGCGTGCCGACCGTGGTGCCGATCGGTCCATCCCGAGTGACGGAAAGATCGGTGCCTCGAAGATCGCAGTCGGTAAAGGTGGCTCCATCGAGGCTTGCATCGACGAGCTGGGTGCGGAGCAGGAAGTAGCAGCCGGTCAGGGTGGAGCGGAACCACAGCGTTCGGGTGAGATCTGCTCCGACGAACCGGCATTGCGTGAACAGACTGTCGAACAGGTATGTGTCCACCATGTGCGCTTTCGCGAACACGCATCGCTCGAACGTGGCGCCGGTCAACCGCGCGGACGTCCAGGACGCGCCATACCCGTTGGCCTGGACGAGATGCGCGCCGCGCCACTTGCTGCGCGTGAGGTCAGCTCCGTCAAGAGTGATGTTCTCGAACGCGCTCTTCGAGAGGTCGCGGCCGACGAGGTTCCGGTTGTGGAGGTCGATGCCGGCGCCGGTCATCCGCTGCGCGTTCGGGCCGTCGCCTTCGGCGAGCCAGGCCTCGTGGAACTTCAGCGCGGCGAGCGAGAACGGCGGCAGCGGCAGCGGCGTTGGCGGCGTGACTTTGCCGGAGGCCACGCGCGCGGCACGCTGTGCTTCGGCGACGCGCACGATCTCCGCGCGGATGGCGACGAGTAGCGTCCGCGCGGCCTCGAGGTTGGCGCGAACGAACTGCGCGGGGTGGAGCGCGTAGTACGCGCGTCCCTCGTCGGTCGTGAACGCCGTGGCCGGGACGTCGTCCGCGCCCGGCGGCATGAACTTCTCGAGCTCGTTGATACACGTCTCGCCGATGACCCATCGGTCGTTGTTGTGATCGAGCTGTGGCTCGTCCATCGCAGCGTACTTCGACAGATCCCTCTCGACCCCTTCGAGGCACCATGCGAGCTCCTTCGCGAACTGATGCGGGTAGATGATCTGGCTCGGACGGGCGTCGCCGAGGTGGAGATGCGCAGGGCTCTTGAAGTTGTCGAGGTTGAAGAACAGCCCGTTGCGCGCGTGCCCACAGCGCGGACACGTGACGTAGAAGATATCTCCATCAACGCGCTGTTCGCGACCGGGAACTTCGAACAGACCTCCGGTCGTCCGCGGCTCCCCAATGTCGCGCTCGCCGCACGACGGACACCGTTCGAGCTCGAGGAAGAACCGCATCTCGGTCCAGCTCCGCGCCCATCCGAGCTTGCGGAGCGCCGTCACGGCGCGTCCTCGCGGTGGCCGCGCACCCGGAGCGTCGTAGAGGCCCGACCGAACCTACCCCCATCCCGACACGCTCTCGCACAGCAGCGAACCTCGTCGGAGAGCCACCCGAAACTCGGGAGCGGCATGTTCGCGACTGCCGGAGAGAATCGCATCACCCCATGGCCCTTCTTGGTGACAGGCGGGCGGATCGTTTCGATCCTAGAGATCGACTGATCGTGATTTGCGACCGTCACGGTCTTGCAGGGTCGCATCACGTGGATCCCAACCGCGTCCACATCCCCAGCAATACCTCGGGGTCACGCACGTCCGATCCGTCACCCGCTTCGGAGAAGTCCGGCTCGACCATCGTTACCGGCCCCTCGAGTACTGGCCGTCCATTCACTCCGGCGAACTTGCATCGCAAGAAGGTAGTGCCGCTGAAACGACGATCTGTGAAGTCGGCACTACGAAAGTCGCAGTTCTCGAAATGGGTGTCGAAACTGCGTCCTGCGATCGGCACTCCTCCTAGGGAGGCGTATCGAACGTCGCAGTTGGCAAACCTGGATCGGTCGATTTGCGCAGCAGGGAAACCGGAACCCTGAAAAGATGTGTTCGATACGACTGCGTCGACGAACGCGCCATGGCCGAACGCGGAGTGCTCGAGCTTCGAGTCCGAGATTCGCGCGCCGGGAAACCTATCTGATCTGAAGTCTGTCCGCTGAAAGCGGCAAGCTTGGATGCGTACATCATAGAACCGCGCGTGGGACAAACTCGACGTTTCCGCCCAGCAATCGATAAACGTAGCGTTGTCAACGTCCGAGTACTCGATGCCTGCGTCCGTGAATGAGCAATTCCTGAAGGTAACGAATCGCAGATCACCTCCCGAGAAGCGCACTCCGGCGAGATCTGTGTCTTCGATGTCTCGAAGGGGACTTGGTCCCTCCCGCACCGTGTTGAGCCAGATGACATGGGCTCGTTGATTGTCGCGCGACAGAACATCCCTCCAGTACTTCACAGAGCACCTCTGCGCACGTCGGACGCGTCGGAGGTTCTCACGTCGTGTTGTCTATTGGCCGCTGTAGAGATCATGCGCTCGTAGGCCGTGTCGATATTCGGTTCATGCTCGCCGGGAGGTCAGCATAGGTCAGTTCGAATGGCGGCGAGGCACTCGCCGGGTCCACTCCCTTGGATCTCGCTCCGGGTGCATCAATTTGCTACAGGGCGGTCCTATCTAGGGATGCGCGAAGATGAATCCGAGGATGGACCACTCGGATTTCATGCGCGACAATCGCCACCTTCAGAGGCGTCGTGGTGGCAGTAGTCGTTGGGTCCATCGTCGGTCCGTACCGACTGATCGCGCAGCTCGGTTCCGGAGGCATGGGAGTGGTCTTCGTCGGCGAACACATGGTGCTCGGCCAAACGGCGATCAAGGTCCTCCATACCGAGCTGACACAGCACGCGCAGATCTCGCAGCGGTTCATCAACGAGGCGATCGTTGAGCTCGTCGGAACCCGATTATCGCGGGTGCCTCCGGCGGCGCCGCATTCGTCGGAGGTCTCCTTCTCGTCATCCGCTCGCGTTCTGTGTCGCGCGACGAGGTCGCGCCGCTCGCATTCTCGAGCACGGAGCGTGGCACGTTCGTTCACGTGATGGGCTCGTTCTAACGGAGGTCGTATGCAGAGGTCCTGGTTGGTGGCGTTCACTTTCGTCGCAGCGTGTGGTGGTCCAGACGACACAGTCGATTCATGCAAAGTCGTCTGTATCGACGATGCCGATTGCCCAACGGGACAGATGTGCGGCGAGCTCGGTCGTTGCACATCTGGTCCCGCGTGTCCGTGCACCGCCGACGAGTTCCTCGGTTGCGTGGACTCCGACGCTAGCGCGCTGTACTGCAACCCTACTGGCGACGGACTCCGCACCGAGACCTGCGCCGGTGGATGCAACACCGACGCGAGCCGGTGCAACGCGTGCGTGCCCGATGCGGTCGCGTGTCTGCCAAATCGCTCGGCGATCGAAACGTGCGCGAACGACGGAAGTGGCACCACGTCCGCAGCGTGCACGCTCGACTGTCTCGATGCGGATGCGACGCATCCGGTGCGCTGCGGTTATATCGAGCCCGTGTTTCTTCCAGACGTGTGCGACGAGCCGGCCACGGCGCCGTCGTTCGATCCGGGCGCGACGGGCACCCTCGACACCGGACTCGACCTGCTTTGTAACGGCGGCATCATCACGCAGACTGCGGGGCCTGCGATCTGCGTGGTGCGGTACAAGACGATCGAGATCGCGGCGGCTCGTAGCTTCCGCGTTACGGGCGCTCGCGCGCTCGCGCTCGTCGCCGATGACACTCTGACGGTTGCGGGTGTCCTCGATGCATCCGCGGGTGGTGCGGGCGCGGGTGGCACGTCCGGCGGCCAAGCGTTCGCCAACAGCGGCGGTGGTGGCGCCGGCTTTCGCGTCGCGGGCGCGAGCGGCGGTGCGTCCGACATCGGCAATGGCGGTGCAGGTGGAGCGATGCTCACGCCCGATCCGACTATCACCGGACTCATCGGTGGTCGCAATCCGACACGTCCCTCGCAGGCGCAACAGACGCTCGGCCATCCGCTTCCGGGAGCCGGCGGCGGTGCGCTCGCACTGGTCGCGTGTCGCGGGACGGTCACGGTCAGCGGCACGATCGACGTGAACGGTGGTGGTGGCGGCGGCGGTCGCGCGATCCAGAGCGGTGGCAACACGGTATTGATCGGCGGCACCGGCGGCGGTTCAGGCGGCTTCGTGGTGATGGCCGGAATCGATGTCGTGGTCACTGGCAACCTGTTCGCGAACGGCGGCGCTGGTGGCGGCGGATGCACGCTCGCGAACTGCTCGAATCCCGGGCAAGTCGGTCAGCGTTCGACCACCGCCGCGCAAGGAGGCCCCGGTGGCGCGGACAGCGGTTCCGGCGGAAACGGTGGCACGGGTGCAACAGCGCCAACGCCCGGCATCGGTGCGCCGAGCCTCCCCGGCAAGGGTGGAGGTGGTGGAGCCGCGGGTTGGCTGTGGGCGTACACACCCGCGGGGTTCGCGCCGACAATTACACCGGCGATGGCGTCGCCGGCCATTGAAGCCAAGAACACGCCGACGAGCACGCCATGAGGGTAAGGAGGGATCGCTACTTGTTCCTCTTCTTCACACTCGTCGCATGCGACTCGAAACCCGGGAAGGAGCGCCCGATCACGGTCGTCCCACTCGCACTCGCGGTTCCGGCGGATGCCGGGGCGTCTGTACCGACGCCAAAACCGATCCCAGCCGATGCTGGGGCCTCCGTACCGACGCCGACCCCACCTGGAACACACCGCGTGGAAGGGCTGGGATTCACCGTTGACGTACTCGACGGCTGGGAGCTCAAGACCACGGACCCGGAGCAACTGAAGGTGATGAAAGGCAACCAGGCGGCGCACTTCTCGATGCTCGAAGGAGACGAAGCCGAAGCTGCACTACAAAGCACGCGCACCGATGCAGACTGCCAGCGCTTCATGGAGCAGTTCGAGACCATCCTGAACGTAGCCAATCCGAAAGGCGCACGGATCTCGAGCGGAAGTCGGTACGCATGTTCGATGAAGACGCGTTTCTCCACGATACCGGGCACGGTCCTGGCCACTGCGAGCGAAGGCTCGGCATATGTCACGATGTGTACCAACTTCGAAAACGATGACGACGCCTGCGAGCGCATGTCCTGGTCGATTCGACGGGCTCCTGATGCGAAACCAATCGTGCAAAGGAATGACCGCGTCGAGATCACGACGCTCGCCGACAAACGGATCCGAGTTTCGGGGCTCGGGGTCGCACTCGTACTACCAGCGGGCTGGCGGGTCTCCCCCGCCGATACGCCTACCGCATTGTTCAGCGCGACCAACGACGCGAACCATGCGATGGCGGTCAACCTCGATGACAAGCCGTTCACATTGAGTACCACCGCCGCGTGCAAGGCACGCGGTGAGGAAGTGCGCACGGCCTTCAGGGCGCCTGAGGTGAGTACGACGATAGCGAAGACGACGCACGGGCCCACGTGCATCGTCTCGGTGCGCTCTGCGGGGAGCGAGATGACCATGAGGATGTTCGCGAGACCGAACGGAGGCATCGTCGGATTCACGTGCTCGGGTCCGTCGAACGAGGCGCATCGCGCAACATGTGACGAGGTCTTCGCGACGTGGAAGTTCGACTGACTACGCGCCTGCCATCGCAGTCCGCTCATCGGTGGGCGGCGAGCATCGAGCCCTGATTCGCTCCACGATGACTCCCAAGTCCCGCATCACGTCTTCAGCCATAGCGCACGAAGTTGTTCCGCCGAACTGGTTCCACTCGCAGGAGCTTCATCGGACGAAAAATCCGCCTCGTTGAGTTCTAGCGGGCCCTCGATTGTTGGCTTTCCAATGACGCCCGAGAACTTGCAGCGCGTGAAGACGGTGTCCTTTAGCCGCAAGCCCTCTACGTTCGCTCCGCGAAGATCGCACTCGACGAACTTCGATCCGTAGGCCTTGTAAGAGAGGCGTGCGCCACGAAAGTCGCAGCGTTCGAACGTCCCGAGATCCATCTGTGTGTCGAGCAAGGCGGAGCGGAACGAACAATCAGCGACAGATGCTCGAACCAGGTTTCCCTCAGAGAGATCCGTCGCATCGAATGTGCATTCAACGACCCTCGCATCGGCGTACCAGCAGTTGCGCAGGTCAGACTGATCGAACTTCACGCGTTGCAACAGAGCGTGAAGAAATCGCGAACTCTTCAGTGTGCTTTTGATGAAGGTACAGTCGAGGACTTCACAATAGTTGAAGTGGGCATACACGATCATGGCCCCGTCAAAATCGCACGCCTCGATCTTCGCGTAGTCGAAGGTCATCCCGCTCACGCGTGCTTCGCGAAGAACTTCGTGCGCGAGGAGAAGCCGCCCTTCGCCAACGCGGTTTCGATAGAGCCATTTCTCATGGGCGCGCATAACATCCTCGTGCAGCACCTCGCGCCAGTACCTCATCGCGTTTCTCCGCGCCGCCGGTCGTGCACGTCGTCCGCGTCGACCTGTGACTGTCGCTGCATCGAGTCTTCAACCATTCGGTCATACGCTTCGTCGATGTTCCGTTTCACTCCATCAGGCAACTCGCCATAGGCAAGCTGATATGGGGGGCGCGCCGTCGTCGCATCAACATCGGGGCGCGCTGCAAGGAACGTTTCGCGGGTAACTGGCATCGTGCCTCGTGGATCGATGCCCTGCGTTGGGTCACCTCGGAAGTCGGCCAGCACACCAGCCGCACGCTTGTATTCTTCCCGTAGACGGGTTCGCATTACGGACTGTGCGTCGGTCGAGAGATGCACCTCGGCCCCGGCCCCTGCGAGCGCGAGCAACGAGTGATCGTCCATTGAGTGCAAGTGGCCGTCCGGTGAACGCCCTTGTGGGGTGGTCTTGCTGTCCTGCAGGGAACCGCTGATCGCATTCGAGCCCAGATTCACCTCGACTTTGATGCCAAGCCGAGCCATCGCTTCCGCTTGCTCCGGCGTCGCGTGAGTCGCGTGACCGAAGCGGATCTCGAACGCAGGATTCTCCGGATCGTAGATCGGCTTGCCGTCCGCACCCCTCACACTGGTCAGGCGTTCAACGTTAGCGATGAGCGCGTCGAGGTTAGAGCGCGCTTTCCCGTAGTGAGCGTCGCCGTGGTCGCGGTCGAAGCCTGCGCGAGTGCCGGTCGAGGGATCGTTCGGCATCTCGATGTAACCCTCGCCGACGTGAGGACGAAGGGTGAGCTTGCGACCGGCCTCCTTGCCCTCCTCGGCGAGCATGATCGCTAGCTGCTCGAACCGTTGCTCGAGTTGCTTTCCACCCCTGGCCATGTCCGACGTTTCGGGCGACGCGAAGTCGACGCCCATTACGTCCCCTCGCTTCACCATCGCTCGAGCCCCATCGAGCTGCTTCTTCCAATCGGCCTCTGTGCCGGCGGATTCCGACCCTTCCGCGCCGAGAAAGCGCGTCTCGATCATCGCGAGGAAGCGAAGATCTACCGGCGGTTCTCCTCGCGTCGCGCGATCTGCGTTGAAGCGGTTCATTTCGTCGCGAACGACATCGTACGGCACGTTGCCGGCGCCGAGCTTCTTCACGCTCTGCGATTGCTCGCTGTACAGCACGCCATCTCGCGCAAGCGCTTCGAGCGTCATGCGGGTGAAGTTTGCGTATGGTTTCGTGGGTTCTCCCTTCACCTGAGGATCGATGTACGCTTTTACCATCGTGTCGCGAATCGAGTACGCGCCATCGTAGGGAGTGTGTTGGCTCGAGTTCATCGCGTTGTCGATGGTCTCGGCTGCAATCCGACGGATCTCGGCGTCTGTCTCGGGGGTCGGAGGCTGCTTGCGAAGCTCGTCAATCTTGGCCTTGCCTGCTTCGATCGTTTTCACGTTGTCGAATGCGTGCCCACCCTGTTTCGGATCGATACCACCACCGGTGTGGTCGAAGACCTGCTCGCCTGCCTCGTTGATGGAGTAGTGCTTGGCGTAGTCGGAATCCTCCCGGACGGCCGACACCATCTTGTCCAGCATCTCTTCGCGAGAGATCGGCGCGCCCTGTTTACGTCCCATCTCCTTCGCAAAGTCGTCCACGGTCGTGACGCCCATGAAGTGGCTGTGCAGGTCGGTCCCTGTGTGGCCGTGCTCGCGGAAATACTCTTCGCGTTGCGTACGTTCGTCGGGAGCCATCCGCGCTGACAACTCCGCGCGTCGCCGCGTCGTGGCGTTGGTCTGGTCCCCATCGCCCTTTCGCAAGTCGGCCTCATCATCGGAATGGCGGGTGCCAGCGGGCTGCTCGGCCGCGGCCTGACGCGCCGGGTCTCGTACGGGATGGTTCTCGGTGTTATGCTCCTTATCCGCGTCGTCCACGCGGCGCACGGTCGGTGCCGTCGAGTCGTCCGCGCGGTGCCGAACGTTCGGGCCGTCATCTTCCGCGTAGTGACCGCTAGCGTTCCGATGGTCCTCCGCGGTCGGCGTTCGGCGCCGTGGATGCGGGCCACCGCCGCCGAGATGATCGCCGGCCGCGCCACCGACGGCATCGATGACGTCGACGAGGCCACCTTGGCCGCCATTGAGTCCGTACGCACCACCGGCCTGCACGCCACCGTCGACAACCACGCGACCGGCGCGCGCGAGCCACGAGCTTCCCTTGATGACGCCGCCCGCGGCGCTGCCGAGGAACGGCAGGAAGCTGCCGAGCGCGACGTTGAGGGCGGTGCCGCCGGTTTGCTCCGACGTGTCGCCCGCTGCCGTGCTGGAGGCAACAGCGGCCACGATCTGTGCACCCGTGCTCGCCCCCATCGCGACGCCCTGCGAGATCTTGCCCGCCGTCGCGAGCTTGCCAGCGCCCATGCCGACGAGGTCTGCCGCGAGACTGGTGCCGGTGTTGACCCAGTCTGCGTTCTGGCGGTGCTTGTAGTCGGCACCTTCGATCTCTCCCTTGATCGCCATGCCCGAGAGGTTCGCGGCGAGGTTCAGGAGCGGGTACGCGCCAGGCACGAACAGCGCGCCGAGTCGGATCATCGTGCCGACCATCGCGGCGGCCTCGTCGGCGTGCTTCTGCTTCTCCGCGCCTTGCAACTCCTGCGATGCGACGAGCGTTTGGTTCGCGCGCGCGAGGTGCTCGGGCGTCACGCCATCGCGGAGCTGACCGGTCTCCGTGTCGACCATGCGCGCTACGCGGTCGTGGCCGGCACGCATGAGGTCCTGCGTGCCGTAATTCCCGCCTCGCCACACGCGCAGCTGCTCGCTGAACTCCAGGCTGTCGCTGTCGGTCTTGTCGTTGATCGCTTTCTGATCTGCGACCTGATCTGTGACCGAGCGCTCGGCGAGTACGCCGCGCTCGCCGATCTGACGCATGCGCAGTTCCTCGGTGCTCTCGGCCTCTAGCAGGTTGCTGAGAAACCCCTGTTAGCGGAGGAGTCTAGTCCCCCGTGGGACGAGGTGTGCGGCTGAGTTCGGCGCCTACGCCCCGGTCCGCCCGTCGGTTCTAGGTTGCGGTCGGTAGCAGCCGGCAGATGCGAAGCAGGTTG
>JAEYYV010000198.1 GCA_023428295.1 Pseudomonadota bacterium
CGCGCCTAACCACCCGTCCGCGGGGGTGGACACCCACCCCGCGACCGGGGGCCCGTAGCCCAGCGCGACGAGCAGCGTGCCCAGGACGAACACCAGCGCGAGGCTCGTCGTGAACTTCACGAATGGCACCGCGACTGCGCCGTCCCACGGCACGCCGCGCTTCGCGAGCGTGTACGCGACCGTGGGCTCGCCGAGGCCCACCTGCGGCGTGATCGCGGTCATGACGTGATTGGCGACCGCAGCGTCCCACGCGTCGCGCGCGCCGACTCGTTCGCCGAGCAGACGCGCGATGACCGCGATGCGAAGCGCCTCGGTGATCACGAGGCCGAGCGCGCCACCGACGACGATCGCGATCGCGGCGAGCGGGACGTCGCGCAGGCGCGCGAGGGCGGTGCGAAGGACGTACGGGTCAGGCGCCGCGACGTAGATGCCGACCGCGCCAACCACGACCAGCGCGACGACCCACCACCACGCGTGCTTCGCCTTCGGGGACGTTGGAGGCTGCGCGGGAATGGGGACGGGCCCCAGCTCGGAGTCAGCGTCGCCCACGGCCCAACGTGACGAGCGGCGCGGCGGGCCTCGCGGCGAAGCGCGCGTCGCGATCACGGTACAGCGTGTTGTACGCGCACGACGGAATGTTCGTGCCGTCGGGCTCGCGGATGCCCACGCAGCACTGGCGGATGCGATCCGTGTCGAACGTCTCCTCGTCCATGTGCGCGTGCACGTAGATCGCCTTGGCGCTCGCTTCGGCGCGGCGAAGGCGCTCGGTCGCGTCGAGGTCGCGCGCGAACACGGTGTCGGTCAGCGAGCGCAGGCGCGCGAGGATCGCGTCCGTGTCGTCGGAGACGAGCTCACCGGCCCACAGGCGATTGATCACGTCGCCGAGCTTCTCCTCCATGCGCGCGGTGGGCTCGAGGTACAGCATACCGGCGAGCATCTCGCGGAGGTCCTGACCCTCCATGAACCGAGGGAAGGGCAGCCAGCGGCCGTCGTCCAGGCGGAGCACGTAGGTGACGAGGTAGCAGAGCGGATGCGCGGCGGGCGAGGGCACGAAGTCAGACACGCGCAGGACGCCGCCCGTTTGTGCCTCGAGATCGGAGAGCACGTCGAACGTCGTGTAGCGGCCTGCGCGATCGAACGACTGGCCGTTGTGGCCGGTGAACGTCATCGTGTGCAGCTCGACCGAGCGGATGAAGTCCTTCTCGAGCGCGAGCTTGACGAAGGCGCCGACCTCGTCGTCATTGACGCCGCGCGCGAGCACCGGCAGCAGCGTGGTCTCCACGTTGTACTTCTCGAGGAGCTCGAGGACGCGCAGCTTGCCGTCGAGGAAGTTGCCGCCGAGCATCTGCTGGTTCGTCGACGCCTTGAACGAATCGAACGACAGCACGATGCGCGCGCCCAGCTTCGCGAGCCGCTCGAGGATGCGCTCGTCCTTGAGGAAGCGCAGGCCGTGTGTGGAGACGGTGATGCGGTGGATGCCTTCTTCCGCGCAGCGTTCGATCAGGCGCTCGAACTGCGGGTGCTGGGTCGGCTCGCCACCCGTGATGTTGATGATGCGGCGCTCGGGATCGGCGGCGCGCAAGTGGCCGAGGATCGCGGTGAGCTGCGCCTCGGTCATGTGGAACGCGCCCTCGTTCTTGTTGTGCGTGTAGCAGATCGGGCAATCGAGGTTGCACGCGCTCGTGATCGGGACGATCGGCAGCTGCGCTTGCTGTTCGTGCGAGGTGCACGGTCCGCAATCGAACGGGCAGCCCTGCGAGACCTGCTTCGTCGCGACGGGTGGCTTCAAGATCGGCGCGTAGCCGACGACGCGCTCGTACCACTCGGCGCTCGGCGACACGATGACCTCGCTCGGACCGTGGACATCGCAGACCTTGCGCATGACGACGCGCTCGCCCGTGCGCCAGATCTCGGCCGGCGCGGCGCGCTTGCAGATCGCGCAGAGCGACGTCGTGGTCCGCAGCAGCGCCTCTGTCATGCCGAAGCGAGCTTGCCATCGCGCATGCGCAGGGTGCGAGAGGCGCGGGCGGCAACTTCGGGATCGTGGGTCACGACGAGGACGGCAACTCCCGCCGTACCCAGGAGCGCGTCGAGGACAACGTCGGCCGACGCACGGTCGAGGCTGCCTGTCGGCTCGTCCGCCAGCACCAGCGCGGGTCTGTTGACGAGCGCACGTGCAACGGCGACTCGCTGCGCCTCACCCATCGACAGCTCGCGTGCAGGCGCGCGTGATCGCGACTCCATGCCGAGCGGCGCGAGGAGCTCGTCGGCGCGCGCGAGTGCGGCCGCCCGCGAGAGGCCTGCGCGCCAGGCGGGCAGGGCGACGTTGTCGCGCGCGCTCAGGTGAGCGAACAGGTTCGAGTGCTGGAACACGAACCCGAGCTTGGCGAGCCGCAGCTCCGCGCGAATGCTCGAGCTCGCGGTCCACGCGTCCAGGCCGTCCAGCTCGATGCGTCCGGCGTCCGGACGGTCGAGCACGCCGATCATCTGGAGCAAGGTGGTCTTGCCGCAGCCGCTCGGGCCCATCAGCGCGACGTGCTGGCTCGCTTCGATCGCGAACGAGATGCCGTCCACCACATCGCGCGCGCCGAAGCGCCGGCGCAGATCTTCGACGACGAGCACGCTCACGGAAGCCCCCGCAGCACGGTGGCAGGATCCGTGCGCGCCGCTCGCCACGCGGGATACGAGCCGGCGACGATCGCTGTCGCGGTGATCACGAGCGACGGCACGGCGAACACACCGGCGGCGACGAGCGGGCGAACCACCATCGTCTCCCACGAGAAGAGCGGGTTCGCCTGGAAGTACAGGATCAGCCCGAGGCCGATCGCGCTGCCGACGATGCACCCGATGACCGCGACGACGAGCGCTTGCAGGAGGTAGATCGCGAACACTTCGCCCGTCGAGAATCCCATCGCGACGAGCACGCCGATCTCGCGACGGCGGCGCAGCACGTGGATGTACAGGAGCGCCCACATCGGCACGGACACCGCCGCGATGACCATCGTGTACGAGACCGTGGACACCGTGTCGTTCGCGTCGAGGTAACTCACGAGGTACGGATCGTCGTCGCGCCACGCGATGGCGTCTGCGCTTGGGACCGCGGCCGCGATCGTGGATGCCATGGAGCGCGCGACCTCGTGATCGTGCAGGTGCACCAGGATCGCCGACGCGCTCTTCGGATCGCCGAGCTCGCTCGCGATGAACGAGCGATCGACATACGCGAAGCGATACGCACCCGCCGCTCCAGCGACGATCCCGCGCACGGTCATCGTGTAGCGACCCACGTTGTCATCGTCGAGCGCCGCGCCGGCCGCGCCGAAGATCACGCGAACCTCGACCTTGTCGCCGACGCCGACGCCGAGCCGCTTCTGGAACTGGGTGCCGAGCAAGATACCCTCACGATCGCCGTCGGCGAGCGGCGCGCCCGCGAGCACCGAGTACGGCGGGAACGGCATCGGTGGCACGCCATAGATCGGTGCGCCGAAGAAGCGCATCCCCGGCTTCTCGCTCGTGCCGATGGCACCCGCGAACACGAGCATCGGCTGTGCGTCGCGCACACCGGCCAGCGCGCGAATCTGCGCGGCGATCGCTTCGCCATCGCGAAACCGCGACTCCTCGCGCGGTTCGACACGAACGTCACCCGCGCCGTGCAAGAGGTTCTCGTCGAGGAGCGCTGCGCGGAACGATGTCAGGTTCGACGTGTTCGCGATCTGGAAACCCGCGCCGGCGGCGAGCGAGAGCACGAGCAGGACGACCGTGATGCGACTCGAGAACAAGCTCTTGCGCGCGAGGTACACGAGCAAGCGAAGGTTCGTGCGCGTTCTCCGAACGACGGTCGACACGCGACGATAGTAGCGGCTACCCTCGTACGGGTGTCGATGCGCTCCTGGCTTGTGGTGTCGTGCATCGCCTGTGCGAGTCCTTCCATCGCGGGTCCGCGCGTGGTGACCGCGCCGCCGGCCGAGCTGCGCACGTGGAACCTGTCCGCGCACTACACGAAGCATGTCGACGTGCATGGCTTCCCGATCCTCGGCAGCGAGGCCGTGTCCGATGCCGCGCTGCACGAGGCCGCGTATCTCGTCGAGCAGATGATCGGCCATCGCGAGGACATCCTCGAGAGGCTCGCCAAGAACAAGGTGCGCTTCGTCGTGATGGCGCCCACCGAGCTCACGACCGATGTCCCCGAGCACTCGGATCTCGAGCCCAAGGACTACTGGGACAAGCGCGCTCGTGGTCTCGGCGCCACGAACATTCGCCCCGCGGTGAGCTGCGGCGAGGAGAACCTCCTGAACCTCGCCGGCGATCCGTACTCGACCGAGAACATCCTCGTTCACGAGCTCTCGCACGCGATCCATCAGATGGCGCTCGTCGATCTCGACGCGACGTTCGAGAAGCGGCTGATCGCCGCGTACGAGGCGTCGAAGAAGGCGAAGCGCTGGGCGAACACCTACGCGATGGACAACGTCATGGAGTACTGGGCCGAGGGCGCGCAGTCGTGGTTCGACACCAATCGCGCGAACGACAATCAACACGGCCCCATCGCGACGCGCGCCCAACTCGTGAAGTACGACCGGCCGCTCGCTGCGCTGTTGCAGGAGGTGTTTGGCGATCGACCGTGGCGCTACCGCAAGATCGCCGATCGCGACGCTGCGGGACGTGCTCACCTCGCGGGCTGGAATCCTGTGAAGGGACGCACGTTCGTGTGGCCCGAGCGGCTGGCGAACACGCGGATCGACAACGTGCCTGTCGCGGTGGTTGGCGCTCGGATCCAGCTGACGAAGACCGTGATGGGCGCGTCGCCCTCGACGACCAAGAAGACCTCGCTCGTCTTCGCGAACTATCGCAAGCGCGAGGTCGTCGTCGAGTGGATCGACTTCGCGAAGAAGGCCGTCGCGTACCAGACGCTGAAGCCAGACGCGCGCTACACGCAGGACACGTACGTCGGTCACGTATGGCGTGTCGTCGAGGCCGGGCGGGTGCTCGGATACACGAGCGCGCCCGCGGCGGCCGCGACCGTCGAGATTCGCTAACGACAGGCCGCGGTCAGCTCGTTCGACTGGAAGCCCGGAATGAAGACCTTGGCCTCGCCGAGGACCTTCCTCGCGGTCACGCAGTCCTCGCGCCTGCTGTAACAGAACGCGATGTCGCGCAGCACGCTACCGACGCGCTGCTGGTCGTCGTGCGTCGCTGCGATCTTCGCCGCGGCGCGCGCGTGCACGAGGTACGCGTCGCAATCGAGGCTCAGCGCGAACAGATCGACCTGCCTCGCGAGGCGGCGGAGGCGAACCGCGGGATCCGCGCTCGCGTTCACCGGGCAATACATGTCCGCGACGATCTCCGCGGACTCCGGCGGTGAGCCATCGCGCGCGTCCAACGCTCGCTGCTCGCGGAGGCCGCCGTCGCAGTTGCCCGCGATCATCTCGCACACCGCGTGCGCACTCGCGACGCGGAAGTCCGATGGCGGCGGAGAGGTCAACTGCGCGAGCGCGGCGCGGCAGCCGTTGCCATCGCGACGGCTGATCGCCGCGTGCACCGTGTCGAGCGTGGCGCCCGATGGTGCGATCGATGGTGCGATCGATGGTGCGATCGGCGGCGCAGCGGTGGACGGAGCGAGCTTCTGCGGTTCCTCGCCGAGCATCTTCGTCGGGCTGGTGTGCTTCGTCGGAGGCGACGCGACCATCGGCTGCGGATCGCGCGGCTCGGTCTTCTCGCCGGGCAGCGCGTCGAGTACCGGCGTGATCGCACTCTGGTCGTCGGTCGCTTCGACGGGCGGTGCCGGCGGCGTCGTGGGCGCGGGCGATGGCTTCGCGATGAGTCCGCGGTCGCGATCGCTCGACACGAGCATGATGAGCGCGGCGACCGCAGCGACGATCACGACGCCGCCGATGACGAGCGTCCCGCTCCACCTCGTTCGTGTCTTCTTCGTCGGCGTCACATCCGGCACCGGGTTGGACTGGGGGATGACCGAGTGTCCACCGGTCGGCGTGCGCAGCGTGCGGATGCCACCGGTCGGCGTGCGAACGGCGCGGTGCTCGCCGCTCACCTTGATCGGTGGCACGAGCTCGTCGAGCGCGTCCGCTAACGAGACCATGTCGGGGAAACGCTCGGCGGGAAGGACCGCGAGCCCGCGCGCGACGATCGCGCACAGCGCCTCGAGCTCCGGCTCCATCGGCCGTCGCTCGCCGACGAACTTGATCATGTCGGTCGCCGTGATCTCCATCGGCGGACGCCGCCCGCTGAGCGCCTCTCCGAGCGCGACGCACAGCGCGAATTGATCGGCGGGCGCCTCCACCTTGAGGCCGGCGCGCTGCTCGGGCGCCATGTACGCGGGCGTGCCGGCGATGTGTCCGCGCTGCGTGATCGATTGCCCGATGCTGAGGCTCGCGTCGATATCTGGCGTCTCGTTTGGCGTGGCGGTCTTGCTGCGCACCGCGAGACCGAAGTCCGCGACGCGCACGCGCCCATCGGTGCCGAGGAGTAAGTTGGCCGGCTTCACGTCGCGATGCACGAGGCCCGCCGCGTGTGCAGCGGCGAGCCCGCGTGCCGCTTGCGAGTAGAGCCGCACGATCATGCGCCAGTCCGACGCGGGACCTCCGCGATTGGCGAGCGTGTCTCCCGAGACGAGCTCGCTGACGATGAACACCTCGCCATCCTGCTCGCCGACGTCGTGCACCGCGATCACGTTGGGGTGCGTCAGCCGCGCGAGAGCACGCGCTTCGCGGAGCAAGCGATCGCGTTCGCGCGTGTCGTCGGAGCGCTCGGGCTTCACGAGCTTCACGGCGATCTCGCGGCGCAGCTTGGGATCCCACGCGGCCCACACTTCGCCCATGCCGCCTGCCGCGATCCGCCGATCGAGCTGATAGCGATCGATCGCGCGCGGCTTGCCCGGATCGCCGAGCGCGCCGAGGTCACCGACGACGGACGCGCAGGTCTCGCACGTGGCGACGTGCCTCTCGATCGCGGCGAGCTGCTGCGCGGACAGCGCGCCCTCGATCATCGCGACGAGATCGTCTTCGCTCGGACACGCACCGTCGCTCGCGAGGTTCGCGAAGCTTCCAGACGGTGCCGTGTCGGCCTCGTTCATTCCCCCGAGTCCAGCTCGCTCTCCGAGCCATCGGCCAGCTCGGGAGCCTTCAGCACGCGCGACAGCGAGAGATCGATGCGGCTGTCCGCCGCGCGGACGACGCTATCGAGCGCGTCGTCGGGGATGCGGAGCGCGATGCCGAGCTCCTTGCGCGTCATCTCGGTCAGCTCCTGCCTCGCGGCTGCGAGCGTGCGCGCGACCGTGGCGCGGTGGATGTTGTAGAGGCCGGCAATCTGATCGAGTGTGAGGCTATCGACCTGCGCGTGCCGCAAGAAATTGCGCTGGCGCGGTGCGAGTCCCGCGACCGCCCGCGCGAAGGCCTGCTTGATCGCGCGCGAGACCTCTTCGCGGGAATACTTTGCCGAGATGTCCGGGCCGAGCTCCGGCATGCCCATCAGATCGTCGTCGGCGAGCAGCTCCTCGAGCTTGCGCGCCTTCTCGCTGCGAGCGATGTCCACCAGCGCGCGGAGCGCCGTGACGCGCAGCCAGTTCTGCAAGAAGCCGAAGCCCGAGTAGCTCGCGATCTGCGCGGGACGCGTGTCGGTCTTCACGAACAGCTTGATACGCAGCGTCTGGCGCAGCTCGTCGCCCGTGACGGCCAAGCGACGGAAGCGCGCGAGCACCGCGTCGAGATCCGCGCGGTGCACTTGCTCGAAGATCGCGATCGCGCGCGCGTCGCCGGTGGCGCACCACAGCGCGAGATAGAGATCCTCCACGCGCAGGCGCCCGAGCGCTGGTGCCAGATCCTTCTGCGAGGCGATGCGAGAGGCGAGGGCCTCCGCGAACTGCGCGTCCGTGATCGTGCCGTCCGGCCACTTCTCGCGAACGGCTGCGAGCTCCGTCGCCACCTTCTTCGCGAGGCCATCGTGCGCCGCGAGCACGGGACGGGCGCTCGCGGGGACGGCCGCGACGATCTGGTTCCACCAGCTACTCACAACGTCGGCATACTGCCACGCCCGACGGCCGCTGGGGACACCGCGAACCGATCTAGTCCTGTCCCAGCCTTACGACACTACGAGACGGGCTTGCGCGCCGGCTGCGTACGGTTCGCCGGCTTCTTGGTCTTCTTCGACTTCTTGCCGCTGCCCGAGCCCGAGTAGTCCGTCCAGCGATAGCTCCGCTCGCCAGGCGCGCGGTAATCGACGTGGATGAAGTTGCTGGTCGGGTAGAGGCCGATGCCCATGTCGCCGCCATCGAGCGACTCCGCGTACTTGTACATCTCGCGGATCGAGACGCCCTTGATGCGGATGTCCATCGCGGAGGCGTGGAAGTGACGGCTCGACGAGCGCTCCGCGAAGCGGAAGCCGCTGATCAGCTCGACCCGCTTGTCGCCACCGAAGTGATCCGAGATCCGAGAGAGTTGCTCGTACAGCTCGGGGCGCACCGCGCGAACCTCGCCGGTCTGGCGGCAGCGGAACAGCTCGTCGAGCTTGGCCAGCGCGGCATCATCGAACGAGCCGTCGGGCTTGTAGATGTTGACCTTCGCCTCTTCGGCGAGGTTCTCGGCGTAGAGCCACACGTTGCCCGACGGCTTCGAGAGCTCCTCGGTCCGCAGCGACGACTTGGTCGCTCCATGTCCCTGGAACACCGCGACACGCTTGCACTTACGCTTGCCGTTCGTGGTGGAGCACTGCTTCATCGTGCCCTTGTCACTCGAGGACTTCCGTACGTTGCTCTTGCCCTTCTTGGCTTGAGCTTTGGACGACGTCTTCGTCGCGGTTGCCTTCGTGCCTGCCATCACCGGGCTCGCCGAGGCGACCACCAGTGCAGCGGCGATGAGGAGGGCCATCCGACGCATGGACCGGTAAGCTAGGCCGACGGCGGGATCTCGATCAACAAAACCGGCCGAAGAATCGCTCCCTGCAGATAAAAATGAACGGGAGCACACAACTCGCACGCCGAAAAACAGGACGAGTGTTCAGGTGTCGTGCGCGTGTAGATCACTCATTCGCGCACACTGAACAACTACGTAGGAGGGATCGCGGGCAGCGCTGTGAGCGTGACTCCCGGCAGCCCGGAGTGCACCAGCTCGATGCCGATCTTCGAAGCGACTTCGAAGATCCGATTGTCGCGATAGAACTCGCCAAAGCAGATCCGCTTGATGCCAGCGTTGGCGAGCTGCTTGAAGCAGTTCCAGCACGGGCTCGCGGTGACGTAGCAATCGCCGCCGTCGATGTTCACGCCGTTCTTCGCGGCCTGGATGATCGCGTTCGCTTCGGCGTGGATCGTGGCGACGCAGTGCCCGTCCTCCATCATGTGGCCGACGTCAGAGCAGTGCGGCATCCCGCGGATCGATCCGTTGTAGCCGGTCGACAGGATCGTCCGGTTCCGCACGATGACCGAGCCGACATACTTGCGAGGGCATGTCGATCGCGTCGCCACCACCTGCGCGATGCTCATGAAGTATTCGTCCCACGATGCTCGCGGCCGGACCTCTTCGGGCATGGACGCATGATGCTATGGTCCGCGTCCCATGTCGTCGGGCCAGTCCAAATACAAGGACACCGTCATCCTCCCAGAGACCCCTTTTCCCATGCGAGGAGATCTCGCGACGCGCGAGCCCGAGATCCTCGCCCAGTGGGATCGCATCGACCTGTACCAGCAGATCCAGGCCGCACGGGTGGGTGCTCCTCTCTTCATCCTGCATGACGGCCCGCCGTACTCGAACGGCAACATTCACTACGGCCACATCCTCAACAAGATCCTGAAGGACATCGTCGTGAAGTCGCACACGATGGCCGGCTTCCGCACGCCGTACGTTCCGGGGTGGGACACCCATGGCTTGCCGATCGAGCTCGCCGTCGAGCGGGAGCTCAAGGACAGGCGATCGGGAATGACCGCGGCGCAGGTTCGCGCGACGTGCCGCGACTACGCGATGAAGTACGTCGACATCCAGCGCAAGGAGTTCGCGCGACTCGGCGTGCTCGGTGATTGGTCGCGCCCGTACCTCACGCTCGATCCGTCGTACGAAGGCGCCATCGCCAAAGCGCTCGCCGTGTTCGCGCGCAAGGGCTTCCTCTATCGCGGCAAGAAGCCGGTGTCGTGGTGCCCGATCGACAAGACGGCGCTCGCCGAGGCCGAGGTCGAATACAAGGACAAGACGTCTCCCTCCGTCTACGTGAAGATGCCGCTCGTCGATCGCGGCTCGCTTCCGCAGGAGCTCGAGGGACGCAAGCTCGCGTACGTCATCTGGACGACGACCCCGTGGACGCTTCCCGCGAACCTCGCGATCGTCGCGCATCCTCAGTTCACGTATGTGGCGCTGCCAAACCCCAAGGATCCGAGCGAGTCGTTGATCGTCGCCAAGGAGCTCGCCGAGTCCTTCGCGAAAGCGATCGGCGGGACCGTGGACGGCGCGGTCGAGATCACGCCCGCGCAGATGAAGACGCTCGAGGGTGGGCGCTATCAGCATCCGTTCGTGAAGGGAGCGCCCGAGGGTGTTCCTGCCGACAAGGTGTGGCGCCTGTGGTTCGCGGATTACGTGACCGCCGAGGCCGGTACTGGACTCGTGCACACGGCACCCGGTCACGGCGCCGATGACTACAAGACCGGCATGGCGCACGATCTTCCCGCGTACGCACCGCTCGACGACAGCGCGCGCTACGTCGGTGGCGTGATGCTCGAAGGTGGCGACGCGCCGATCGACCTCGCCAAGAAGAGCACGAACGAAGCGAACCCGATCATCGTCGAGTGGCTGCACGCCAATGGCTACCTGCTGAATCCGCCGACGGACAAGATCCACCACAGCTACCAGCACTGCTGGCGCTGCAAGCAGCCCATCATCTTCCGCGCGACGCCGCAGTGGTTCATCGAGATGGACCACGAGGGCTTCCGCCAGAAGGCGCTCGCGGAGATCGATCAGACGACGTGGGTCCCGCCGTGGGGCCACGATCGCATCTACGCGATGATCGCGAATCGCCCGGACTGGGTGCTCTCGCGCCAGCGCCTGTGGGGCACGCCGATTCCGGCGTTCTACTGCACGTCGTGCGGCGGCGAGCACGCCGAGGCCGACACGATGGATCACGTCGCCGACATCTTCGCCAAGGAAGGCGCGGACGCGTGGTGGACGCGCACGGTCACCGAGCTGTTGCCGCCGGGCACGACGTGCAAGAAGTGCGGCGCTGCGGGCGACAAGCTCGAGCGCGAGAAGGACATCGTCGACGTGTGGTTCGAGTCCGGCGTGTCGTGGCTCGCGATGGAGCATCGCGGCGGCCGCGAAGGCGAGGACCACCAGAACATCGACGTCTATCTCGAGGGCAGCGATCAGCATCGCGGCTGGTTCCACTCGAGCCTCCTCGCCGCGATCGGCGTGAAGGGCCGCGCGCCGTACCGTCAGGTCATCACGCACGGCTTCGTCGTCGACGGAGCGACCGGAAAGCCCTACTCCAAGAGTGACATCGCCAAGGCGAAGGCCGAGGGCATCGAGATCAAGTACGTCCCGCCCGAGGACATCATCAAGAAGAGCGGCGCCGAGCTGTTCCGCTTGTGGGTCGCGTCGACGGAGTTCCGCGCGGACATCCCGTACTCGCAGACCGCGCTGTACGGCAACGACGGCAAGGGTGGCCTCGCCGAGTGGTATCGCAAGCTGCGCAACACGGCGCGCTTCCTCCTGGGCAACTTGAAGGGCTTCGATCCCAACAAGTACTCGCGCGCGCACGTCGCGGAGCACGGGCTCGTCGTGGATCAGTACATGCTCGGTCAAGTCGACGCGTTCGTGCGCACCACGCGCGCCGCGTACGAGAAGTACGAGCTGCACGTGGTGCACCGCGAGCTCGTCGAGCTGGTCACCGTGGACCTCTCCGCGCTCTACGGCGACGTCACCAAGGATCGTCTGTACAGCGACGCCGAGGATTCGCCTCGCCGACGCGCGGCGCAGGTCGTGATGTACGAGGCGCTGCGCGCGCTCGTCACGATGATGGCGCCGATCCTGTCGTTCACCGCCGAGGACATCTGGCAGTACATGCCCAAGCTCGCCGGCGATCCCGAGAGCGTGCACATCGCATCGTTCCCGGAGGTGCGTCCGCCCGTCGACGCGACGACGGCCACCCGCATCACCGCGCTGCAACATGCGCTCGCCTGGCGCGAGCGCGTGACCAAGGCGATCGAGCCGTTCCGCGCGCAGAAGAAGAAGTCGGTCGACGCGACCGTCGTGCTGAAGGTCAACAACGCCGACGAGCTCGCGCTGCTGCGCTCGCTCCATGACGAGCTCGCCGACCTGTTCATCGTGTCGGGCGTCGAGCTCAGCGCGGGCGCGGAGCACGTCGTCGAGGTCACCGACCACACCGGCGCGCGCTGCGAGCGCTGCTGGAAGCACTACGATCAGCTCGCTGCGGATCCGGCCGATGTTTGTGTACGCTGCGCCACCGCGCTGAAGGGATCGTGACGATGGCCGACGACACCGAGAAAGACGAGAACGCTGACAGCGACGAGAAGGCGATCGAGACGACAGCACCGGCCGTGCGCGACACGCGCTGGAAGATCTTCGGCGTCGTCGCGCTCGTGAACCTCGTCGCCGATCAAGCGACGAAGATCTGGGCGCGCTCGGCGCTCGCCGACACGGTCCACCCGGTGTACGGGCCCAAGACCGACGCCGCGTGCTCGATCCCCTACGATCTGATCCCGGCGGTCCTCATGAAGACGCGCCATGATGGCGAGGTGCTGTTCCCCCGGTGCGACGCTGAATCGGTGAAGTTCCTGGGTGACTTCTGGTCGTGGAAGCTGTCGATGAACACGGGCTCCGCGTTCGGTCTGTTCGGGTCCAACCCGGCCGCCGCGCGGATCTTCCTCTCGGTCGTCGGCGTGATCGCGGTGGCGGGCATGGTCTACATGCTGAAGAAGTGCCGCGCGGATCAGCGAATCCTGCAGTGGGCGCTCGCGTTCGTGGCCGGCGGCGCCGTCGGCAACCTGATCGATCGCATGTACTTCGGCGCGGTCACCGACATGATCTCGTGGGACCTCACGTTCATGCGCTGGCCCACGTTCAACATCGCGGACGTGTCGCTGGTGGTCGGTGTCGGGCTCATGTTCATCGACATCCAGAAAGAGTCCAAACGCGAGAAGGCCGAGAAGAAGAAACGCAAAGAAGCTCGCGAGGCTCGGAAGAAGAAGCGGCTCGAGGAGGCCGCCGCGGCTCGCGACCAGACCGCTTGATGTTTCGACATCGCGGCCGACCTACGTAGACTGAAGCAATGAGACTCGTCGCCTGCTCGCTCGTCCTGTTCGCCGCGTGTACCCAGGGTGATGGGGACGACTACTACACCGAGCCCGGCGGTGGCGGCGGATCCGGCACGTCGTCCGGAACCGATGCAGGCGGTGGCGACGGCAGCAGCGCGGTCATCGACGGACGTGTCTGCGGCCTGAGCGACATCCTCGTGTGGGACCAGTGCAACTCGACCGGGATGGACGACATGCTCGTTATCCTCGAGGGCGTCAACTCGGTCCCCGCACCTGACGGCACCTTCCAGATCGCCGCACCCACCAGCAGCGGCGCGACGTGGCACGTGTCGGGCGGCAATCGCGTCGCGAGCCTTCGCGAGTACTCGGGTGTTCTCTCCATTCCGTCGATCACGAACAACCAGTACGACGACCTCCTGGGCGAGACGGGCGTCGGTCTCGATGCCACCGCGGGGACGGTCTTTGCCGAGGTCATCTATAACGCTGCTCCGCTCGCCGGGGCCGCGGGCTCGATTCCCAACCTGCCATCGCTCGTCCACTACGACGATCCGTTCGGCTCGTCGAAGTTCAGCCTCGGCGATGGCGTGACGCGCGCGACCGGCAAGATCTGGTTCCCGAACGTCACGCCCGGAAACGTGAACATCACGGTGACGCCGCCGGGCTCGGTGGCGGGCGGCGTCGCGCAGACGAAGACGGTGACGGTCGAGCGCGAGACCGTCACGTTCGTGACCTTCATCTTCCAGAACGCGCCGCAGTGAGCATCAGCGCGATGCGAGACGCGCGAGCGCGGCGGTCCAGCCGGCTGCTTTGACGTCGGTCTCGACGAGCTCGGCCGCCGCATCGGAGTCGGCGACGATGCCGCCGCCGACGTGCACGCGGAGCTCGTTGCCCTTGAGCACGCCGATGCGGATCGCGATCGCGAGATCGAACGCGCCGTGCGCGCCGAAGTAGCCGAACGCGCCGCAATACGGGCCGCGACGCGCGGGCTCGAGCTCGTCGATGAGCTGCATCGCGCGCACCTTGGGGGCGCCGGTGATCGAGCCGCCGGGAAACGTCGCGCGGAGCAGCGCGCCGAAGCCGATGCCCTCGCGTGGCTTTGCGCTGACGCGCGAGACCTTGTGATAGAGCGTGGGCAGCTCGACGATGTATCCGAGATCGTCGACGGTGACCGAGCCGGTCTCGGCGATACGCCCGAGGTCGTTGCGCTCGAGGTCGACGATCATCAAGTGCTCGGCGGCGTCCTTGCTCGAGGCGGCGAGCACCTCGCTCTCGACGTGCGTGCCCTTGATCGGTCGCGTCTCGACGCGATCGCCGAGCGACGCGAGGAAGCGCTCGGGCGAGCCACTGATCAGCGTGAGACCGTCGGCCTCGATCAGCGCGCCGTACGGTGCGGGGGATGCAGCGACGAGCGCGGAGTAGACCGCGAGTGCGTCGCCCGGATTCGACACGCGCGCGACGAGGCGGCGCGCGAGGTTCACCTGGTACACGTCGCCGGCTGCGAGGTAATCCTTGATGCGCTCGACACGCGCCATGTGATGCGCGCCATCGTCGTCGGCGAGGAGGGGCCCGATCGTCGGCGGAAGGGTAGGGCTCGCGGGACGGTCGAGCCGCGCAACGAGGCGCGCGCGTGCGTCCGCATCGGTGCCGAGGATCTCCGGGTGCCTGTCCGACGGCGACCGCCAGCGCGCGACCGCACCGTACGCGGCGAGCCACATGTCCGGCGTGTCGTGTCCGAGCGCCGGACCGCCGGGCAACTGCTCGACGACGCGCGCGAGGTCGTAGCTGAAGAAGCCGATGACGCGAGGCTCGTGATCCGCGAGCGGCGCGGGCCCATCGCTCGTGCGGCAGCCGTGCTCGGCGAGAAACGCTTCGACCGCCGCGAACGGATCGCCGGTCCATCGCTGGGTCGCGCGCCCCGCCGCGTCGAGGAGTAACAGCGAGTGACCGCGTGCCATCAGCGTCGCGGTCGGTTCGGCGGCGACGAACGAGCCACGTCCGAGTCCGTCGTCGTCACGCGCGGAGTGAAGGAGCACGCGACCGCGCAGGCCCGCGAGTCGTGCAGCGCCTTCGATCGGATCGATGGACACGGTCGCCGCTAGCTCGTCGGACATTACATCTCGTCGGCGGAGGACTTCGCGGGCGGGTCCTCGGCGAAGACGGAGCTCATATCGAGCTCGGGATCGACTTCCTGCGCCGGAGGCGGCGCTGGCGGCGGCGGCGGTGTCGGACGCGATGGTGGCGCCGCCGGCTCGGCGATCGTCACGACCGCCGCACGGTCTTCGGGTTGCGGTGCCGGCTCGACGAGCACGATGCCCTCGCCGGTGCACTCGATGCACGTGGCGCCCATCGGGCCACCGACGGGTGGTGCGACCGCGCGCGGGATCACGCGACCGATCCATCCGGCGAGCCGATCGGCATCGATGAACACGACGCCGCTCGCCGGCAGCTTCACGCGCACGAGCGGGCGATCGTGATGGACGCGGATCGCGAGCGCACCGTCACCGCGGAACTGCACGATCGGAAACTTGCCGCGCAAGCCCGGGACGTTGCCGCTCTCCCAGCGCAGCGTGGACTCGAACGCGAACACGAGATCCTCGCGCAAGTAGAGGATGTCGTCGTCGAGCGTGACCGCGCTGAACGCGCGCTTCTTGCCAGGAACCGCGACGAGGTAGCCGTGACCGTTCACCGCGTGCAGCGGCTGACCGCCATAATCGAAGCGCTCCTTCGTATCGGAGCCACGCGAGCGGCGCATCGCCACCTCGTACGCGAGATCGCCGCCGGTGATGTGAACGCCCTCGAGGCGCGCGAGCACGCGATCGGTGACGCGAATGATCAGCGATCCGCTCGCCGAGATCTCGAAGGGGTCGTCGCCGTCCTCGGGGCGCAAGAGCTCGTCGGTCGCGAGATCCGACAGTGGACGCGGCGCGTAGCCACCCGACTTCGTGCGCTCGCCCTTCGTCGCCGATGTCGTGGAGGTCGGGGCGGCCGCGGCGACCGCCGTGGAGATCATCGACACGCCGGGCGTTGGAATCGGTGCTTCGGACGTTGGAAGCACGAACATCTGCGAGTCCGTCATGCGCAGCTCGCCGGTCGACGGCGTCTGCACCGGAAACACGGCCGCTGCGTCGACGACGCTCGCACCCGAGCGCGCCGGCACCATCGGCACGTTTGACGGCACGGGGCCCGAGTGCTTCTCGATGACGATCTCGGGATGCGAGAGCTCGGGATCTGGCTTCTTCGGCGGCGGCGCACTCGGCGGCTTCGTCCGTGCATCGGCCGGCACACCCGCTGGTGGCGTGGGAGTGCGCGCCACGGCGGGCGGCGTCGTCGCGGGCTGCGGCGTGGTGGTGCGTGGAATCGCGATGCCAGCGGACGAGGGCGTGGGGCCCTGCGGCGTGCGGCCGAGCTGGTGATGAATCCCGTCGCGCTCGGCGGCGGTGAGGTTCACCTCGATCTCCGTCGCGAGCTCGTTCTGTCCCGCGAGCAAGAACGACCGATAGGCCTCCGCGTAGCGACCGGCGCGCGCGTACGCGAGCCCGAGATAGCTGACCGCGCGGCCCTGGCTCGGATCGAGCGCGCGACTCGCCTCGAGCGAGCCGATCGCCTTGTCCGACTCGTTAAGCTTCAGATACACGAGCCCGAGGTTCAGCCGGTGCGACGCATCCGTGGGTGCCCGCTCGACGAGGTTCTCGTAGATCGGGCGCGCTTCGGCGAACTGGTTCCCGCGGAAGTAGGTCAGCCCGAGAAGTGCGAGCACGCGAACATTGTCAGGCTCGGCTTCGAGCGCCTCGCGAAATTGCTGCTGCGCGACACTCAAGTTTCCCTGCTTGAGTGCATCACTGCCGCGCGCGACGGCCTCGTCGAAAGCCACGATCGGATTGAACCACGGATCAGCGCTCGACGGCTAACGCGCCCGCAGAATCGATCGTCACGGTGATGGCGCCGCGGACGTCGGTGCGCAGCACCTCGGCGCCTGCGGCGCGCCAGCGCTCGACGACGGCGCCCGACGGAAAGCCGAACATGTTGCCGCGTCCGCACGAGATGACCGCGATCTGCGGCGCGACCGCAGCGACGAGCGTATCCGAGGACGATGTGGGGCTTCCGTGATGCGCGACCTTCACGATGTCGGCGCGCGCGACGCCTGTGGCGACGAGGAGCTCTTCGCCCTCGAGCTCGAGGTCGCCCGCGAACAAGATCGATCGCCTCGCGAAGCGCACTTCGATGACGAGCGAGTTGTCGTTCACGCTGCGCACCGGATCACTCGCGGCGACGATCGCTCCGCCTTCGGTCGCTTGATAGCGCGGCGCCCACACCACGAGCTCCACACCA
>JAEYYV010000122.1 GCA_023428295.1 Pseudomonadota bacterium
GGCCTGCCTCGTCGGCATTGCGCGACGCCGCGAGGATCTTCGCGTCGAGCGCTG
Organism: Pseudomonadota bacterium; assembly: GCA_023428295.1. Lineage (GTDB taxonomy): Bacteria > Myxococcota_A > Polyangia > Haliangiales > Haliangiaceae > JABFXX01. The sequence goes on from JAEYYV010000122.1 coordinate 55, forward strand.
CGGCGTCGGCATCCTCGCCGCGCATCGCGGAGTCGACCTCGCTCTCGATCACTTCGCGATCGATGCGGTCCTCGGCGGACTGAAAGCGATCCCACACGCTCGTGTCATTGCCGAACGCATCGCCACCCGCCGAGCGCGCGGCTGCGATCTGCGTGGCGAGCGTGCCCTTGCGCATCTTCAAGAGCTGGAGCTTGGTCTCGAACTCCTTGCGGCTCTTGTTGAGCTGCACCGCGTAGCTCGCGGCCTCGTTCTGGTCACGCTTGATCTTGGCCCACTCCTGCTCGCACGCCTTCTTCTCTTTGAGCGCCGTGCGCGCCGCGTCGTCGTCGCCGGCTTTCACCGCGAGCATCGCTCGCTTCTCCCACTCGGCGGCTTTGTTCTTGTACCGCTCGAGATCGTTGTCCATCTGCTTCGCGGTGGCCTTGTACGAGATGAGCTCGGCGATGGCCTTCTTCTTCCCTTCCTCGAGCTCGAGGATGGCCATCTCGATCTCCTTCTCCGGATCGATCGCTTTGTCGATCGCGGCATTCGCTTTGCTCGAGATGCCCTGCTTGATCTTCGAGAAGAAACCCATGGCGAGCGGAGCTTAGCCTAGTCCTTGCCCAAGCCGTACTTGCGATACCGCTGGCGGAACTGATCGTAGGTGATGCCCAACATCTGGGCGGCTTCCTTCTGCTTGAACCGGTTCCGCTCGAGGGCGTCGCGGCACAGCCACTCCTCGAACGCGTCGACGCGCTCGTCGAGCGGCAAGCGCGGATCGTCGACGAACGCCGAGTCCTCATCGTTGGCCGCGGCTCCGCCGGCGTCGGGTGGCAACGCGGCATCGACATCGGCAGCCGTGAGCACCTCGCCCTGCGCCATGTACACCGCGCGCTCGACGATGTTCTTCAGCTCGCGCACGTTGCCCGGATAGTTGTAGTGCGCGAAGTGATCGAGCGCCTCGGCGCTGATCTCGCGGACCGGAATGCCCGACACCTCGGCGCGAAACCGCGACAGGAAGTGCGCGGCGAGCACCGGCACGTCATCGAGGCGTTGCGCGAGCGGCGGCAGGTTGATCACCTCGAACGCCAGACGGTCGTAGAGATCCGCGCGGAACTTACCGTCGGCGATCGCCTGCTTGAGATCCGCGTTGGTCGCCGCGATCACGCGCACGTTGACCTGGATCGATTCGCTGCCGGCCACGCGCTCGAAGCGCTGGTACTCGAGGATGCGCAGGATCTTTGCCTGGAACTCGAGCGACATGTTCCCGATCTCGTCGAGGAAGAGCGTGCCGCCATCGGCGAGCTCGAACTTGCCTTCCTTCTGCTTGGTCGCGCCGGTGAACGCGCCCTCCTCGTGACCGAACAGCTCGCTCTCGAGCAGCGTCTCCGCGACAGCGGCGCAGTTGATCGTGACGTACGGCTCGCTCGCGCGCGGCGACAGCATGTGGATCGCGCGCGCGACGAGCTCCTTGCCCGTGCCGCGCGGACCGAGCACCAACACCGGCCGCGGTACCGGCGCGACCTTCTCGATCTTGGTCATCACGGTGCGCATCGCCTGCGAATCGCCGACGATCTGCCAGCGGCGCCCCGCTACCTTGCGCAAGCGCTCGTTGGTGGCGCGCAGCTCGCGGTTCTCCTCCTCGAGGCGCTTGCGATCGAGCGCGTGCCGCAGGATGCGCTCGACCTTCTCGACGGACATCTCGAGCTTGTCCTCGAGGTACGGATCCTTCGTGATGAAGTCGACCGCGCCCGCCTTCACCGCGGTGATCGCGTCGTCGATCGTGCCGTGACCGGTGAGGATGATGATCGGCAGGTCCGGCAAGCGCAGGCGGATCGCGCGACAGATCTCGATGCCCGTGCGCTTACCGGCGCCGAGATCGAGATCGAGGATCGCGAGATCCGCCTCGTTGTTCGTGAGCCACGCGATCGCTTCCTCGCCATCGTCGAAGCCGACGACGTGGCTGCCCTTCGCCTTGAACGAGTCCGACAAGAGGCGCCGCACCTCTGCCTGATCGTCGACGCAAACGATCGTCCCGATCACGCGCGGCTCCGGTCTTGCCACACGGGCAACGCGGCGAGCTGCGCTTGATCCGTGGGCAGCGTGAGCGTGATGGTGGTGCCGCGCCCCTCCTCGGAGTCGACGGTGATGCGGCCGTGGTGCGCGGACACGACGCGCTCGGCGATCGCCAATCCGACGCCGGAGCCCGTCTCCTTGGTGGTGAAGCCGGGCACGAACAACCGCCCCAAGTGACTGCGCGGAATACCCGGCCCCGTATCTGCGACGATGATCTCGAGCAACGGCGACGTGCTGCCGCCGGGCACCACGATCGCACGCACGCGCACGACGACCTGCCCGCCCGTTCCGCTGCACGCCTCGGCCGCGTTGCTCACGATGTTCAAGAGCGCCTCGCGCAACAGCATGCGATCACCGCGCAGATCCGGCAGCGCCGCCGCAGTCTCGAGAGCGATCGGCACCGCTTGCGTGCGCGCCTGCGCCGCGACCACGACCTCGTGGAGCAGTGGCGCGAGCGCGACGAGCTCCACCGTGGGTGTCGGCGCTTGCATCGAGCGCAGGTACTGCGCCCACTCCTCGTACAACGCGGTCACGTCGGTCTCGAGATCCTTCAACCGATCATGTACGTCACCCTCGGCCGCAAGCTTCCGCGCGCTGCGCGTGCGCGCGCCGATGATGCCGAGCAAGTTCTTCACGCGATGCCCGTGTGCGTACACGCCCGCGATCACGTCGTGGCGCACGACCTCCGCCGTCGCGGTCACGAGCCGCGGCGCCACCGCCGCTGCCGCGCTTCCCGCGCCCGGGTTCGCCGCGTCGAGCAAGCGACTCACCACGATGCCCAAGCTCGGCGATTGCGCATCGAGCATGCGAGCCGCGTTGCGCCACGCGAGGCCATGGCTCGAGTCGATGCGCAGCGCGCGCTCGATCTCCGCGAGCGCACCCGCTTGGTCACCGCGATCGAGCACGAGCAGCGCGAGCTGACACGCGGCCGCCGTGTGCCCGGGCTGAAACGCCAAGCCCTTGCGATACGCGTCCTCGGCTTTGTCGCGCGTCGCCAGATCATCGGCGCACAGCGAACCATAGAGAAACCACATGCGCGCGCGCTCGAGCGCCGTGAGGCCCTCGCCCGTCGACGAATGGATCAGCGCATCGAGCTCGCCGAGCAGCGCGAGCCGCTCCGTCGACGAGTGCTTGCGCGAGCGCCGCTCGAGTCGCCGCAGCGACAGCGCCGCCGACGAGCGCAGCGCCTCCAGCGCCTCGAGCTCCGCATCGATCATCGCGTCGGTCACCTCGTTGTCGCCCGCCGCGTGCCGCGCGGACAGCAGCGCGACGGCGCACATGCGTCGCCCCTCGCCGTCCTTGGCCTCCGCCACGGCCTGCGCGGCATCCGCGCCGCGTCCATGCGCGACCGCCACCGACGCGACCTCCTCGAGCACCGCCAGCGCTTCGACCGACGATGCGCCCGCCGTCGCCGCCGCGAGCGCTGCATCGAAGCCCGCGCCCGCCTGCGCCGCCGCACCGCTGTGATCGTTCTGCGCGTCCGCACATCGCGCGAGCACCAAGTGCGCCCGCACGCGATCCCACGGGCCGAGCTTGGGTGAATCGAGCGCCGCCGCGAGCGACATGCGCGCCGCCGCGATCTCGCCTGCCGCGAGCTGCGCGCGGCCGAGCAGGATCTTCGTCGCCGGCCCCGGCGCGCGCTTCGCAGCCTCGGCCGCATACGCGCGTGCGCCGACGACATCGCCGACGGCGAGCGCGATGTCCGTCAATCGCAGCGCGGGGACGGCGTCGTCAAACTGCGCGAGCGCGCGCCCGAGTGCACTCCTCGCCGCGGCTGGCAGTCCGAGAGCCCAATATCGATCGCCGAGCTCGATCAGCGCGGAGGCAGAACCCACGACGGGAATGTACCTGATCGCCCCCGCGCAAACTCGTGGCCGGATGCACGACGTGGGTGGACACGCGGTCCTGCCAGGAGCGAGGTCGGGCGGCACTCGCGGTAGTGATGGCCTGTTGTCGCCTGCGGCTGCCGCTCGACGAGCTTCCGCCCGGAGCTCAGACGGCGATGCTCGAAGTCGGACACATCGACGGCACGTGCGAGCTCGAACAAGAGACGCTTCGTGGCATCGTGTACGACGCTCCCCATCGGAGAGCTCCGCACGTTCAGAAGCGGATCCGACGACGGCGCAGCGCGAACAGCACGAGCAGCGCGGGCGCCCATGACGGCGCGCGGCCTGCCTCGCAGCAGCCGCCCTCCTCGACGGGATCCGGATCGCCGCGCGGCGCGGGCTCGCATGTGAACGTGGTGGAGCAACGATTGCCCGCGCCGCACGACGCGCCGCACGGACGGAGCGAGCCGCAACGATCGGGGACCTGGCCGCACTCGGCCTCGAGATCGAGGCAGGTCTCGGGCGTGCAGCAACCGACGCGCGCGCCCGGGCCGCCGTACGCGAAGCTCGTCGGCGTGGTCTGGCCGATCGCGTAGTACGCGCTGTTCGTGACGGTGCCGATGTCCGCGGCGGCGGGCACGTGCGTGCCTTGCGGCGTGACGACGGTCAGCTCGGACATAGTCGTCGCGCCTGGCTCCGTGCCGAAGATGCCGTTGCCCATCTCCGTGCACGAATCGGGTGACTCGGCGGCGATCTCGCCGAACCACTGCGCGTGACCGACGTCGGTGTACGACGTGCCCGCTTGCGTCCACAGCGCTCCCGGGAAGTAGCCGAGCGCGTCGCCATTGTAATAGAGCCACCAGTCGCCGCCCTGACGCTGGATGCGGTAGTCGCCATACTCGCCGGGCACGACGCGCATGCCGGGGCGATTCGTCGTCGAGACTTGCACCCAGCCGCACGCGTTGTAGCAAGTCGGCGCGCCGTCGATCCAATGGAACACGAACAGGCGTGGATGCGCGTCGCCGTTCACCAGCACGTCGACGTGCCACCCGATCTCGACGATCTGTCGACCGTCGAGCGACGACAGCCCGATCTCCCCGAGCGTGTGTGCGTCGGCGATCGCGAGCGCGGGGTCGCCGTGCAGCATGCGCGCGCCCGCGCCTTGGCTATTGGCGCCGACGAGCTGGTGATACCCGACGTAGAGGAACGTGTCCTGCGCGTGCAGAACGCCCGGGAAGCCTTTCGGACCGTAGGCGGGCGCGGGTGGATCGACGACGTTCGCGTGCGCCGTCATCGACACGAGAAGCACGACCATCGCGGCGCAGCGCACGCGATCATCGTAGACGAAACGCGCGCGCGTCGAGAAGTGCCGCTTCGGCCAGCTCCCGGTGGATCACGCCCTGCGGACGACGAGCTTTCGCTCTCTACGCGCTGGTGCCGGGGCGCGGCGGGAAGTCGACGAGGTTCTTCTTCCGCTCCGCGAGGTGCTTCTCGAGCTCGTCGAGCGCTTCGTCGAGCTTGCTCTGCGCTTCACCGCGATAGTCCGCCTTGCTCTTCGCATCGCGCAGCGACGCGAGCGTGCTCGACAGCGTCTCGTGATCCGCGATCGCGCGCGCTCTCACCGCATCGTGCATGTCTTTGAAGTTGGCGTAGAAGTCTTGGAGCATGTCTCCATGACGTAAGGGTGTGACGACACCGAGCCTTCCTACCGCCATGCGATCGAAGTACATCGACACCTTGAACAAGGGGCCGGCCACCTTGTGCGTCATGATCAGCAAGTACAACGACAGGATCACGACGAGCCCGACGCCCACGCCGACCATCTTGTAGACGAGCGCGCGGTCCTCGGACTCGAGGCCACTCGCCACCGTCTCCTGGAAATCCTCCTGCGACGAGTCCGCGTGCGTGAGCGCTTGCAGGTCCTTCTCGATCGACTCGGACGCCGCGCGCTTCTGCTGATAGATGAGATAGCCGAGCGCGCCCGCGATCACGCCCGAGAGGATCGTGACGAGCAGGACGTAACGAAGCTGCAGCTTCTTGTCGAGCAGGTAGTTCGACAGCTTGCGCTTGTACTTGGGCCGCGGGCCACCGCCCGGCGCAGCCGTGGTGGCGATCTCACTCAATGGCCTTCTCCTTGCGCGCGATGATCTCGCGCATCTCGACGACCTTCGCGTCGTCGCCCGCCCCTGCCGCTTCCGCCGCAGTGACCACGGCGCGAAGCTTCGCGATGTCGTCCTTCTCCATCTGCACGAGACCCGCGTGCGCGGTCTTGAAGTGCTCGTAGAAGTCGACGAGCTGATCGCCCTTGCGCAGGTTCCACACCTTGTCGAAGCGACCGTCGCGCATCTTCGCCAGGTAGAGGCTCACCTTGAACAGCGGGCCGGCCACCTTGTGCGTCATCTTGATGCCATACACGGCGAGACCGGCGATGAGCAGAAGGCCCGTGCCGATCAGCACCCACAGGATCAACATGCGCCCGCGCTCGAGCTGGTTTAGCTGACCGCCGAGGCGCATCTCGCACGTCCAGTGCGCGACGACCTTCGCGCCGAAATCGTCGGGGACTTTCGGCTCGGGCCGGAGCATCGTCATCGACGATTCATCCATCTGGATCGTCGTTCTGCGGCGCGGCTCTTCTCCGTCGACGGGAGCCTCGTCATCCGCTGCGGCCTTGTCGTCGGGCACCGCCTGCTCCGTCGGCGTCGGCTGATCCGGCGGCAGCTTCATCGGAACGACGGGTAGCTCGTCTTCCTCACCGACCTGCGTGATCGCGGGGACCTTCGGGCACGGCGTTCCGCGCACGCTCGCCATCGCGACGGTGGTGGTCTCGTTGGCGACGCGCATGACCCACCAGCCGAGTCCGGCGATGAGCAGCGTGGACAAGCCAACCATGAACAGCGTGAAACGAAGCTGGTACCTCTTGTTGATCAAGAGGTTCTTCCAGCTCCGCTTGTAGCCCTTAGGCGGTTGGTTCTTGCTCACGGAGAAACCTTGGAATTGATCGTCGGAACTATTTTCTTCGCGATCAAGTCTTCGACCACGGCGGTCACACAATCCTCACCGGCGAGGTCGATATCCTTCTGCACGGCGCTCCCCTGCACTTTGGCGCCACCATTGAGCATTCCAAAGATCGCCTTATCGGGGAAGCTTGCGAGCAACATGCTGATCTTACAGGAAACCGTCGCCGTATTACCTGACGTTTGAACTTTGAGCTCGTTCAGGGTTCCGTCGACAAAAAACGCCGAATAGCCCTTCGCCGCGAAGCCTTGGACGGTACTCGGCAGGGTTCCCGCCCACTTCTGCTCCATCTTGGGGGCCGACCGCGCCAGGGTCGAACCGGCGATTTTCACGATCAGCGCGCGATACTTCGCATCCGCCGTGGCGTTGCCCGTCTTCGACGACATGGGTCCGATGTTCACGTAGATCGAGCTGCCACCCGTGGGCGCCGGTCCACTGCCGCTGCCCGACGAACCGAGCTTCTTGAGCGAGTCCTCCGCCTTTGCTTTCACGAACTCGCTCGCATCCGACGACGCTGACTTCTGCAGCGCAGCGATCGCTTTCTGCTTCAGTGCCTTCGGGGCGGACGCACCGATCGAACCGAGACCGACAGCGGCGGCGCTGCGCACCTTCTTGTCGCTGTCGTTCGCGATGACTTTGATCAGCGGCTCGATCGCGCGCTCGTCACCGAGCTTCGTCAGGTTCAGCACCGCCGACAACCGCACGCGCTCGGAGTCCGCGCCGAGCTCCTTGATCAGCACGTCGACGTTGTCGGCGAACGCGTCGCGCGGGAGGAGCACGATGCCGATCAGCATCGCGATCACCAGGAGGTGAACCTTCATCCGCATCCGTTGCCGTGGTTCAGACGTTCCAGCGCGGGAACGCTTCATCGACACCGTTACGGTACCGAGGATCCCTTCGGTTCTGCAAGGTACCGACGAGCCAGCTCGACGTAGTGAGACGCTCCATAGCGGATCTGCTCCCGCTCTTTATCGTTCAGCTCGCGCTTCACCTTCGCCGGCGACCCGACGACGAGACTGTTTGGTGGGATATCCGTTCCCGGTGTCACGAGAGCACCTGCACCGATCAGGCTGCCGCGACCGATGCGACAGCCGTCGAGGAGGATCGAGCCCATACCGATCAGGCAGAAATCCTCGACGGTGCACGCGTGAATGATCGCCGCGTGTCCCACCGTACAATCGCTACCGATCGTCGTTCCGAAGCGCTCGCTCGTCACGTGAACGACCGCGTTGTCTTGGATCGACGTGCGCGCACCGATGCGGATCGGCATGACGTCGCCGCGAATCACGGTGCCGTACCAGATCGACGATTCGTCACCGATCACGACATCACCGATCACCGCGCATGTCTCCGCCAGGAACACGCCCGTTCCGATCGTCGGATGAATTCCTGCGTGTCCGCGAACGACTGCTGCCATGAGCAGACTCTAGCGCTGCTTGATCGCGAGACGCGAGGCTTGCTCGGCCGCTGCGAATAGCTCGTCCATCGCCGCGTCGGTGTCCGCACCGTCGGCGGCGACGGGCGCCACGTACTGCACGACGCCGCGGCAATCGACGACGGTGAAGTGCACGCGCTCGACATCGGGCAGCGTGAACTCCTCGTAGACCGGTGCGTCGGCGAGCGCGAGTGGAACGTCGAGCTTGGTCGCGGTGCTCTGGAACGTGCTCGTCCTCGCGACGTCTTTCGCGCGCGAGCTGGGATCCGTGGGACGCGTGACGGCGAGCGGCATCGGCGGCGCGCCCGGCGTATCGACTTGCTTTCTGGACCAGTCCCACAGCTTCGCGAACACGCCGTCGCAGCGCGTGCACTTCGGATCGAACCAACCGACGATGGTGGTCTTGCCGCGATTCGCAGACAGGTCGAACGTGCGATCCTCGTCGACGCCGAACAGCTCCGTCGTGACAACAGGCGCCCCGACGAGGCGGCGACGAAGTATCTCGTCGCGTGTCATGAGCGTCGCCTTGAGCTTCACCGCCATCCCGTGGCGAAACACTTCGACCTCGACGACATCGCCGGGCGCGTGTGCCTGCACGGCGGCGAGCACGGCGTTGCAATCGGGGACGACCTTGCCGCCGATCGACTTGATCAGATCGCCCGAGGTCATGCCCGCCGCCTTCGCGCCGCTACCACGCGTGACGTTGGACACCTGGCAGGTGTGTGGCAGCTGCTGCGACGGGATGTCGTTCATCCCGATGCCGAGGAACGCGGGATTGCTCAGCTGATCGGACGCGCTCGCCGACGAGACGAACGCGAAGACCAGCGATGCGAGCGGAAGCCAGCGCACGCCTGGACACTAGCGAAGCCCCATCCACTCGACCAGTCCTGACTCGGCTCCCGCCTCTATATAAGGAGGAGATCGAGCCCTCTTCGCATGTAGGACAAGGTGAGTTCTTTGACTTCATGACCGTGAGCACCGGATCATTATTCTCGTGAAGCGCCAGCGCGAGCCTCTCCCTGACCTCGGTCGTGTCCTCGAAGATTCTCGCCCGCATCGGATGCCGCGCGATCGCGTGCCCCCCGTGCCGGGTACCGAGAAGCGGATCCATACCCGCTTCGATAAGGCGTTCCTCGTGGTGATCGGAAGCGAGCTGTACGGCGACACGTGGGCGATCGCTCGCAACGTGTCGGCCGGCGGAATCCTCGTCGAGATGAGCTACGCGCCGCCGCTCGGCACGGTGGTCACGGTGCACTTCCAGCACCCGCGGGGCGACGACCTGATGGACGAGATCGTGGTGCGCGCCGAGGTGAAGCACCACCACTTCCTGAACTTCAAGACCAGCGACGAGACCGCGGCCACGCGCGCGATCGGGCTTCGCTTCATCGAGTTCGTCGACGCCGGCGAGCGCGTCGCCGCCGACCGACTCCACTAGTCGTGCGCCACGATCAGTCGTGCGCCACGATCCAGCTCGCGACGACATCGACGAGCTGCGGATCGAGCCCGCGCGACGGTAGCCATTCTGCACCGCCAGCAGATTCGCGCGGAGCTCGTCGATCGTCTTCGTCTCGCGTTTGAAGACGTGATCGGCGTTCTCGAGGATGTGAATCGTCACGTCGCGCGTTGCTTCTTGCAGCGAGTGAGGCACGCATCGAGGCGAGCTCGACGGCGCTGCCCGATCCGCTTGTTGCGGGTGGGACGGCAGCGGTGCGGTCGCTCTTGCACGCGACCGCACAGGTGACGAGAAGCGTGAGAGTCCCGAGCCATTGCGCCAACCGTCGCATGAGCACGAGTATTGCGCGGTCCTGAGGTTGAAGGCCGGGACACGACAGGAGATCGACGGAATCGCAGGCCACGTTCCGACGTTGGTCCCGTTACTTGCCACGGCATTGTCGATTCGCTACCCAGGGAGTCATGCTCCGCGCACTGTTGTTACTCGTCCTCTCGACCTCGGTCGTCGGGGCCAAAGCGGAGTCTCGCAACAAGAAGCGGACCGACAAAGCGGCCGAGAAGAAGCCCGACAAGAAGACCGACACTGTCGACAAGGCTGCGGAGAAGCCGGCCCCGCCGACCAGGCCGCCGCGCACGCCGGGCCCCGACGACGCGAAGGCAGTGGCGATCCTCGAGCGGATCGTGAAGGGTCCCGACGCGGCGACGCGCCAGCAGGCGATCGAGGACCTGAATGCGGTGGCGCCCACGACGATCGACGCCATCGGCGAGTGGCTCGTGCGCCCGCACACCTCGACGGTGCAGGAGCGGCGCGACGTGCTCGCGTATATCGAGGCGCAGGTGCCCGACAAGGATGGCCGGTTCAAGGCGCCCGACCGCAAGTCGAACAAGGAGCTCAAGGCCGACGACGACCTCGATTGGCTGAAGAAGCTGCTCGAGCAGGATCCCGCGCAGGCGGGTATCGGTGAGGTGATCGCGGATGTCGCTGCCATTCGCGCGCTCGTAGCGACCAAGGATTCGCGCGCGACGCAGCCGATCTTCGACGCGGCGTTCACCGAAGAGACGATGATCTATCGCGACGAGTGTGGCCGCTATCTGCGAAAGCTCGAGCCCTACTCCATCCCCACGCTGACCAAGGAGTCCGGCGGGAGGGCGGGCGATCGCAAACGGTATGCGACGTACCAGCTCGAGCGACTCGATCGGCAGGAGCCGAACAAGGCGTTCGCGGCGGCGGCGGGCGATGAAGCGCTGACGCTCGAGATCATCGCCGTGTATCGCGCGACGAAGATCCGCGAGGCGGTCCACGCGATGTGGGGCAAGGTCAACGACGATCGCACGCGCGTGCGAGCCGCCGCGCGCGAAGCATGGATGGACTACATCACGGGCCCCCCGCCGCCCAAGGCGCCGATGAAGAAGCTGCAGCTTCCTGGCGGCAAGCTGACCAAGAAAGAGAAGCCGCTGTGGCTCAACTATCGCGAGCTCGCGGATAACGAGCTGCGCCAGGCGTCCAACGATCTGCTGCACACCGACTACAAGCTCGAGGATCCGATGTCGCTCGACGATCGCGATAGCGTGAAGGTGGAGCCGATCGATCAGGTCGCGGTGACCAAGGAGCTGTTCGATTACTTCGACGGCGAGCGCCGAAAGCTCGACGGTGCGCAGTGGGCGCAGGCGAGCGCGAAGGCCGCCGCTGGTGACCTCGCGAACGCGGCGGAGATGCTCGATCGCCTGCTCGCGCAGAACCCGGATCGCGCGGAGACGGCCGACATGGCCAAGATCTTCTTCGCGCGCGCGAAGCAGCTCGAGGAGCAGAAGGCGTACGCCGACGCTGCGGTCGCGTACTCCAAGGCGCACGGCCTCGATCCGAAGGGACCGCACGCCACCGACGCGCTCGCCGCGCAGCACTTCATGCAGGGCAAGGCGCTCGAGGCGGCGGGCAAGGACGGCGGCGCCGACTACCGCAAGGCGATCGCGCTCAAGCCCGACTACTCGCCCGCCGAGGACGCCGCGGAGCGCGTGTCTCCGACGAAGAAGCCGGTGTGGATGCTGTACGCGGCGGTCATCGCCGGCGCGTTCGCCGCGCTGTTGTTCGGCCTCGCGATGATGAAGCGCCGCCGCACCTGACGGCTGCCCCGCGATGCGCGATGATGCGCGCGTGAGTGGAAGGCTGATCGTTCTAGAGGGCCTCGATGGCGCCGGCACGACGACGCAAGCAAAGCGCCTCGTCGATCACTTGAATGCGCACGGCACGAGCGCGCACGTCACGCGCGAGCCGAGTGACGGCCCTGTCGGCGTGCTGATCCGGCAGATGCTCACCGGCCATCACGCGATTCCCGACCAGCAGATCGCGCAGTCCACGTTTGGCCTCTTGTTCGCCGCGGATCGTCTCGACCACCTGCAGCGCGAGATCGAGCCGCAGCTGGCCAAGGGAACGATCGTCGTGAGCGATCGCTACTACCACTCGTCCCTCGCGTACCAGGGAACGGGCGCGGACCGCGATTGGATCACGCTGCTCAACGGGCGCGCGCGCAAACCGGACCTCACCATCTTCTTGCAGGTACGGCCCGAGGTGGCGGCGGCCCGGCGCGCGGCGGCCGGGCGCGTGCAGGAGCTGTTCGAGGACATGCGGATGCAGGAAGAGGTGGCGGCGGGCTACAAGGCCACGCTGTCCGAGCTCGCCGCGCAGGGCGAGCGCATCGAGATCATCGACGGGGAAGCGAGCCCCGACGCCGTGTTCGGCGCGATTTTGGCGTTGGTCACCGGCGGGTAGTAGCTTCGAGGGATGCGCCCCGCCCTGTTCGCCGTCCTGTTGATCGCGTGTGCTCCCAAGGTACAGCCGTCGACGACCGTGTTCGACGAGGATCTGCCGCGCGACTCCGGGGAGACAACGCCGACCGAGGTCGCGAGCGAGCCGGAGCGTCCGGTCGCGCCGCCGGGCAAGGGCCTGCGCACGGGCACCATCGAGCGCGCGAAGCTCGTCGCCGTGCTCGATGCGGGACCGCCGATGTTTCTGCGTCAGGTCGAGGTGACCGCGAGGATGAACGGCGAGCGCTTCGTTGGCTGGCAGCTCGTGCAGCTCGTCGATCGCAAGGGGCCGCTCGTCGATGTGGATGTCGTTCCCGGTGACGTGCTGCTCGCGATCAATGGCCAACCGATTTCGCGTCCCGATCAACTGCAGCGCGTTTGGGATTCACTGCGCACGGCGAACACGGTGACGGCGCAGATGTGGCGGGGCGAAGCAAAGTTCGACCTCTCGTTCGCGGTCGAGCCCGCGGTCGCCGCTCCCGGCACGACGCCCCTTCAGCCGAAGTAACGCGCTAGGGTCGCGGCCATGATCCGCCGCACACTCGCACTCGTCGCGTTCGCTGCCTGTTCGTCTCCTGCCAAACCGCCGGTCACCGAGCCCGCTCCTGTTGTCGAGCCGAGCCCCACGGCCACGCCAGCGCCGGGTCCCAAGGAGACGCCCGCCGAGAAGATGACGGTGGACACGCCGAAGACCACGGTCGCTGGCAACACGTTCATCGTCGCCGCGGAGTGGTCGATGCGCGTGCGCGGCGCGGGGACGATCGTCGAGGCGCCCGAGGGCGGATCGATGTTCGCGATCTACGATCTTCCCGATGCGAAGGACGCGGCTGACGCCGTCACGCAGGCGTGGAAGCAGTTCCAGGGCAAGACGCCCTACCCGCAGGTCTCGACGATCACGGGGGCCGACACCGACGGGTGGTCGAAGCTGACCGGCTTCAGCTACGACGTCCCGCCGAACCTCAAGCGTGCGATCGGTGCAAATGCGCGCTTCGCGAATGGTGTGTGGACGGTGCTCCTGTTCGACTTCGATCAAGCGGTCGCGGAGAAGCGCGGCGCGCAGGTCGGCCTCATGCTGGGCAAGCTGTTGCCCAAAGGCGGCGCGCGCGAGTCGTTCGCGGGCAAGACCGCCGCCACGCTCGACAAGGCGAAGATCGATCAGCTGATCAAGTTCGTCGAGGACGGCGAGAAGGCGACGGGCGTGCCCGGGGTCTCGTTCGGCATCGTGCAGAACGGCAAGGTCGTGTACGCCGGTGGCGTCGGCGTGCGCCAGATCGGGAAGACCGCGAAGGTCGACGGCGACACCAAGTACATGATCGCTTCGAACACGAAGGGCCTCGCGACGCTGATGCTCGCCAAGCTCGTCGATCAGAAGAAGATCACGTGGGACCAGAAGGCGACCGAGCTGTTGCCCTCGTTCAAGCTCGGCGACGCCGACACGACAAGCAAGGTGCAGGTCAAGCACCTGATCTGCGCGTGCACCGGCCTACCGCGCCAGGACTTCGAGTGGCTGTTCCAGTGGGCGGGCGTCACGCCAGCCAAGGTGATGGAGACGCTCGGTACGATGCAGCCGACGAGCAAGTTCGGCGAGCTGTTCCAGTACTCGAACCCGCTCGCTGCGGCGGCCGGGTTCATCGGCGGTCACGTCGCGGAGCCCAAGCTCGAGCTCGGTGCAGCGTTCGACAAGGCGATGCAGTCGCTCGTGTTCGGCCCGCTGAAGATGAACAACACCACGTTCGACTTCAAGAAGGGCCAAGCCGGCAACGCCACGGTGCCTCACGCACCCGACGTCGACGGAAAGCAAACGCTCGCGATCGCGAAGGTGAACACGTCCGTCATCCCGGTGCGGCCGGCAGGTGGCGCGTGGTCGAACATCAAGGACATGCTGAACTACGTGCAGATGGAGCTCGCCGAGGGCAGATTCGGCGGCAAGCAGTACATCGGCAAGGACGCGCTGCTAGAGCGACGTGCTCCGCAGGTCTCGGTCGGAACCGACGCCACGTACGGCATGGGCCTCATGGTCGACAAGACGTGGGGCGTGACCGTCGTGCATCACGGCGGCGACATGATCGGCTACCACAGCGACATGTTGTGGCTACCCGATCACGACGTCGGCGCGGTGATCCTCACGAACGGCGATCCGGGATGGCTCATCCGCAGCCAGTTCCAGCGCAAGCTCCTCGAGGTGCTCTTCGACGGAAAGCCCGAGGCCGATGCAAAGCTCGCGGCCAACGCAAAGGCGTACTTCGACGAGATCGCCGCTGCGCGCAAACTGATCACGGTGCCCGCCGACGAGGCCGAAGCGCAGAAGCTCGCGAAGCGCTACACCAGCGCGGCGCTCGGCGACATCGTGGTGTCGACGAAGGGCAAGGCCGTGACGTTCGACTTCGGCGAGTATGCGAGCGAGGTCGCGACGAAGAAGAATCCGGACGGCACGGTGTCGTTCTTGACGATCGTGCCGGGCATGAGCGGCCTCGAGTTTGTCGTCGGCGAGGCAGGCGGCAAGAAGACGCTGACCACGCGCGATGGCCAGCACGAGTACGTGTTCACCGAGAACTGAGCGGCCGACGCACGTACGACAGGCGCAAGAGCCAACGCGGTGGCGAGAGCTCTACCGACGTCGGCTCGTCTGCGCTCGTCGCGATGTCGCCCAGCGTTCCGAGCTGGTAGAGGACATCGAGCGCGATGCCATTGCTCTTGGTCGCGCCCCAGTACGCGTCGATGCCGGCGCGCAGCCGGAACGTGTGTCCCGACCTCGGCTCGACGGCGATCGGAGTCGTGACGTTCACGCTACAGCGATCGCAACCGAGTCGGTTGGCCGAGACATAGTACGCACCGATGTCGGGGCGCAGCTCGATCGGGCCGCGAAGGATCGCGAACGGCGAGCTCGCGAGGCCGACGCCGATATCGAGGAGGAACATCGGATCGACGGGGAGCCCTGCCATGGGTGACGTGCCGGCATCGCGGCGAAGTCCGACCTCCACGCCGACGCCGAGCTCGTCGCGGCCGAAGATCGCTTCGACCTGCACGCCGAGCTGCGAGGCGCCGCGCTCGACGCGATCGTCGTCGTAGCTGGCCTTGTAGCCGCGGCCACCGTCGAGCGCGACGTACATCCGAGAGAACCGAGCCGCGCGCGCAGCCCTGCCGATCGCTCCGCGCGATCCGGGCTGGCCAGGCTCGCTATCGACGCACTCCGTGGTGGAGCCCGCGCTGCCCGTGGCGTTGATCTCGAGGAGCTTCTCGTTGCGTGCGCGGACGCAGCTGCCCTTGTCGGGGAAGCCGACCTCGGTGCCGCGCACGTCGAGCTGCTCGGGCGCGCATGCACCCGAGCAGGTCCAGCTGAAGGTCCACGAGCCTGCCTGCGCGACCTCCGTCAGCGCGACGAGCACGCCCGTGACCGCGAGGAGCTTCATGCTACCGGAGCACCGCGAGTGCCGCGGCAGGATCGTTCGTGAAGACTCCGTCGACGCCCAGGTCGGCGAGGCGTCGAAGCTCCGCCGGATCGTCGACGGTCCACGTGTTGATCGGCATGCCCATGCGATGCCACTTGGCGACGGTGTCCTCGGTCACGAGCGTGTGCTGCGGGTGCACGAGCGTGGCGCCGATCCACGTGCCCACCCAACCCTTGCGAACGGGCAGCGGCTGCTCGTCGCCGAACAGATAGCCGAGCGCGACCTCCGGAACATGGCGATGGAACTGCACGAGCGCGATCGGATCGAACGACGACACGCAGATGCGATCGCTCGCGCCGGCGTCCTTGATGACCTTGGCCGTCGCAGCGACCAGGTCCCCACCGCGACCGGTGTCGTTGATCTTGAGCTCGACGTTCACTTCGAGATCGATCTCGTGCAGCACTTCCGCGAGCGTGGGGACGGGCTCGCCGCCGACGCGTAGCGCTTCTCGCGCGGTGCGGCCGAGCAACTCGATGCGGCCCTGCGTGCCGGTCAGTCGATCGAGTGTCTTGTCGTGAAACACGACGACGGTGTTGTCGCCATCGAAGCGCACGTCGAGCTCGATGCCATCCGCGCCAGCCTCTTTGGCCTTCGTGAACGCGAGCATCGTGTTCTCGGGCGCGTGCGCCGAGTCGCCGCGATGCGCCCACACGCGAGGACGCGTGCGCGTTCGCTTCCACCGCGAGGCGCGGCCATGACGACCGAGATGCGGCAACAGCCGCGCGAGTCGTGACTTCGGCACGCTACTCGACGAAGGTCTTGTGGAGCGCGCGGGTCAGCGCGTCGACGTGTTGACGATCGCACCACAGCGTCACGCGCAGCGGCGACACGCTGACGGCGTTGAGCGGCACACCGGCACCGACGGCCGATGCGCGCGCCTTGTTGATGACGCCCGGGTTGGAGCCGATGCCGTGCCCGACGATGGTCACTGCACCTTCCTCGCCGAACTCGACTTGGCCGGCGAGCACGTTGTCGAGGCGCTTGCGGACCTCGGACCAATCGGGCACGTCCGCGATCGTGAACCACGTGCGGAGATCCTTGCCCTCGAGATCGAGGTGGGTGAGCGGAATGGAGGCGGCTTCGAGGATCTGCAAGCAGTGCTCGACGGCAGCGCCGCCGTTCACACGCAGGCGGATCAGCGACGACTGTCCGGTGACCGCAGCGACCTGACGCTCGCGCTCCGGCGTGAAATCGATACGCGTGCCGCCGCCGTCCTTGTTGGTCGCTCGTGCGTACAGCGCGATCCCGGAGCGACGCGCGAACTCGACGGACGCGTCGTGCAGAACCTTGGCACCTTGCGCGGCGAGCTCGAGCATCTCGTCGTGCGAGATGGAGTGAAGCAGCGTGGCGGCATCCACGACGCGTGGATCGGCGGTGTACACGCCGTCGACGTCGGAGCAAATCTCGCAGTAGTCCGCGCGCAGCGCGCCGGCGAGCGCCACTGCGGTAGTGTCGGACCCGCCGCGACCGAGCGTGGTGATCTCGCGCTTGTACGAGACGCCTTGAAAACCGGCGACGATGACGACCTTGCCGCGATCGAGCTCGTCCTCGACGCGGAACGGGCGCACCTCGACGATGCGCGCGCCGGAGTGGCGGTCGTTGGTCAGGATGCCCGCTTGCGAGCCCGTGAAGCTGATGGCCTCGAGGCCCTCCTCGGTGCACGCCATCGAGAGCAGCGCCATGGACTCGCGCTCGCCGCAGGTGAGCAGCATGTCGAGCTCTCGACGCGACGGCGACGGGCTGACGCTCTTGGCCTTCTCGATCAGCGAGTTCGTTGTCTTGCCCATCGCGGACACGACGACGACGACCTTCTTGCCGGCCGCTTTGGTGCGCGCGATGCGCTTGGCGACGAGCTTGATCTTCTCGGCGTCGGCAACCGACGAACCACCGTACTTCTGAACAACGATTCCGGTCGGAGTCACGTCGAGCACCATACACGATCAACGCGTCGACGGGCCCCGCTCATCCACGCTCCGTAGGTGCTAGCGTTACGGTGTGTCACGGTTTCGCCACAGCGTGGTCGCGCTCCTGTTTGCCGTCGGTGCGTGTGGTCCCAGCGTGCCGAAGCGCCCGACCTGGCCGGACGCCGCTGTCGAGCTCCGTCACGATGCCGACCGCGACCAAGCGATCGACGCATTCTGGGTCCTCCCACCGGGCGCCGAGCGCGATCAGCGACGCGCGGCCATCGCGAGCGCTACCGCACGCCGGATCGGCGACGCGATCGAGGAGGAGCGGCCGCACGTCGCGACCACGCTCTTGCGCGAGCTTGCCTCGATGTGGTCGGCGGATCCGCAGCGTGTGGGCCCAGGGCTCGCACCGCATGTCGCGCTGCTCGAGCAGCTGCGCGCGATGTTCGCCAAGGCCGGCGCGCTACAGCCCGCGCTGCAAACGCTCGTGCTGCTCGCCGAGGTGCAGCCCGCGCAACGCGCCGAGCGACTCGCCGAGATCGACGAGATCCTGACGTTCGCCGACGAGCTCGCGATCGCGGACAACGGTCCCAACGCGCGGCGCAGTCAGCAGATCGCGCTGCTCGCGCCCACGGCGCTCGCGTTGCCCGTGCCATGGATCGTCGATCGCTACGTCGGCTTGCTCGTCGAGCGGCAGGTGGCGGTCGCCGCGCTCCTCGCGCAGGGCGGCGCGTCGATGCAGCTCGTGCGCGCGCACTACGACATTCTCTCGACGCAACGTCGCATCGCGATCGCGCTCGCTCGCGCGGGTCGCGTCACGGAGATCCACCGAGTCATCTCCAAGCTGAAAGGAATCGGCGCCGATCAGCGCGAGCTCGTGATGCGCGCGGAGATGGTGGCGGTGCAAGGCATGGCCGAGTCGTACGCGGAGCTCGCCGCGGTGCTGCGGCAAGACGAGCGCGCCCCCGACGGAGATCGCAACGATCGCCGCTCCGAAGCCGACCCCGCTGCCGCCCTCGCCGTCTGCCTCGCGGGCCTCGCGAAGTTCCCCGACGACACGCAGCTCCTCGGCGACGCAGCCAACGACGCGCATGCACTCGGCCGCCTCGATCAAGCCATCGCGCTCGCCGAGGCTGCGCTGAAGAACCACCCCGAGGTGGATGCCACCGCCGCGCTGCGCCTCGGCAAGTGGTACGGAGAGCGCATCGAGCGTCTCGCCGGAGCCGGCCGCCCCACCGCGGCGCACGATGCGTGGCGCGGCGTCCTCGCGTTCACGAGCCAAGTCTCGCGCAGCCGCCCGCACACCGTGTGGCAACAAGCCGCCGCGATCGCCGAGTCGTCGCTCGGTCGCGGCCTCGCCGGTGAGGGGCTCGTCAGCGACGCGCGGCGTGCGCTCACGGGCTCGCTCGAGCGCGCGCCGTCGATCGACGCCTACGAGACGTTGACCGAGATCGAAGTGCAAACCGATCGCTTCGCCTCGGCCAACCGCTGGGCCGAGTCAGGCCTCGGCATGCTCGGCGACACCATGGGCGACCGCTATCGTCGCGCACGCCTCGAGCGCCTCGCCGGCGATGCGCTCCTCGGCGCGGGTCGCCACAAGGAAGCCGCCGGGCACTACCTCGAGGGGCTTCGCGCGTGGGCCTCGCTCGGCGATGACAAGGATCTGCCGGTCTCCATCGCCGCCGAGCGCAAGCTGGAGATGGGCCGCGCGATGCTCCGCCTCGGCGATGCGCCCGCCGCTACGCGCCTCGTCACTCGCGCGATCGATCTCGTCCCGTCGTCCAAGCGCATCCTGTCGGCCACCGCGCTCCTCGTCGAGGCCGATCGCTATCGCGAGGCCGTCGACGCGTTCCACGAGGCGCTCGTCGGCGACTTGCCCGATGCCGACAAGATCACGCTCGCGCTATGGATCGTCGGCGAAGCCAAGCGCCGCAGCGAGGAGCCCGACCGTCTCGCCGCCGAGTACCTCGCCTCGCGACAGGGCGAGACGTGGCCCGAGCTCCTCGCGCGCGCGGCAACGAACCGCGTCGCGTTCGATGTACTTCGCGGCGCCGCTACCACCACGCGGCGCAAGGCCGAGCTCGCGTTCTACGGCGCGACCCTCGGCTTTCACCCGAACGCCTCGACGCCCGAGGGCAAGCGTCAGCTCCTGACCACCGTGATCGACGCGCGCATCGTGTTCGACGAGGAGTACGACCTCGCGCGCATGTACCTGCTCGTTGGCGACAAGTGACGCCTCGCTCGATCGGCGATGCGCTCCGGCGCGCGGGCCTCACGCAGAACGCGCTCCTCGCGTGGGCCGGAACGCACCGGCTCTCCGCGCTCGCGCGCATCCTCCCCGCGCTCGCCGAGCGACCGCTCACGCCCGCATCCGCCGCGCTCGCTCTCTTCGTAGCGGGCGTCGACGTACCGCTCGAGCGTCTGCGTGGACTTCCGATCGACGCGCTCGCCGCGCACGGGCTCGTCGAGATCGGCGTATCTCACGCCACCGCGCGCGTCGCGATCCTGCCGCTCGAGCAAACGCTCGTCGTGTGCGATCGCTTCGATGCGCCGCCGTCGCAGAGGGTGGTGTTGTGTCCCGACGACTCGAGCTACCACCTCGCGACTGCGATTCCCTCGGGCCGTCGCGAGCGATGGATCGATCTCGCGACGGGCTCTGCGTTCGCGCCCCTCGCGCGCCCCGCCCTCGCCTCGCAGATCGTGGGCATCGATCTCAACCCGCGCGCGATCGACTTCGCACGGATGGGCGCCGCGCTCTCGGGCTGCGAGCACCTCGTTGCGACGTGCGCGGACATCGCCGATCCACCTGGCA
>JAEYYV010000237.1 GCA_023428295.1 Pseudomonadota bacterium
CTCGAGGCCCTGCTCGTCAGATGCTTCGGCGACGTCCTGAAAGTCCCCGAGGTCGGCGTAACGGACGACTTCTTCGCCGATCTCGGCGGCCATTCGCTGCTGGCCACGCGCCTCGTCTCGCAGTTGCGCGAGTTGCTGCAGATCGAGATCCCGTTGCGCCTCGTCTTCGAAGCCCGCTCCGCACGCGCGCTGGCGCGCGCACTCGCCCCGGATGACGGCCCCGATCGACAGCGTCTCGACGCGACCGCAGCGATCGTCCTGCAGGTCCTGGAGATGAGCGACGCCGAAGTGCGGCAGCACCTGCACGAAGAGGGAGAGAGGGCATGCATGTAATGCTCGACATCTTTTCCGGTCGCCCGAACCCGACATGGGAGGTGCCGCCGACCGTCGCCCGGCACGTCAGGTCGCTGAGCGCGCGACAGGGCGGCCCGGCCTCCGCGGGTCCGAGGCCGGCACTCGGCTATCGCGGGCTGCTCGTCGCCACCGGGCCGGAAGACGCCGAGGTGCCCATGGCCTTCCATATCGGCGGACCACCCCCGGTGACCAAAGCAGCGATCGAGACTGTCACGCCGCCGCACGTTGTTCCCCACGACGAACGCGAGGCCGCTCTGACCTTGCTGGAGAGCGCCCGACCCGTCATCGAGCGGAAGGTGATCGATGCGGCAGCGCAAGCCGTCGAGGCGCGCCCCGAAGCGGTTTTGCACGCGGCCCGCGCCACCGCAGCCGAGGCGGCGGAGATCGCGCCCGTGAGCGTCGACGCGCCGTGCGAGCCGATCCTCGCGCCATACCGCCCGTGGTTCTGGAATGCGGACCCGATCCGCCTGCGCAACAACTGCTACAACTACGCCAGCAACTACGTTTCCAATTTCGTCGCCCAGCCCGGACGCCGCACCGGCCATTTCTACGACGCGTTCACTTGCGAGGGCATCGCCAAGGCGGCGATCGCCGACGGCTACCGCGAGGAATGCGATGGCCCGGCGCGCGTCGTGGCGCTTGCCGTATGGCCCGGCTACGACTTTCACTGGTACCGCTCTCACGGCGATTTCTGGGCCCACAAGCTCGGCATCTACAGCGCTCGCAACGTCGACAATCTCGGGCGTGTCATCACCGGGCCGCTGACGCCGGCGACCTGCGATCGCGGCCCCTACATCCAGTTCTGCCGCTACATGTTCGTTCCGCCCGGAGTAGAGGTCCTTTAGGAGTGCGCGTCGTGCTCGATGTCTTCTCCGGTCGGCCCAATCCCGGCTGGCGGCTCACGCAAGGCGAAGCCGCCGAGCTCGCCGCCCACGTGGCGGCGTTGTCGGTCCCCGCCGCTCCCCTCGGCCCGCCACGGGCCGGCTGGCGCGGCTTCCTGGTCCTGGGCGACGGGCCTCCCGGAATGGAGCCCGTCTGGTTCCGGGTGAAGGACGATGTCGTCGAGTTGCATGGCCGCGCCTGGCGGGACGCCAGCGGCATAGCCACCATGCTTGAGAGTGCCGCGCGGCGCCATGGCTTCGGCCCGCTGCTGGACGAGGTCCGCAACCCACCAGACCCTGGATCATCCCCATGAATACCGAACAGCAACCGGACTGGCAGTGGACGAACGAAGGTCCGCAAAGCGGCTTCGCCCGCGCCTTCTCGCATTTTCGCGCCGCCCTCGAAAAGGCCTGGACCTCTCCTGATAGCGGGGCGGCCGTCGCCGAGGCCTTCACACGCTGGATGGCGACGGCGCAGGAACCGCTGCAGGAGCCGGAGACGGCCGAGCGGATTGCGGAGGCGTTCGCCGCCTATCAGCAGGCGTTGCGTGAAGCCACGTCGGGCGAGCAGGCCCGCCAGGCGGTCCGCGCAGCCTTGCGTGGCTATGTGGCGGAGCTGATCGACGCCTGGTCGGCGCTGCCGGCCGACGCGCTCCACCCGGCCGATCTCGCCGCGATCGCCCAGAGCATGAGCTGGGTCGCCGGCGTGGCGGCGGAAATCGAGAACGCCTGACGCCGCGGCCGGCGAGGCCGCCTACGGCGCTGCCACGACAAGGGCCGTGCAGGCATCCGCGCCCTCGCTGCGGTAGCTGTGCGGCACGCGGGAATCGAAGTACATCGCGTCACCGGCGTCGAGGACGGTCTCCTCGCCGTCCAGCAAGACGGCCAGCGCACCGCTCAACACATAGATGAACTCCGCGCTCCCATGACGGTGCGGCTCGGATGCCGGCGCGTTGGCCGGGAACTCGGCATAGAAGGATTCCATCCGGCGGTCCGGAACCGGATAGTCCAGGCTTTCGAACAGATAGGCCGGCCGCTCCTCGCCCGCCCGATCGGGGAGCCTGAGGCGCTGGTCCTTGCGCACCACGGC
Organism: Pseudomonadota bacterium; assembly: GCA_023428295.1. Lineage (GTDB taxonomy): Bacteria > Myxococcota_A > Polyangia > Haliangiales > Haliangiaceae > JABFXX01. The sequence continues at coordinate 2,326 of JAEYYV010000237.1, forward strand.
AACCAGCGGCTTCTCCTTGTCGGTGGCGAAGAAGTGGTCGAGCCCGACGCCGAACACCATCGCGATCCTGAGCAGCGTCGGCAGCGTCGGAAACATCTGCCCCCGCTCGATCTTGGACAGCATCGCCGGGGAGAGGCCCGTGTGGCCGGCAAGTTGCACGAGCCCGAGTTTTTTCTTCAGACGCAGGGCCTTGACGCGAGGGCCGATGGCGTAGCGCTGGAGCTCATTGGTCAGCGTATCGGAGAGCACGTCGCAAACTCCCTTTCGTCCCGTGAAACATTCCTAGCATCATTTTCCTGAAAAGAGAATGACGGATACTATCACGAGAATTTTATTGGTAAGAAAATCCGTTTGCTCCAGATGACAAGGTGTGTGCCACTCCCGGCACCGTCCCGAGAGGAGAAATGCGATGAAGCTCAAGACCACGCTGCTTGCGGCCACAATTGCCCTGGCCACCACTATTGGCGTGCACGCCGCCGACAAGGACATCGTCGATACCGCCGTAGAGGCCGGCCAGTTCAAGACGCTGGCGGCCGCGCTCGAAGCGGCGGACCTCGTTTCCACGCTC
>JAEYYV010000271.1 GCA_023428295.1 Pseudomonadota bacterium
ACAAGAAGAAGCCCGGCCAGAAGAACGACAAGAACAACGGCCAGAAGAACAAGAAGAAGCCCGGCCAGAAGAACGACAAGAACAACGGCCAGAAGAACGACAAGAAGAACGACGAGAAGAAGGCAACGAAGACGAAGTGAGCACGGGTGTGCCGCCTGCGAGCGCTGCCCTGTGTGCCTTGTGCCGCGGCGATGAAGCTGCGTTGATCGAGGCATGGCCTCGTACGCGTTTCGCATCCTCAACGTGTTCACGATCGATGGCGATCCGTTCTCCGGGAATCCGCTGTGCGTGTTCGAGGACGCGCGCGGGCTGACCGACGCGCAGATGCAAGCGCTCGCGAGGCAGATGAACCTCAGCGAGACAACCTTCGTGCTCCCCGCGACCGGCGATGCGGACGCGCGCGTGCGGATCTTCACGCCGGGCTTCGAGATGCCGTTCGCCGGTCATCCAACGCTCGGCACCGCGAACGTGGTCGCCGCCACGCTCGCGAAGACCCGTGTCGCGCTCGAGATGATCGCCGGCGTCGTCGCGGTGCAACGCGATGCCCGCGAGGCATCGCAGGATGCGCGCGCCTCGCGGAGCGCGTGGACGCTGCGCGCGGCCAAGGCTCCCGCGACGCGAGCGGTGGATGCGTCGCGCGACGAGCTCGCGGCGATGCTGGGCCTTCCCGCAGGAGCGGTCAGCGACGAGCCGCTGTGGGTCAACACCGGCGTCGAGCAGCTCGTGATCCCGCTCGTGAGTACAGAGCTCGTGCGCGCGGCAACGCCCGTCATGGCGCTCGTCGAGAAGCATGGCTTCAGCGAGTCGCGCGACGAAGCGATGGCCTACGTGTGGGCGCGCGATCGCGAGGACATCGACGTTCGGTTCTTCTTCACCTCGAACGGCGCGCTGCTCGAGGATCCGGCGACCGGCAGCGCATGCGCGAACCTAGGCGGCTGGATGATCGCGCGCGACAGGCCGCGTCCGATGGCAGCGACGCTGTGGCAAGGCGCCGCGATCGCGCGTCCGTCCCGGCTCGAATTGCGCATCGACGAGCACGATCAGATCTACGTGACGGGCTCCGTGATGGAGCTCGGACGCGGCACGGTCGACGTCTGAGGAACGCGAGACCCGATGGCTCGGTGGCCGGCTACTCGAGTGGTCAGTCCTAAACTATCGATGATCGGGAGCCGCACACTGGCCTGATCGCTGCACTCGAGATCGAGGTGGTGCGTTCTGTCCTGGCTTCGGTCCTTCTCGTCACAGCGGTCGCCGCGTGTACCGACACGCCGGACGCCGTCGATCCCGTCGAGGATCCGAACGACGGCCTGCTCCGTGACTTCATCGATGGCAAGTTCGACGCCGCCGGGCATCCGCTCAACGCGAAGGTGGTCGAGGTCGATCGCGTGCTTCGCGAGGACGCCAACTGCGGGACGCGTCGCGACAGCGCGATCGAGCTCCAGCGTGCCTGCGAGATCGCGCTGCCGATGGGCGCCGATCAAGGCGGCCTGCTCGTCAACGCGCGGCTTCGCGTGCGGCGCGCGCCCACGTGGGGACCGATCGTCAAGCTCACCGCGTTCGATGCGAGCGGCAACGAGCTCGGCTCGCAGACGCTGACCGTGTCGCGCCTGCGTGGACGCGATCGCTGGATCGACCTGCCGATCGCGCTGCGAGCGTCGGCCGGACGGGCTCACCTGAAGCTCGAGGTCGCGAGCGGCGCGACCGTCGATCTCCAGTACGTCGAGGTGTTCCCCAAAGAGCTCGGCGTGATCGTCTCGCCCGGCGCCGGCGTCTACGGCGACGACGCGAAGATCACGTTCGAGCTGCCGAAGGGCAAGAAGATCGAGCGGCTCGAAGCGAACGGCACGGACATGCGTCCCGTCCTCGAGCGCCTGCTCGACGAGCGCAAGGCCACGAAGACCGTCACCGAGTTCCGCACGCTGATCGAGGTCTCGGTCGGCGACCTGCTTCCCACGCGCGCCGACGTGGTGGACCTGCGCGTTCACTCGAGCGGCGACACGTCGCGCACGCAGATCCGCAAGACGCCCGCGGCGTGCAACTTCGAGGGAGACCCGAGCGGCGAGAAGGTGCTCGTCACGGGGTTCCAACCGTTCCCTGCCGACGGATGGCACGAGAACATCTCGGCGGTCGCGATCTCGGGGTTGGATCCGTCGCAGCTTCGCGGCGCACAGGTGATGCGCGTCGTGTTGCCCGTCGAGTACGACCGGGCCGCGGCGCTCGTCAGTGACATCATCACGCGCTGCGAGCCCGACCACGTGATCAGCTTCGGTCAAGGCGGCGGATCGATCGCGCTCGAGGAGATGTCGTACAACCTGCAAGACACCGGCGAGCTCGCGGGTGGTGCGCCCGACAATCGCGGCATCATTCGCGCGGCCAATCCGATCGTCGTCGATGGTCCGCAGGAGCGCGAGACGCTGCTCCCGCTCGACGACATCGAGGACGCGATGATCGCCATCGGTGAATCGCCGCGGCGCTCGATCGATCCGGGCCGCTACATCTGCAACAACGTCATGTACAACAACATCGAGAAGATGGCGCTGCGCGGTCGCGCGGGCTTCATCCATCTGCCGTACACGACGTGGTTCGACGACGGCATCCGCACGCGGTGGGGCAACGTGGTGCTCGCTGCGGTGCAAGCCACCGTCGACGCGAACTAGGACCAATGCCGCTCACTTTAGGCGGCTCCTCGACGAGAATTGAGCCTTCGGCCGTTTGCCGTCGTAGTTGCTCATCTTGAGCTTTACGGCACGAGGAAATACTCGTTCGGGCCTCGACACGACCCACGTCGCGACTGCCACGGGCGATGTTGCCGCCGAACGCACCGGCTCGTTCAAGGCTGCATCCATCGTCTATCGCTGCATGCGACGCTCGCAGGTTGCGTCGCTTCCTATCGGCACCATTAATTAATGCCTATGGACGTGAGCGCCTGGTACTCGACAGTGGATGCGATATTTGATGGTCACGCTGTGGTTGGCTGCGTGCGGTGAGGTTTCGGACAGCCCCGTCCATCCCGACGCGCCGGGCGACGGACCGATCGATGCCGGGATCGACGTACCGATGGACGCGCCACCGGTTGGCGTCGCGGTGATCGCGGCAGGCCATGGGGTCGCGTGCGACGTGACCACGGCCGGGCAGGTCGCATGCTGGGGCGCGAATGAGTTCGGGCAACTCGGAGTCGCTCCGTCCGCGACGACAACCACGTGCTCGGCCTTCGGCCGCACGGCGCCATGTCGCGCGACCCCCATCGCGATCGCGGGGTTGTCCGGCGTGAAGTCGGTCGCGGTCGGCTTCTATCACGCGTGCGCGGTGAAGACCGACGGCACGGTGTGGTGCTGGGGGGCTCAACACCGACGGACAGCTCGGCCACGATCCCGAGACGGACGATATGTGTGGGACGCAGCGTTGCAAGGCGACGCCGTCGGCGATCATCGGGGTGCAGGACGCGGCGGAGGTCGTCGTCTCGACCTCGCATACGTGCCTGCGTACGACGGGCGGTGCTGTCTCGTGCTGGGGCGTCAACGCGAACGGCACGCTCGGCAATGGGGGATTCGGCGCCGCCGTGTACACGCCTGCCGCCGTGAGCGGCCTCTCGAGTGGCGTCACCAAGCTCGCGACCGCCGGATATAGCCACACGACGTGCGCGGTGAAGGCGGGCGAGGTCTACTGCTGGGGGAGGACGTTCGGCGAGGGCAACCTCGGCCATGATCCGGCTGCCGATGCCGCGTGCACGTCGAGCACGTGCGCACCGTCGCCCGTCAAAATCTCCGGGTTGACCGGCGTGTTCGATCTCGCGGTCGGAGAACGCGCATCGTGCGTCGTCGTGCAGGGCGGCGCGGTGAAGTGCTGGGGCTCGAACCTGTTTGGTCAGCTCGGCGTGGGGGCGGCGGAGCCGAGCGGCTACACGGTGCGCGCGGTGTCCGGCGTCAGTCAGGTCGTCGCGCTCTCGGGCTCGATGGCGACCCTGTGCGCGCGCACGCAGACCGGCACGCTGTGGTGCTGGGGCCTGGCGGAGAGCGGCGGCGTTGGTGATGGGAGCATCACGGGCGCTGCGTGCTCGCAGGGTGCGTGCCGTGCGACGCCCGCGCAGGTCACACTGCCCACAGGTTCGGTGCAGCACGCCATCGGCTCGACGAGCTTCTCGCTCGACGCGAGCGGTGCCCTGAGCGGGTGGGGCGCGAATGGGTTCGGCGAGCTCGCCCACGCACCGGGCTCTGCCGGTGATGCGACGTGTGGCGCGGGCAACTGTGCCGCGAGCCCGCAGCTGATCGCGCTGTAGCAGCTTCGCGACGCACAGGTGATGCGCGTCGTGTTGCCCGTCGGGTACGACCGCGCCGCGGCGCTGGTCAGCGACTTCGTCACGCGCTGCGAGCCCGACCACGTGATCAGCTTCGGTCAAGGCGGCGGATCGTAGTGCGCGTGCGCGTGCGCGGTGGCTGTTGCTGGCGCTCAGGCGAGCTCGAGCTCGCTAACCGCAATCGTTCTGCGTCCGCGGCTTGAGACCCGTCAGTCCGTCCGAGTGTTCGCCAGCTCGTGGAACTGACTGGGTAGCTCGTCTTCGGGCTTCGGGGTCGAGTAACTCGATCGATCGAGCCTCCGATCAAAACCTCTGTGGAGGAGTACGAATCTTAGTTGCCAGTACCGAAGTAGTACGCTGCGCCGAGCGTGACGACGCCTCCGGAGAGTCCTTCGCTCGTGTACACGCCCTGGTCCTGCAGCATCTTCTCTTCCTCGGTCTGACCGAGTCCGAGCGCGCGAACCTCGAGCTGCAACGCGAAGCTCGTGAACCGATACTCGAGTCCTGCACCGAACGCGACGTGCGGGCGCTGCGCTCGATCGATCTCGGACTCCGTTGCATCGTGCCGCTCGATCGTCGTGGCCCCCACGCCGAACAGCAGCCAGAAGTTCCAGTGGTCCTGTTGGTTGAAGTGGTAGCGCGCGGCGAGCGTTCCGGCGCCCATCGCGAGCTCGCCGTCCATGCCACCCGCGAGCGTTTCGCGTCCACCACCGAGCGAGAGCTCGAGGCTTACCTTGCGCCACGGCCGGTAGCTGATCGCGAACGACGCCCCCTCGAAGTCCGCTGTTGCACTCGGGATGTTGTTCGCTTGAAACGTCGAGCCCATCATCGCGACGCCGATCGACAGACGCCCCGGCAGCGGCGGCTCTGCTCGAACGACCGGCGGCTGCGCGTAGTACGGAGCGTACGTGGGCGGGCTTTCGTACGGGGCGTCGTACACCTGTCCCGGCGCTTGTGCATATGCAGTCCCAGCGGAAGCGGTGACGAGTGCAGCGAGCAAATACCGGCGCGACATGCGGCGATGATTCCACGGCTCGCGCGTGATTCCTACACCTCCGGGGGTTCCCCCCGAATCCCCGCGTTCTGTACCATCGACGACGTGCCAGGCCGGACCTTCGCTATCGGTGACATCCATGGCGATCTCGCGAGCTTGGAGATCCTGCTCGCGCGGCTCCCGGCGCTCACCTCCGACGACACGCTGGTGTTCCTCGGGGACTTCGTGGACCGCGGTCCCAACTCGGCGGGTGTCGTCGCGCGCGTGCGCGAGATCACGAAGACCAGCCCCGCACGGGTGATCGCGCTACGTGGCAATCACGAAGATGCGTGGATCCAGGTGATCGACAAGGGCTGGCCCGAGTTCATCCTCCCGCGCGGCAACGGATGCCTCGAGTGCTACCGCTCGTTCAAGGGACTGCCGGTTCCCGACGAGGACGAGACACCGACCAACGAAGAGCTGATCGAGATGATCGAGGGCTCGTTTCTTCCGGCCGATGTCGTCGAGTGGTTTCGCACCCTGCCGCACTTCTACGAGGACGAGCACGCCATCTACGTGCATGCCGGCATCAAGCGAACGAAGGATGGCGAGTTCCCGCATCCGTCCAAGGTCGAGCCGCAACGCGCGCTCTTGTGGATCCGCGATCGCGACTTCTTCGAGAACTACCGCGGCAAGCTCGTCGTGTTCGGGCACACGACCACGCGTACGTTGCCGAACGAGCTCTCGACACACACGCCTGAAGATCCGACGGACATGTGGGCCGGCCCCGCGTGCATCGGGCTCGACACCGCGTGTGGCAAGGGCGGCTTCTTGACCGCGTTCGAGCTGCCGTCGCGCGCCGTCTACGAGTCGCGCGGCTAACTACGCGCGCGAGGCTGTCGCTGCTTCGCGCGACGCTCGCTCGCCCGATCGCAGATCGACGACGCGCCTCGTTGCCGCTGCGAGGAGCTTGCGCAGCGCGTTGCGACGCTGTGCACGCAGCGCAGCACCTGCCGCCGCCGTCGATGCGCGCTCCGCATGCTTCGGCGCGATCGCGCGCTCCTTGGGAGTACCGACGAAGATCTCGCGCGTCTTCATCAGCACGTCGACCCACGGCCACACGATGCTGAAGTTCATGTCCTGATCACCCATGTGGTGATCGTAGTGATGCGAGAGGTGATCGCGCGCCCACGCAGGTTCGAGATGCGCCTTGCGATGATCGTGGCGATAGCGATAGAGGCAGTACCAGACCGTGCTCGTATAGAACGGCGCGATCGGAAACAGCGGAGCATGAAGCGCACCGATCACCGCGAGGCCGATGGCTTCGCGTGATTGCGTCGGTGATGCCCACGGTGGTCCTTCGTACGCCGGGTCGTAGCCGCCGTTGCGACGCACCGCTTGATGATGGTCGTGATAGTGGAACGAGAAGCGCGACGCGCGATCGCGGCCGAGGCCATGCAAGAGATACTTGTGAATGGCCCACTCACCTGCGCCGAACACTGCGAGCGCGACGGGAATCCCGAGCATGCGAGGATGTTAGGTCTTTGTCGGAAGGTACGCACGGGGAAGTGCGGACGTGCTCAGAAATTGCCGGCGTCTGCGACGACGGTTGAGCTGGAACAAACCGACCATCGAGCCGAACCCCGCGAACACGCCCGCGAGCGCGACCAGCGAGCTCACGCCGAGGAACGGCACGACCATGCCGACGCCGAGCACGACTACCATCGCGATGATCGCGGGGGGAACGATGTCGCTCGCGTATTGCCGGATCCAGCCGTCGTACTCGCGCGCGCAATCGGGACAGAGCTCGTGCTTGTCGAGCGCGGCGTCCTGCTTGCAGCGAGCGCATGCCATAGCGCGAAGACTAGCTCACGGATTCGAGAGGAGAATGGTGATGACGCCGGCGAGTTGCGACGTGGCGATGATGTCTGGAATGGAGTCGCCGTTGATGTCTCCGAGGTGGAGATGCGTGACGGCGTTGTCGACCGGGAACTGGATCGGGGGCTCGAAGGTGCCGTCGTCGCGACCGCGCAGGACGAGGATCCCGAACGCTCCAGCACCGCCGCCACCTGTGGCCACCACCGCGTCCGCACGTCCATCACCATCGAGATCGCCGCACGCGAGAGCACCGAGCAGGTTCGGAATGCTCTGCGGTGCCGGCACCTCGTAGGTCGAGCTCGTCCATCGCACAGCGCCGACGCGCCCCGGCACGCCCCCGACTTCTGCGCGAGCGAGGTAGACGAAGTCCTCGTCGGTATCACCGTCGACGTTGCAACCCACGATCGCGTCGGCCGATCCGGTGGACGGCATCGAGTCGAGCAAGATCGTGTTGCCAGACATCTTGTAGATCCGGACGCCGATGGTCTGCGCTACGCCGATCTCCCCGAACCCCCGGCCCTGCGTATTCGCGATCGCGACGTCGCGCCCCCCCGAGAACGAGATTGAATTCGACGCTTGCACGATCGAAGTCAGGTTGTTCGTTGTAAACGAGTACACCCGCAGCCGGTTCGGATACACGGCCGCGATCGAATCCGGTCCCCCTTGCTTCGTCGGCCCGACGGCGATGCCCTGTGCGTTCGCTGTCTCCGACTCGGAGCTCGCAATGACGTTCCATGAACTGGAATAGCTCAGGACTTTTACGTTCGAGCTGTCGTCGTGAATCAGCTCGGGACTGTTGCCACCGTCGAGCATACCCACCGCGAACACCCTGGTATTCGTGAACGTCGGTCCGGGAGTGTTCTCGTCCTCGAATGTCGCGTTGTCGCGAAGACGGAACGTGTAGCCCGTCGTCGCCAAGAAGCCCAGATCGAGTGTTCCATCGCCATTTGCGTCGACGAGTTGTGCGTCGAAGATGGTGTTGATTCCGGTGTTGATGACGATCGGCGTGTCGAAGCAGACATCGCCGGTCTGCGGCATGTCGTCGCCACAGCGAAACACCCTCGCATCCATCATCGCGTCGTCACCACCGTCGATGGTCGGCGAGCAGGTCGAGCCCGCGAGTGCACAGCGTCCGCTGGAGCATCGGTACCCGTCGGGGCACGCCTCGTTCGCGGCGCATGCGAGCGAGCACGTCTCGAACGAAGGCGAATAACAACCACCGAGGACGAGCGCGAAGAGCGCCCCGCGTACCCACATGCCGCGATGGTACCTGAAGGGAGCGAGCGCAGCGAAGATCAGCGATCGAGGTCCGCGGTCGTGGCGAGCTCCACGCCGGCGCACAAGCGATCCAGGCGCGCTCTCCACGCGAGCTGCAGCGCACGCTCGTCCTGCGGTGATCCATCCCACGAGAGGCGAATGGCAAGCCGAGTCAGCGAGCCCTGCGGATGGAACTGCACCACGAGCCGCTCGTCGGTGCGCTCGCCGGGCGCGTCCGAGGCAAACGTCATGTCGATCAGGTGTCCCTGCTGCAGCAGATCGTACCTGCCGGTGATCACCTTCGCGCCACCATCGCTCGCGAACAGATCGAGCTTGAACGTACCGCCCACGCGAATATCCGCCTCGAGCGACGGAGCGAGCCAGCGCGACAGGATCGGCTTCTCCGTCCACGCCGCGTAGAGCTCGTTCGCGGACGCGTTGATCAACCGATCGATCGTGACGACATGCTCGGCCATGTCGCGATTGTGCATGATCTCGAGCGCGACTACTCCTCGCGTCGGAGCTGGACGATCGCAGCGCGCGTGAGCTGTAGCGCCTTGGACACCGGGCTCGTCTCGGCCCGCGACTTCGAGCCCTCGCCGGGAACGGTCTTGCCGGTCTTGCTCCCGCCGTGCTCCGCGAGGATCGCCGACGCTTTCTCGAGGTGCGTGATCGCGCCCGCTTTCCAGTCCGACTCGGCGTGTGCGCTCGAGATCAGCAGCGCTCCGCCCAACAGAAAGGTCGTCAGCTTCCAGGGGTTCTGCATCGCGACAACATAGACGGACCAGGCGGGCAAACCGTTAACTATCGATCGAGAGATTCCAGAAACGAGAATGCGAACAAGGTGTTGGTTGGCGAAAAGGTCAGCGTGCGAGCCCCACCCGGGACGAACAAGCGCCCCCCGACCACGGCGCCCTGGGTGCCCGCGCGCGCGTCCGGCATGTCGTCGAGCGTGGCCCAGACATCGGCGAACGGGTCGTAATACTCGACGGAGCTGAGCGCGATCGTCCCGGCTTCACCGCCTGCACAGACCAGCTGCCCGAGCACGACGCCGTACGCGCATCCGCCGCGCGCTTGCCGCATCGACGAGCGCGTCTGCCATTGGCTCGCACCGAGCGGCAATGCCCACACGTCGTCGCGCGCGCTGTCGGAGTAGATGCTCTCGAGTCCTCCCGCGACGATCAGCGTTCCATCCGGCGTGCGCATGGCGGCGGGATGCGAGCGCTTCGCGGGGAGATCCGGCAGCCGCGTCCAGACGTCGTTGGAGAAGTTGTACGCGATCACGCTCGCGACTGCGTCGGTCTGCGTGGAGCCGCCGACGAGGTAGATGAACGG
>JAEYYV010000388.1 GCA_023428295.1 Pseudomonadota bacterium
ATGTCGAAGGAAAAATTCGTCCGCAACAAGCCGCACGTCAACATCGGAACGATCGGTCACGTCGACCACGGCAAGACCACGTTGACCGCTGCGATCACGAAGGTGCAGTCGACGAAGGGCTACGCGAAGTTCACGGCATTCGATCAGATCGACAAGGCGCCGGAAGAGAAGGCACGCGGCATCACGATCTCGACGGCGCACGTGGAGTACGAGAGCGACAAGCGCCACTACGCGCACGTCGATTGCCCGGGCCACGCGGACTACATCAAGAACATGATCACGGGTGCGGCGCAGATGGACGGCGCGATCCTCGTGGTGTCAGCGCCGGACGGCCCGATGCCGCAGACGCGCGAGCACGTGCTTCTCGGTCGTCAGGTGAACATCCCGGCGATGGTCGTGTACCTGAACAAGTGCGACATGATCGGCAAGGGCGACGAAGAGCTTCTCGACCTGGTCGAGATGGAGCTGCGCGAGCTTCTGTCGAAGAACGGCTACGCGGGCGACGACACACCGATCATCCGCGGCTCGGCGCTCAAGGCGCTCGAGGGTGAGGCGAGCGAGTACGGCGTGCAGTCGATCCAGAAGCTGATGGACGCGTGCGACTCGTACATCCCGGAGCCGGTCCGCGAGCTGGACAAGCCGTTCCTGATGCCGGTCGAGGACGTGTTCACGATCACGGGCCGCGGAACGGTGATCACGGGTCGCGTGGAGCGCGGCATCGTGAAGGTGGGTGACGAGCTCGAGATCGTGGGCCTCGGGCCGACGCAGAGCACGGTGTGCACGGGCGTCGAGATGTTCCGCAAGCTTCTGGATCAGGGCCAGGCGGGCGACAACGTGGGCGTCCTTCTTCGCGGCACGAAGCGCGAGGAAGTGGAGCGCGGCATGGTGCTCACGAAGAAGGGCACGGTCTCTCCGCACAACCACTTCACGTGCGAGGTGTACGTCCTGAAGAAGGAAGAGGGCGGCCGCCACACGCCGTTCTTCAACAACTACCGCCCGCAGTTCTACTTCCGCACGACGGACGTGACGGGCACGGTGACGCTGCAGCAGGGCGTGGAGATGGTGATGCCGGGCGACAACACGAAGTTCGAAGTGACGCTCGTGTCGCCGATCGCCATCGAAGAAGGTCTGCGCTTCGCGATTCGCGAGGGCGGCAAGACGGTCGGCGCCGGCGTCGTCACGAAGATCCTCGAAGAGGTCAAGGAAGAGAAGAAGAAGTAGTCATGACGACTCCACGCATTCGCATTCGCCTCAAGGCGTACGATCACAAGCTCCTCGATCAATCCGCTGGTGAGATCGTCGAGACGGCCAAGCGCACGGGCGCCAAGATCGCGGGTCCGATCCCGCTGCCGACGAAGATCAACAAGTACTGCGTGCTGCGTTCGCCGCACACGGACAAGAAGTCGCGCGAGCAGTTCGAGATCCGCACGCACAAGCGTCTCCTCGACATCCTCGAGCCGACGCAGCAGACCCTCGACGCCCTGATGAAGCTCGACCTCTCGGCGGGCGTCGACGTCGAGATCAAGACCTGATACCTGGGGCCACCCCGGGAACCCCGAAGACAACGAGAACAGTCATGGCTAAAGCAGACGTCAAAAATCTCTCCGGCAAGAGCGTCGGGTCGATCGATCTCGACGACACCGTGTTCGGCGCGGAGATTCACGAGCACCTCCTGTGGGAGGTCGTGAAGTGGCAGCGCGCGAAGCGCCGCGCGGGTACCGCTTCGACGAAGCGCCTCGGCGAAGTGCGGGGCTCGTCGAAGAAGGTGTGGAAGCAGAAGGGCACTGGCCAAGCGCGCCAGGGCAGCCGTCAGGCTCCGCACTGGGTCGGTGGCTCGAGCGTGTTCGGTCCCAAGCCGCGCAGCTACGAGTACAACATGCCGCGCAAGGCGAAGAAGCTCGCGCTCCGCTCGGTGCTCTCGCTCCGCGCGAAAGAGAACAAGCTCGTTGTCGTCGAGGACTTCTCGACCGATGGCAAGACCAAGTCGGTGGCGGCAGCGCTCGCAGCGCTCGAGGCCGGCAAGAAGGCGCTCGTCGTCGACGCGAAGGACAACATCAACCTCGTCCGCGGCGCGAAGAACCTCGCGACCTCGCAGTGGCTCGCGCCCGAGGGCGTGAACGTCTACGACGTGCTCCGCCACGAGACGCTGGTACTCACGAAGGCGGCGGTCGACGCGATCACCACCGCGCTCAAGCCGAACGAGAAGGACGCAGAGTAATGCGCGACGCTCAATCCATCATCAAGCGCCCGCTCCTCACGGAGAAGTCGGCTCGCCTCCGCGAGACCGGCGGCGGTGCGTCGGCGCCCGCCGAGGGCGACGCCTACGCGCAGCAGGTCGTGTTCGAGGTCGCTCGCGACGCGAACAAGATCGAGATCAAGGGTGCAGTCCAGAAGCTGTTCAACGTCACGGTGACCGGTGTCCGCACGCTCGTCGTGCGCGGCAAGGAGAAGCGCGTGGGTCGCTTCTCGGGTCGTCGTCCGAGCTGGAAGAAAGCGTTCGTGACGCTCAAGGCCGGCGACAACATCGAGTTCTTCGAGGGAGTCTGAGATGGCGATGAAGAAGTACAAGCCGACCTCTCCCGGTCGGCGCGGAATGTCCTCGCAGGACTTCGGCGAGATCACCAAGAGTGAGCCGGAGAAGAGCCTCCTCGCGCACAAGACGGCGACTGCCGGTCGTAACAACCACGGTCGCGTCACGTCGCGCTTCCGCGGTGGTGGCCACAAGCAGCGCTATCGCGTCATCGACTTCAAGCGCACGAAGACTGGCGTCCCCGCCGTCGTCGTCGCGATCGAGTACGATCCGAACCGCTCGGCGCGCATCGCGCTCCTCCAGTACAAGGACGGCGAGAAGGCGTACATCCTGGCGCCGTCGAAGCTCGCGATCGGCGACGAAGTGATCAGCGCGAACTCGGCCGATATCAAGCCGGGCAACTCGCTGCCGCTCAAGTACATCCCGGTCGGTACCGAGATCCATGCCGTCGAGCTCAAGCAGGGCCGCGGCGCGCAGATCGGTCGCTCGGCGGGCACCAAGGTGACGCTGATGGCCAAGGAAGGCCTGTGGGCCACCCTGCGTATGCCGTCCGGCGAGATGCGCCGCGTGCACATCGATTGCCGCGCCACCGTCGGCACGATCGGCAACAGCGAGCACGCGAACATCCAGTGGGGCAAGGCCGGCCGCATGCGTTGGAAGGGCATCCGCCCACACAACCGCGGCGTGTCGATGAACCCGGTCGATCACCCGATGGGCGGCGGCGAAGGCCGCAGCTCCGGTGGTCGCCACCCGTGCACTCCGTGGGGCCAGAAGACCAAGGGCCTCAAGACCCGTCACAACAAGCGGACCGAGCAGTTCATCATCCGCCGCCGCCCGAGCAAGTAAGGACCGAAGGAAACCACGATGCCTCGTTCACTCAAGAAAGGTCCGTTCGTCGAGAAGTATCTCGCGAAGAAGATCGCGGCCGCGCAGAAGGAAACCAATCCGAACAAGCGCGTCATCACGACCTACTCGCGTCGCTCGATGGTCATCCCGGACATGGTCGGCCTCACGATGGCCGTCCACAACGGTCGCAAGTTCATCCCCGTGTTCGTCACCGAGCAGATGGTCGGTCACAAGCTCGGCGAGTTCTCGCTCACCCGCACGTTCCACGGCCACACCGGCGAACGGAAGAAGTAAGCGTCATGCAAGCACGTGCACTCGTTCGTGGAATTTCGATGTCGCCGCGCAAGATGCGCGTCGTCGCGAACCTCGTCCGCGGCAAGACGGTGGAGCAGGCCGTGGGCCTCCTCGACCTGATGCCGAAGAAGGCTGCGGGCATCATCTCCAAGGCGATCAAGTCCGCAGCGGCGAACGCCGAGGACAAGAGCGGTGGCGAGGCGTCGGTCGAGGACCTGCGCATCCACACCATCGCCGTCGACGGCGGCACCATCGCGAAGCGTTGGATGCCTCGCTCGATGGGACGCGCGAACCGCATCAATCACAAGTCCAGCCACCTCACGGTGGTCGTCACCGACGACAAGGCCGAGTAGGGAGACGTTTCCATGGGTCAAAAGACACATCCAATTGGTTTCCGCCTCGGCATCATCAAGACTTGGTCGTCTCGTTGGTACGAGGAGAAGAACTACGCCAAGTGGCTTCACGAGGATCTGAAGCTCAAGGGCTTCATCAAGAAGAAGCTGCACCACGCGGGCGTCTCGTTCATCGAGATCGAGCGCGCGGCGAACAAGGCGAAGATCAACATCCACACCGCGCGCCCGGGCATCGTCATCGGTAAGCGCGGCGCGGGCGTCGAGACCCTGAAGAAGGAAGTCCAGGCGCTCACGGAGAACGAGGTCTTCCTCAACATCATCGAGGTCCGCAAGGCCGAGACCAACGCGCAGCTCGTCGCCGAGAACATCGCGACGCAGCTCGAGCGCCGCATCGCGTTCCGCCGCGCCATGAAGAAGGCGACGCAGACCGCGATGAAGTTCGGTGCCAAGGGCATCAAGGTCGCGTCCTCGGGGCGCCTCGGTGGCGCCGAGATGTGCCGCCGCGAGTGGTACAAGGAAGGTCGCGTTCCGCTTCACACGCTCCGCGCCGACATCGAGTACGGCTTCACGGAGGCGCACACCACCTACGGCAGCATCGGCGTCAAGGCGTGGGTCTTCCACGGCGAGGTGCTTCCTGCTCCGCGCAAGGACCCGAACGCACCGCGCACTGCGGCGCCCCCGCGTTCGACCCCGTAATCGAGGTACTGGAGTTTCTTTATGTCGATGCTTTCTCCAAAGCGCACCAAGTTCCGCAAGAGCCACAAGGGCCACACGGCCGGCATGGCCAAGGGTGGCAACGAGGTCTCGTTCGGTGACTTCGGAATGCAGGTCACCTCGCCCGGTTGGCTCACCGCTCGTCAGATCGAAGCGGCTCGCGTGGCGATCTCTCGCCACGTGAAGAAGGAAGGCAAGCTGTACGTCCGCGTCTTCCCGGACCACCCGTTCACGAAGAAGCCCGCCGAGACTCGCATGGGTACCGGTAAGGGCGGCGTCGAAGGCTGGGTTGCCGTCGTGAAGCCGGGCCGCGTGATCTTCGAGGTCGAAGGTGTCTCGCGCGAGGTCGCGAAGACCGCGTTCGAGCGCGCGCACCACAAGCTGACCGTCAACACGCAGCTCATCTCTCGGGAGGCCGTGCTGTGAGCAAGATGTCCAAGAACCTCGAGGCCCTCCGCGACCAACCGGATGACGAGCTCGCGCAAGCGCTCGCCTCCAAGCGCGACGAGCTGTTCCGCCTCCACCTCGGACAGCACACGAATCAAGTCACGTCCTCGGCGCTGCTGAAGACCAAGCGCCGCGAGATCGCGCAGATCCTCACGGTGCTCAACGGTCGCAAGGCGGGCATCGAGAAGCAGGCCCAGAAGTCCGCGGCAGAGAGCAAGTAACATGAGCGAAGAAACCACAACCACTACGGACGCGCGCGGCAGCCGCCGCGTCATCGTCGGCACCGTCACTTCCGCGAACATGCAGAAGACGGTCGTCGTCACGGTCATCCGCCGTGTTCGCGATCGCCGCTTCCACAAGTTCCTGACCCGTCGCGTGAAGTACCACGTGCACGACGAGAGCAACTCCGCCAAGGTCGGCGACGGCGTCGAGATCATCGAGTCGCGTCCGATGTCGCGCACCAAGCGTTGGCGTCTTCTGAAGATCGTGACCAAGGCCGTGGAGGGTGCGTCGTGATCCAGATGACTTCTGTCCTCGACGTTGCCGACAACAGCGGCGCGAAGAAGGTGTACTGCATCAAGGTGCTCGGCGGCTCTCGCCGTCGCTACGCCGGCATCGGTGACGTGATCATCGTGTCGATCCGCGAAGCGATTCCCGGCGCCAAGGTGAAGAAGGGCGAGGTCGCTCGCGCGGTCATCGTTCGCACCCGCAAAGAGCTCGCGCGCAACGACGGCTCGTCCATCAAGTTCGACGGCAACTCGGCCGTCCTCATCAACAAAGAGAACGAGCCGATCGGGACTCGCATCTTTGGACCGGTCGCTCGCGAGCTGCGCGCGAAGCGGTTCATGAAGATCATCTCGCTCGCTCCTGAGGTCCTGTAGTCATGGCGCAGCCAGCACATGTCCGTAAGGGCGACCTCGTTATCGTCATCGCCGGTTCGCACAAGGGCAAGAAGGGCAAGATCCTTCGCGTCGTGGGCGACCGCGTGGTGGTCGAGAAGGTCGCGATGATCAAGCGCCACACCAAGGCGACGCAGAAGAACCCGCAAGGCGGAATCGTCGACAAGGAAGGCACGATTCACATCTCCAACGTGCAGTTGTTCGACGAGACGACGAACAAGGGCACGCGCACCAAGATCTCCCAGGACGGCGACACCAAGGTCCGCGTCGGCTCCAAGTCTGGAACGAAGTTCCCGACGGCCGGCATGGCGTAGTCGCCAATAGAGGAAGAGCAAGACAATGGCGAACGAAGAAGACAAAGCCGCAGCCGACGCGAAGAAGAAAGAGCGCGCGGAGAAGGCCAAGGCCAAGGGCGAAGGCTCGAAGAAGAAGGGCCCGGTCGAGACCGGTCCTGCGCCGAAGTACAAGCGCGAGAAGGCGCCGACGCTGAAGCGCCGCTACGACGAGCAGATCAAGGCCGCCATGATGAAGGAGTTTGGTTACTCCACCGTCATGCAGGTCCCGCGCATCCTGAAGGTCACGGTCAACATGGGCCTCGGCAAAGCCAAGGACGAGCCCAAGATGATCGACTTCGGTGTCGAGGAGCTCAAGGCGATCACGGGCCAGGCCCCGGTCGTCTCGCGCGCCAAGAAGGACATCGCGGTCTTCAAGGTTCGTAAGGGCCAGAAGATCGGCGTCATGGTCACCCTGCGCCGCGAGCGCATGTGGGAGTTCCTCGATCGCCTCATCAACATCGCGCTGCCGCGCGTCCGCGACTTCCGCGGCGTGTCGCCGCGTGGCTTCGATGGTCGCGGCAACTTCACGATGGGCGTGAAGGAGCAGATCATCTTCCCCGAGATCGAGTACGACAATATAGATTCGATCAAGGGCATGAACATCTCGATCGTGACCACGGCGACCACGGACGCCGAAGGTCGCGCATTGCTGTCCCACTTCGGAATGCCGTTCCGTTCCACCTCTCCAACGGGCGCCCCAGTCATGGCCGGCGTCACGGGAGCCGCCTGAGTCATGGCTAAGCTGATCGATACGCTTCCCAAGAAGCAAAAGTTCAAGGTGCGTGTGAAGAGCCGCTGCAAGCGCTGCGGCCGTCCCCGTGCCTACCTCCGCAAGTTCGAGATGTGCCGCTGCTGCTTCCGTGAGCTTGCACTGCGCGGCGATATCCCCGGCGTCATCAAGTCGAGCTGGTGAACCATGTCGATGACCGATCCAATCGCTGATTTCCTCGCGCGTATCCGAAACGGTATCCGCGCTCGTAAGACCGTCGTCGAGTGCCCGCGCTCGAACCTCAAGCTGCGCATCGCGGAGATCCTCCGTGATGAGGGCTTCGTGCAGAGCGTGTCCTCGCAAGAGGACAACAAGCAGGGTCTCCTCAAGCTCGGCCTTCGTTACGACGGACGTGCAACGCCGTCGGGCAACGCGATCACCGGCATGCGCCGCGTCTCGCGTCCCGGCCAGCGCACGTACGTTCCCGCCAAGCAGGTGCCTCGGGTCCGTAACGGCCTCGGCATCGCCATCCTTTCCACGTCGCAGGGCGTGATGACCGACAAAGAAGCCCGTACCAAGGGCGTTGGCGGCGAAGTCCTCTGCGAGGTCTGGTGAGTCATGTCGCGTATCGGACGTAAACCAGTCGAGATCCCGAAGGGGGTCACGGTTTCGATCACCAATGATTCGCTGTCGGCGAAGGGCCCGAAGGGCACCCTCTCGCTCAAGCGTCACGCGGCCGTCGAGATCAAGCAGGACAAGGACGAGGGCAAAGATGTCATCGTCTTCGAGCGCAAGAGCAACGATGGTCCGTCTCGTGCGGCCCACGGCCTCATGCGCGCGCTCGTCAACAACATCCTCACGGGTGTGACGAACGGCTTCACCCGCACGCTCGAGATCAACGGCGTCGGCTACAAGGCCGAGCTCAAGGGCTCGGACCTCGTGCTGTCGCTCGGCTACTCCCATCCGATCAACTACAAGTTGCCGGAAGGGATCTCGGCCAAGGTCGACAAGAACCAGCTGATCCTCTCGGGGATCGACAAGCAGGCGCTCGGCGCCGCTGCGTCGAAGATCCGTAGCTTCCGTCCGCCGGAGCCGTACAAGGGCAAGGGCGTGAAGTACATCGAGGAGCACATCACTCGTAAAGCCGGCAAGACCGCGGGCAAGTGAACTAAGGAAGAAGCGTCATGGCTGGCCACGTCAAAGTTGCAAACGAGAAGACCCGCAAGCGGCTTCGCCGCAAGGTTCACATTCGCCTTCGCGTCACCGGTACCGCGGAGCGTCCGCGTCTGAGCGTGTTCCGCTCGGCGCGTTACGTCTACGCGCAAGCGATCGACGATACGACGGGGCGTGTGATCGCCGCGTCGAGCGAGCTCGAGGAGGGCCTCAAGGCTCAGCTCTCGGGCAAGCCGAAGAAGGAGCGCGCTCGCGCTGTCGGCAAGGCGATCGGCGACAAGCTGAAGGCCGCGGGCGTCGAGTCCGTGGTGTTCGATCGCAACGGTTTCATCTTCCACGGTCGCGTCAAGGAGATCGCCGATGGCGCTCGTGATGCGGGACTCGCGTTCTAGTAGGTACCCATGCTGATCAATCCAGAAGAAGTCGGCGAGCTCGTCGACCGCGTCGTTCACATCAACCGCGTCGCGAAGGTCGTCAAAGGCGGTCGTCGCTTCTCGTTCTCGGCGCTCGTCGTCGTCGGTGACCAGCACGGCTTTGTCGGCGCTGGTCTCGGCAAGGCCAACGAAGTTCCCGAAGCGATCCGCAAGGGCACCGACCGCGCGAAGCGGAACCTGTTCAAGATCCCGCTCGTGAAGGGCACGATCCCGCACGAGATCGAAGGCTTCTTCGGCGCCGCGCAGGTGCTGCTCAAGCCGGCCTCGCCCGGTACCGGTGTCATCGCCGGCGGCGGCGTTCGCCCGGTGCTCGAAGTCGCGGGCGTGACCGACATCCTCACGAAGTCGATCGGCACGTCGAACAAGCACAACGTCATCCACGCGACCATCGTCGCGCTCAAGGCGCTCCGCTCGATCGAGCAGATCGCCAAGACGCGTGGCAAGACGGTCTCGGAGATTCGCCCGTCGACGAAGTCGGCGCGCCCGGAGTAACGGTCATGGCGCTCAAGCTCAAAGTCACCCAGGTTCGCAGTGGCGTCGGCAAGTCGGCGACGCAGAACAAGACCCTCGAGGGCCTCGGCCTTCGTGGTCCGCGCAAGTCGGTCGTGCTGCAAGACACGCCGTCGATCCGCGGAATGATCCGCAAGGTCAGCCACCTCGTCACCGTCGAGGCTGCGGACTGATCTCGCTTGCTACCTGCAAAGCCAGGTAGCGATTTACTCAGTTGATTCTCACTAGATTCCGCGCCAGATTGCACGGCGCTCCGGGAAACTCCCATGGCTCACGACGACAAGCTTTCGCTTCACAACCTCCACCCGAACCCCGGCGCCACGCGCGACAAGAAGCGGCTCGGCCGCGGTCGCGGCTCGGGCAAGGGCAAGACCTCCGGTAAGGGCGTCAAGGGACAGAAGGCCCGCGCCGGTCACCACGGCGCGCGCTTCGCGTTCGAGGGTGGTCAGATGCCGATGCCTCGCCGCATCCCGAAGCGCGGCTTCAAGAACATGAACCGCGTGGAGGCGTTCCCGATCAACGTGTCTCTCCTCGAGACGCTGTTTGACAGCGGCGCCACGGTGGACATCGACGTGCTCCGCACGAAGGGCATCCTCCCGAAGCACGCCGACACGATCAAGATCCTCGGCGAGGGCGAGCTGACCAAGAAGCTCACCATCACCGCTCACCGCGCTTCGGCGACGGCGAAGGAAAAGGTCGAGAAGGCCGGCGGCTCGATCACGATCGTCGCCGACGCAGCGGCTGCTGCCTAAGGAACCACCCGAGTGGCCGGTTCGATTCGCAATATCTTCAAGGTGCCGGAGCTCCGGCGCCGGATCATGTTCACGCTCGCGATGCTGGCGATCTACCGCGTCGGAGTGTTCATCACGATCCCGGGCGTGAACCGCGTCGAGATGCAGCACGTCGTCACCAAGGGCGGCAGCGGCTCGTTCCTCGGCATGTTCGACATGTTCTCGGGCGGCGCGCTCCAGCAGTTCTCGATCTTCACGCTCGGCATCATGCCGTACGTGACGTCGTCGATCGTGATGCAGCTGCTCACGGTCGTGGTGCCCAAGCTCGACCAGCTCAACAAAGAAGGCGAGCAGGGCCGCAAGAAGATCAACCAGTACACTCGCTACGGCACGATCCTCATCGCTGCGGTGCAAGCGTGGTTCGCCGCGTCGTACGTCGAGAGCCTCTCGCGCGGTGGCGCGGAGGTCGTCGCGGATCCGGGACTCACGTTCCACCTGATGACCGTGATCACGATGACCACGGGCACCGCGGTCATCATGTGGATGGGCGAGCTCATCACCGACAAGGGCATCGGCAACGGCTCGTCGATGATCATCTTCGCCGGCATCGTCGCCGCGATGCCCGACGCCATCACGCAGTTCCTCGCGGGTGGCTCGAGCGGCAACGTCGGTGGTCTCACCGTCGTGTTCATGGTGCTCCTCGTCGTCGTGACGATCGCGGGCATCTGCTTCTTCGAACGTGCTCAGCGGCGCATACCGGTGCAGTACACGAAGCGGCAAGTCGGGAGAAAGATGTACTCGGGCGCGCAGAGCTTCCTGCCGCTCAAGGTCAACGTCGCCGGCGTCATCCCGCCGATCTTCGCGTCGTCGATCCTCATGTTCCCCGGCCAGATCGCCAACATGTCGGGCTCGGCGTGGCTGCAGGAGTTTGCCTCGGTGTTCCACCAGGCGGACTGGCGCTACAACCTCGTCTTCACGCTGCTGAACGTCTTCTTCGCGTTCTTCTACACGTCGGTGGTGTTCAACCCCGTCGACGTCGCGGACAACCTGAAGAAGTCGGGCGGCTTCATCCCGGGCATCCGTCCGGGCAAGAACACGGCGCAGTACATCGAGCGCGTGCTCTCTCGCATCACGTTTGCGGGCGCGCTGTATCTCTCGGTGGTCTGCATGATCCCCGCGCTGCTCAACAAGTTCTTGAACGTGCCGTTCCAGTTCGGTGGCACCGGCCTCCTCATCGTCGTTGGTGTCGCGCTCGATACCGTCCAGCAGATCGAGTCGCACCTCATCACGCGCAACTACGAAGGCTTCGCCGGACCCAAGGGTCCTCGCGTGCGAGGCCGCGTCGCTCAGCGCACCAGCTGAGTCTCGTGCGGATCCAGTACAAAACGGATCTCGAGATCGAGCAGCAGCGCGCAGCAGGTCTGTGCGCTGCCGAGATTCTCGAAGCGATGTGTCAGGCCGCAAAGGTCGGCACGTCGACGTGGGAGCTCGATCAGATCGCGCGGCAGGGCATCGCACGCGCCGCGAAGGCGGTCGACGTCGAGGTGTCCGAGACCGCGCGCGAGCTTCGCAAGATCGTCGAGAGCGGGAAGACCGGCGCCGACGTGAAGGCCGAGGTCGAGCGGCTCGTGCGCACGTACTCCCAGCTCAAGGCGCTCGTGAAGCCGACCATGAGTGGCCACGAGATCGAGCGCGTGATCGAAGAGACCGCACGCTACCACCGCGTGACCTCGGCGTTCCTCGGATACGCGCAGCCGCCATATCCCGCCGTGGTGTGCACCTCGATCAACGAGGTGATCGTCCACGGCATCCCGAACAAAGCTCACGTCCTCCAGGATGGCGACGTCATCGGGATCGACTTCGGGATCTACAAGCACGGCTTCTGCGCCGACACCGCGCGGACCATCCTGGTCGGCAACGTTTCGGCGGAAAACCGCAAGCTCGTGGCTGCCGCCAAGGACGCGCTCGACCGCGGGATCGCACAGATCAAGGTCGGCAACCGGTTGGGCGATGTCGGCCACGCGATCCAGAGCCATGCGGAATCACAGGGCTACTCGGTGGTTCGCCAGTTCGTAGGCCACGGTACGGGCCGGCAGATGCACGAGGACCCGCAGGTCCCGAACTATGGCAAGCCAGGTACCGAGAAACGCATCAAAACCGGCCTTGTCATTGCCGTCGAGCCCATGGTAAACGCCGGGGCCCCTGAACTAGAGGTTCTCGACGACGGTTGGACTGCTGTAACCAAAGATCGAACGATGTCCGCGCACTTCGAACACACGATCGCAGTGACGGACGCAGGTCCTTGGGTACTCACCGATCCGGCATCGAGCCGACCCTGATCACCTCTCTCACCGAGTAAAGAGCCATGAAGGTCCGAGCGTCAGTCAAACCCATCTGTTCGAAGTGCAAGACGATCAAGCGTAAGGGCGTCGTGCGCATCATCTGCACCAACGCCAAGCACAAGCAGCGTCAGGGCTGAAAGGTTTAGAGGAACACCATGGCTCGCATTGCAGGCGTCGACCTCCCGCGCAACAAGCGCATCGAGATCGCACTCACGTACATTTATGGCATCGGTCGCTACGCGGCGAACGTCATCCTCTCGGATGCCGGCATCTCGCCCGACAAGAAGAGCGATGACCTCGACGAAGCGGACGTTCGCAAGATCCGTGATGCGATCGAAGCGAAGTATCGCGTCGAAGGCGATCTTCGTCGTGACACGCAGCTCGCGATCAAGCGACTGATCGATCTCAACTCGTATCGCGGCAGCCGTCATCGTCGGAATCTCCCGGCTCGCGGTCAGCGCACCCACACGAACGCCCGTACCCGCAAGGGACCTCGCCGCATGGCGGTGAAGAAGATGGGCGCGGTCACGAAGAAGTAAGCCGGAGCCATCATGTCGAGCGTCAAGGGCAAGCAGAAGAAGAAGGTCCGGAAGAACATCCAGACCGGCGTCGCGCACATCAACGCGACGTTCAACAACACGATCGTTTCGATCACCGATGTCTCGGGCAACGTCGTTGCCTGGTCGTCGTCTGGCACGTGCGGCTTCAAGGGCTCGCGCAAGTCGACGCCGTTCGCCGCGCAGCTCGCTGCCGAGGACGCCGCGAAGAAGGCGATGGAGCACGGCGTTCGCAACGTCACCGTCTACGTCAATGGTCCGGGCTCGGGTCGCGAGTCCGCGCTCCGCGCGCTCAACGCCGCTGGCTTCAAGATCAACTTGATCCGCGACGTCACGCCCGTTCCTCACAATGGATGCCGGCCGCGCAAGCGCCGTCGCGTCTGATCACCTCCGTCGAAGCAGAGAGAACTAGGTAAGCAAATGGCTCGCTACACTGGTGCAGTTTGTCGGCTCTGCCGGCGTGAAGACATGAAGCTCTTCCTCAAGGGAGAGCGTTGCTACACGGACAAGTGCGGCTACGAACGCCGCGCGTATCCGCCGGGTCAGCACGGACAGAACCGCCGCAAGAAGCGCTCGGACTACGGCGAGCAGCTGCGCGAGAAGCAGAAGGTCAAGCGCATCTACGGCATCGCCGAGAAGCAGTTCCGCGGCTACTACCACAAGGCCGTCCAGGGTAAGGGCGTCTCGGGTCACACGCTGATCCAGCTGCTCGAGCGTCGCCTCGACAACGTCGCCTACCGCATGGGCTTCGCCTCCGATCACGCCGAAGCGCGCCAGCTCGTTCGCCACGGTCACTTCACGGTGAACGGCAAGAAGGTGAACATCCCGAGCTACCTCGTTCGCACGGGCGACGTGATCCAGGTCCGCGAGTCGTCGCAGAAGATCGCGAAGATCAACGAGGCGCTCGCCGCCGTCGATCGCCGTGGTGTTCCGCAGTGGATCGCTCTCGACAAGGAAGCGTTCCGCGGCCAGATCTCGCAGCTCCCGACGCGTGAAGACGTCACGCTGCCGATCCGCGAGCAGCTCATCATCGAGCTCTACTCGAAGTAGTCACTCGCCGTCGACGAGCTCTTCGTCGATGGCACCAAAGGGCCCGAGCCTCGAAACCTCGGGTCGTCCTCACAACGGGCATCGGGCGTGATGAAAGCGTCCCGACCTAGGAGATACGAAGATGGAACCGACCCCCGAGCAGACTGCGTTCATGGCCAAGAACTGGCGCGATCTCATCCGTCCCCGGACGCTGGAGATCGAGGAGCGCAGCGAGACCTACGGAAAGTTTTCCTGCGAGCCGCTCGAGCGTGGCTTCGGCACGACGCTCGGCGTCGCGCTGCGCCGCATCCTCCTGTCGTCGCTCCAGGGCGCCGCGATCACGCACATCGCGATCGAAGGCGCGCTGCACGAGTTCACGTCGCTCCCCGGTGTCGTCGAGGACGTGACGGACATCATCCTCAACCTCAAAGAGACGCTGTTCAAGGTCGAGCACGACAAGACGTACACGATCCGTCTCGACAAGCAGGGCGAGGGCGTGGTCACCGCCGGTGACCTCCAGCTCGTCGACGGCGTCACCTGCCTGAACCCGCAGCACCGCATCTGCACGCTGTCCAAGGACGGCAAGGTCGCGATGGAGCTCACCATCGCAACGGGCCGCGGCTACGCGCCGGCCGATCGCCACTCCTCGGAGCTGCCCGTCGGCACGATCGCGATCGACGCGCTGTTCTCGCCGATCCGCAAGGTGAACTTCACCGTCACCAACGCGCGCGTCGGTCAGCAGACCGACTACGACAAGCTCACGCTCGAGTGCTGGACCAACGGCTCTGTCCGCCCGGATGACGCCGTCGCCTACGCCGCCAAGATCCTCAAGGAGCAGCTGAACCTGTTCATCAACTTCGAGGAGATGGCAGAGCCGGTCGAGGCGCCGCGCGACGAAGCCGCCGAGAAGCTCAACGAGAACCTCTGGCGCACCGTCGACGAGCTGGAGCTCTCCGTCCGCTCGGCGAACTGTCTCCAGAACGCCAACATCAAGTACATCGGCGAGCTCGTTCAGAAGACCGAGTCCGAGATGCTCAAGACCAAGAACTTCGGCCGCAAGTCGCTGAAGGAGATCAAAGAGCTCCTCGCCGAAATGGGTCTCCAGTTGGGCATGAAGCTCGACAACTGGCCCGGCCCGAACCCGCTCAAGAAGCCCTGATTCTCGACGCACGTCGAGTTTGACCACCTAGCACTCAGAGAGAATCGTCATGCGCCATCGCCTTTCAGGCCGCCAACTCGGCCGCAAGTCCTCCCACCGCACCGCCATGTGGAACAACATGGTCACCTCGCTGCTGACCTACGGCCGCATCGAGACCACCGAGGCGAAGGCCAAGGACCTGCGTATGTGGGCCGAGCAGACGATCACCTGGGGCGTCGACGCCGCAGAGGTCGTTGCCAAGGGTGACAACGCGACCGCCAAGGAGAAGGCTCAGCTCCTCCATGCGCGTCGCCAAGCTCGCCTCACCGTCAAGACGCGTGACGCGCTCGAGCGCCTGTTCACGGAGATCGGCCCGCACTTCGCGGCGAACCACTCCAAGGGCAAGGGCGGCTACACGCGCATCATCAAGACGCGCGTCCGCAAGGGCGACGCGGCGCCGATGGCGCTCATCGAGCTCGTCGGCCTCAACGGCCAGCCGTCCGCGTAGTCACGCGCGCCGCTCCTGGTCAGCGTTCCACTGATCGCGGGCGGCGTTTGCGTGCGTAATGCGCACGGGCCATTTCCCGACGAGGAATCGAGTCCGCAGTGCGGTGATCGCGCCTCGCAAATTTCACGCAGTGTTGTGATGCCCGCCGCATAGGCGGGCTTTGTTTTTGGCTATACAGCACGCGGAACACGCGGCATAAACCGCCGGTCGTTCGACGCGCTAGCCAGCGCTCCTTCCTTGCTTGGAGATGAAATGAATCGCATCGCATTCGCCGTATCGCTCTCTGTTGCACTCTTCGGATGTCGTGGTGACGACGGTGGCGACGATCAGCCGGGCATCGATGGCAGCGGCTCTAGCGGCGGCGACGTGACGATCCAGGAAGTGCAGAGCGACACGATGGCGCCCGGTACGCCCGTCGAGCTGCGCGGCGTTGTCGTGACCGCGATCGACAC
Organism: Pseudomonadota bacterium; assembly: GCA_023428295.1. GTDB lineage: Bacteria > Myxococcota_A > Polyangia > Haliangiales > Haliangiaceae > JABFXX01. The sequence continues at coordinate 16,002 of JAEYYV010000388.1, forward strand.
GTATGGCTCTCGCACGGGCGAGCTCTTCGTGTCCGAGCCAGAGGGTGGTCCGTTCTCGGGCGTGAAGGTCTTCGGCGCAAATCTCACCGACGTCGCCAGGCTCCAAGTCGGTGACCTCGTCGACATCACGGGCGCCGAGAAGCACGAGGCATGCACCGAGGCAGCTCCGTGCGGATCTGTGGTGTTCGACGACGGTGCAGGTCTCACGGAGGTGCAGGGCGACACGCCAGGCTCGCTCGTCATCACCAAGGTAGGTACGGGGACGCTGCCGCCGGTCTCGGTGGTCGACGCGAAGGCGATCTCCGAGATGCCTGAAGCGCAGCGTCTCGCCGAATGGGAGAAGTGGGAAGGCGTCTACATCAAGGTCACGAACGCGCGCCAGCTGGGTGCGTATGCGCCATTCAACACCGGCGACGATCAGAAGCAGTTCACGGCGACCGGCAACGTGAAGGTCCAGTCGAGCCTCGCGGACCTCGGAAACCCGGTGGTCGGCACTTGCTACGAGAGCATCACGGGCATCGGCGACTTCTTCTTCGACTACCTGATCCTGCCTCGCTCGGCGAGCGACATGGTCGGCGGCGGAACCGGATGCGGTGTTCTCACCACGACCACGATCGCCGAGGTGCAGGCAGGTACTGCCACCGGCTCGGTTCAGATCAACGACGTTTACGTCGTCGCGGTCGGCGGCTTCAACAAGCGCCAGGTCTGGGTCTCTCACAGCCTGACGGCAGCTGCGAACGAGGGCCTGTACGTCCGTACGAGCACGGATCCCGGTGCGGACGTCGTTCCGGGCGCAAAGGTCAACATCTTCGGAACCGCGACCGAGTTCAACAACGACGCGCAGGGCACGACCCTGACCCAGATCCAAAATGGCACCGTCACGGTTACGGCGGCGCCCACAGCGCAGGTCACGCCAGTGACGGGGCAGACGGTTACGTCGCTTCTCGCGGAAGCTACCGGCGAGCCGTACGAGTCCGTGGTCGTGACGCTGACCAACGTGCGAGTGACGATGGCCTCGACCGGTCCGAACAGCCCCACAAACCCGAACACGCCGGGCAACTTCGGGATCAGCGATCTCGCGCAGTATCCGGGGAACGTGGCGTTCAAGGCGGACGATGAAGTCCTCATCATCCCGATGGCCGACACCGGCAAGTGCTACGCGAGCATCACGGGAATCTGGACCTACACGGTGTTCGACAACCGGTATCAGTTCCTTCCAATCGCGGCGGGTACCGGAACCGGTACGTGCGCCGACTAATCTCCGTTCGCGGAATCCGTCCAGCACCACCACTGCCGTAGCCGCTGGAACGCACTGGGTGAGCCTGTTCTCGCTGGAGCGCCACACGGTGGAGCGCGACGAGCGTGAACGTCATACCCCGTTGGTAAGACGCGAGGCATGCCCGGGAATGGAGCGGCGGCGAGTTACGGCGACCTACTGATCACGTCGCTCGTGGTGCTCGCGGCGGTGTGCATCGCGGCGTTCGTCGTGGTGAAGCTCGTCGGACGGTTTCTGGCAACGGGGCGCATGCGTGGTGCGCACCTGCTCGATGTCGTCGCGCGCCTGCCGCTCGAGCCGCGCCGCTCGCTCTACGTGGTGGAGGTAGCGGGCAAGACGCTGCTCGTCGGCACGAGCGAGATGGGCTTGTCGGTGCTCTCGGAGCTCGATGGGCAAGAGGTGAGGGCGCGCGCGGTGCCGGCGCAGAGCTTCGGTGACCTCGTGCGGAACGCGTGGGCGAAGCGGCGATCGGTTGGCGATGCACCCGCGGCCGATGCGCCGGCGGGTGCGCCAGGCGGTGCGCCAGCGAGCGGTGCGCCAGCGAGCGGGGCGTTGGCGGGTGATGCCCAGGCGGGCGATGCCCGGGCCGGAACATCGAGTGCTCACGTGGGCGCGACGCACGACGCTCGTGGCGATGACGTATCTGCGGAAGCGCAGCGTGACCACGTGGGCGCGACGCACGACGCCCGTGGCGATGACGTATCTGCGGAAGCGCAGCGTGCCCACGTGGGCACAGCGTCCGAGCGCGAGGACGCGTGAGCGAGAGCGTCGCCAACGCGGGCATGGTCGCGCTGATCGCGATCGTGCCGCTCGTGGTCTTGATGCTCACGAGCTTCGTCAAGGTGTCGGTCGTGCTGTCGCTGCTGCGCAATGCGATCGGCGCGACGGATGCGCCCTCGGGCCTCGTCGTGATGGGCGTGTCGCTGATCCTCACGTTCTTCGTGATGGCGCCGGTAGCGGTCGAGATGGTCACCGCGGCGGCGACCGGGCCCGCGCCGACGAATGCACCCGCGCCGACGAACGCACCCGCGCCGACGAGCGCACCCGCGCCGACGAATGCGCCCGCGCCGGCGAACGCACCTGCGCCGACGAACGCACCCGCGCCGACGAACGTACCTGCGCCAAGTGAGCCGACGACGAACGCGCCGGGCGATGTCCTCGCGTCGCTGCGCGCGGTGGTGCCGCTGGAGCGCAAAGCGGATATCGATGCGCTCGGCCGCGCGCTCGAGCCGCTGAAGGGGTTCTTGGCCAAGCACGCGGGCGAGCGAGACAAGGCAACGTTCGTCGAGCTCGGCGCGAAGCTCGGGCATGCGCGTACGCAGGACGAGCTGGCGGTCCTCGCGCCGGCGTTCGTGACCACCGAGCTGCGCGAGGCGTTCGCGATCGCGGTGCTGATCTTCGTGCCGTTCCTGGTGATCGATCTGCTCGTCGGGTTGGGGCTCGCCGCGCTCGGCTTGCAGACCACGTCGCCGCAGACGGTCGCGCTGCCGATCAAGCTGCTGCTGTTCGTGGCCGTGGATGGGTGGCGCTTGCTCGTCGATAGTCTCCTGCGAGGCTACGCGTGACGGCGAGCGTGGTCGCGGTGCTGCGCGAGGGCGTGCTCCTGGCGCTTCTGTTGGCGGCGCCGCTGCTCGTCGCTGCCTTGATCGCGGGCATCGTCACGGGGCTCGTCGGCGTGTTCACGCAGATGCAGGATCCAGCGCTCGGCGTGGTACCGCGGGTGGCGGCGATCGGCGTGGCGATCGTCTTGTTCGCCGGACCGATCGCGCGGCAGCTCGAAGCGTTCGCGATGAAGCTGTGGCCGCTGATCACGGCGGTCGGCGCAGGAGGGTGACGTGAGCGAGTGGGTCATCGCACTGCGCGGCGCCGCGGCGGTGATGGTGCTCGCCACGCTCGCCGGCGGATTGCCGCGGGTCGTGCAGGCCGGTCTCGCCGCGGGCGTGGGCCTCTGGTCCGCGCTCGTCGTCGGAGGCGTCGACGTGCAAGGCGCGCTGTGGCTCGTCGCTGCGCGCGAGCTCGTCATCGGCGCCACGATCGGCGTGCTCGCAGCGGTGCCGCTGGTCGCGGCGGCAGCGGCGGGGCGGCTCGTGGATCTCGTCGGCGTGCGCAACGGCCCGTACGCCACGCTGTTCGGCGTGCTCGCGGCCGCGGTGTTCGTGGGGATCGATGGACACGTCGCGGTCGTGCGCGCGGTGGTCGAGAGCTTCGCGAGCGTGCCCGCGATCGCGACCGTCCAGCCGCGTGTACTCGACGCGATCGGAGCGCTCGTGCCCGCAGCGATCACGCTCGCGGTGCCATGGCTCGTCACGGCGGCGATCGTGGAGCTCGCGATCGGCGTGGGCGTGCGGCTCGCGGGGAGGGCAGGGGCGCACGCACCGACAGCGGCCGCGGTGCCAGCGGCGCTCGTGATGATGACGGCAACGCTCGTGTCGACGCTGGCGGTCGCGATCGCGGCGCTCGTCAGGACGGTGGCGTAGGTCGCCTGCGCGTGGAGGCCGCTCGCATGCTGACGCATCTCTGCGTAGGGCGGGAGGGTCTCGAGCATCACCACCACCGTGACCTGGCCGAGCGGAGATTCCGATCACGCAGGGCGTGCCCGCCTTCTTGGCCTGCTCGCTCGTTTCGACGTGGACACTCGCGCGCGACGGGCGGATATCGTCGACGACGATCACGAAGGCGAGCGTCTCCCTCGAATGGTCTCTAGCGCAACGGGACGATGAGCTTGGGAGCTCCCGTGTGCAAAACCGCGGAGCGACACCGCTGATCGTCGCAGACTGCTTGTTGTTCAAGAAAGTCGTCGAGCCGTGGACGCTCGTCGTGGACGCTCGTCGTGGACGCTCGTCGTGGACGCTCGTCGTGGACGCTCGTCGTGGACGCTC
>JAEYYV010000397.1 GCA_023428295.1 Pseudomonadota bacterium
AACCCGGGGCCCTCGATCTTTTCGGCGTCCCGCTAAAAAGATCGTAACGGCACGATCTTCGGCGCCGCGACTATCCGGCCGATCGACCTCAGGGTCAGAACGCTACGAACTCAGGCGGCCATCAACAGGCTCGGAACCGCGGCGGGTCTCGGGGTCACTGGTCTTTCATCGATCGCCGGTGCAGGCATCGCGGTGGGAGATCTTGCAGTCAACGCAGGCGAGGCGCTCTTCGGTGGACCGTCGCTGATGGACCTCATGGAGATGCAACGACACGAACAAGACGGGCCATCTGTCGTCGACGTGGTCCAACAATTCAGCACGAACGCCGCCAGTCAGCACGCTGCGCTTTCGCATCCCGGCGTCAGTGAGAACGCTGGATCTCCGCACGGCCGATGATCGTTCGTCCAGCGGGCTGGGCCACCCAGCGCCGTCAGCGCGAGTTGGTCCTCACTTCATCGTTACCCGAGTTGCGCGCGACGTTCCGCTACATCGAGAGGTGTCGGCCACTCGCGACACTCGACAACATCGTCAACCAACGCATCGCTTCGACGGTCGCGGATTGGACGGCAGAACAGCCGGAGCGCTTGGTTACCCGTGAAGGCGAGCACGGTGCACTGGTTCGTGGCGTAGAATCTCGCGGCGGGACATCGACATCCTGGTGCGTCGCCGTCGTGCTCGCTGACGATTTCTATTCCTATCTCGAAGGAAGCGCCCCTCTGGCTCAAGCACTGCGCCTTCACGAAGTATCGCGCGAGCTCGCCATGACTGAAGAGTTTCACCTCGGCAGACGACGGCGCCGCTACGTATTCTCTCCACCAACATCGTGGAGCGGGCTGGTCATCGGCGATGGCATCTCCCACTACTTTCCCGAGGACTACCCCCTGTTCGATGCGCGCATCTCCATTTTTCCGGCGGTTCCCTTCACCGCGTTTTCCCCGCCAGTTCTCGATCTTCAGCGGATCCTGGGAGAGCACATCCTCGTGCAGACGCCAGGAGCCTCGGCCGGCTTCAGGGTCACGCGTCGGAGCGAGTCTGAGTTTGTCGCGGCCGCCGGGCTCGTTGGAGTCCAGCGCACCGTCGAAGGTAGATGGCCGAGTCGTGACGTGATCCGCGATTTCGTCGTCGTGCGCGACGAAGGATATGCATACGCCGTCGAGCTATCAACACGACCTGACGTTCGTCCTCGAGCTATCGAGGTGTTTCTGAGTCTCGCACGTTCGATCGAGCCCGTCCCGGGGGCGAACTTGCCAGCACCGCGTTCTGGAAGCTCGCCGTTCACGCACTTCGCGGAGTGATTGGCCGCCAGACATCGGAGAGTGCGGGAGGTTCGGCGCTCCGCCACACAGGTCGTGCGCTCGCGACGAGCGGAACGACCAGCGACTGGAAGTTGCTTCGATATAGATCAAGCTCGCGCGCAGAGACCATCACACTTGCGAGATAGCCGAGCATCTCGAACAGACCTAACAGTCGATATTCGTGAGTCTCCGACGGCGACCGAATCGCGACGTTCACGAGCCGTAGCGGCCATCCGCGTGGTCCGCGTCCGGCGATCGATCCGATCACGCGAGCAGAGAAACCGTGAGGACAATCTCGCGTGATCGCCCGACGCATCCACTCGTGAGGGTCAGACACCTCGGTGGGGTATTCGAGTTCCACACGCAGCCACGAGTACGCCATGGCGACCAGCGAATGACCCGTCTCGGTCATCGTCGTTGCTTCATCCGGGAGATCAACGCGGAGTAGGTGGCTCACTGTTTGCGACGACCAACATGCAGGCCGGCGCTGCCGACGACAACCGCGACCCACGCTGGCAAATCTGGACTCGAGAGAACCGTGATGTCCCCCTCGGGCGTGCTCACTTTCCCAGGCACATTCACAGAAGCCGTCGCATCTTTCCCACTTTCTGACCAGCGAATCGAGAATCTCGTTTGGGCGGTCGTTCCAGACGTACCTGTCAGCTCGCCCGGGTATGCGATACCCGTTCTCGAGAGACGCTGAAGTCTAGTGGCGTCGGCGCCAACCAGTCGGCGGACGACAAGAGCTGGGACCAGGCCCATGAATACGAAGCCCGCGCCAAGACCGCCCGCTAGGGCTCTCGTGTTCTCTCCCGGCCGGCTCCCTCTCGCCAACATGAAGATGACGCAGCCAAGGAATACCGGTGCGAGGATCGCGAGCGCGAAGTTGCGAGCGAAACGTCTCGTCCGATTCATCGCGGGGCCTGCAAATCGTTCGACTTCCTCGTCGCTGCGCGGTGTCGCGTTCGAAATCGTCTTGCTGTCGGTCATTGTGATCTCTTCGCTCTCATAGGGTCGTGTCCTGGAGAATGCTCGTCCGGTCGGTTCGCAGATCTTGGTGCACAGGTCGAAGCCGATCTCGCGACCGACTGATTTCCACGGCTTCTCCCTTTCGGATCTCAGCACGGTTCGAGAACGGTGGGCCGAATCTTTTCGATCACGTCTACTTCGAGGGAATCGCGCTGGGGCGCGACGGGGTGTGGTCGATCAACTGGGGTTCGTAACGAGCGCATGGTCAGCTACGCGCGCGTATCGACGCGGCGATGCTCCCATCTCACGCTTGAACGCCGTGTTGAAGGCGTGCTCCGACTCGTAGCCGAGCATGGTAGCGATCTGCGCGAGCGTTTCGGTCCCGTGGAGAAGCCTCTCCGCGGCGAGCATCATCCTCCAGCGCGCGAGGTAGCGAATCGCTGTTTCGCCAACGCGGTCGCGAAAGCGCTCGGCAAAGACCGACCGCGACATGCCCGCTTGCGCGGCCAGCTCGTCGAGTGTCCAGCGAAACGCCGGGTTAGCGTGCATCGCTCCGAGCGCGAGGCACAGCTGTGGATCTGCGAGCGCCGCAAACCAGCCGACGTCCTCGTGCGAGTGCTCCGCGAGGTACAGGCGAAGCGCCTGCACCAGCATCATGTGCGCGAGCTGCTGTGCCACGAGCGACGAGCCCGGGCGCGCCTCGCGTAGCTCTTCCATCATGAGCTCGATGGACCACCGGAGCCGCGCGCGATCGCCTGAGGTCTTCACCTGCATGAGCGGCGGCATCGTTCGCAGCAGCACCTCGGCGTGCCGTCCGTTCACCTCGAAGCGACTGCCGACGAGGAAGACGTCGCCGCCGCCGTTGTAGGTGACTACTTCGCCGCTGCGGTTCGGATCGAGTACGTCGCTCGCGCGCTTTGGCTTCGCGCGACGCGCGCCGCTGATGGTCACCACGCGACCGGTGGGCAGCACGAAGCAGTCGCCCTCGACCAACCGCGTCGGTGCAGTGACGCCGTCCATCTTCAGCCAACAGCTGCCTTTGACGACGGCGTAGCACTTGATGCGACCGGCGAGATCGTCGAGTGTGAGCGCCCACGCGCCGCCCGCGTCGAAGCCACCGGTGATGTAGCTCCGGGGCTTCAGCAGCGAGAGCACCTCCGAGAGCGGATCCATCCGTACCGGACGATCGCGAACAACGTGCGGACGATCAAGCACAGATCGTCCGATTGGCGGCCGCTATAGCTGGAGAACGGGCTCGACGTGATGGGTCCGAGGGGTCCGAGGAGATACCGATGAAAGCAGTCGTCGTGAACGCGTTTGGCGTTCCACCCGCATTCCAGGACTTTCGCGAGCCACAGGCGGGCGACGGCGAGGTCGTGATCACCGTACATGCCGCTCCACTGAGCCCCATCGCGAAGGGACTCGCCTCGGGCAGGCACTATGCGAGCGGAGCGTCGGCGGTGTTCGTGCCGGGGGTCGACGGTGTCGGGGTCGACGATGCGGGCCGGCGCGTATACTTCCTCTTTCCGAAGTCGCCGTTCGGATCGATGGCAGAGAAGTCACTCGCTCTGCGCAGCATGATGGTGCCGGTGCCGGCCGCGCTGTCCAGCGAAGCTGCCGCAGCGATCGCTGCGGGAGGCCTCGCGTCGTGGGTTGCTTTCTCCCGACGCGCGAAGCTCCACAAGGGCGAGACCGTCTTGGTGCTCGGCGCGACGGGGGCGGCAGGGAGTATGGCGCTTCAGACTGCGCGCTACTTCGGTGCAACGAGGGTCATCGCCGTGGGGCGCAGCCGCTCGAGGCTCGAGAAGCTCGATGCCGACGTGAAGATCGCGCTCGATGGCGATGCAGACTCTGCGCTGCGAGCGGAGCTCGACCGAGGTGTCGACGTCGTCCTCGATTTCGTGTGGGGCGAGCCCGCACTTCGTGTCCTGCGTGCGGCGACCAAGGACCGCGGCGCGCGTACTGGAGAGCCGCGGATCCGCTACGTGCAGCTCGGTACGCTGGCTGGCGACGAGATCGCGATTCGCGGTGACATGCTGCGGAGCACTGGACTCGAGCTGATGGGCAGCGGCATCGGCAGCGTGGCCGTGAGCGAGCTCCTCGTCGGCGCGGGCGAGCTACTGGCAGCTGCGCCCACAGCCGGGTTTCATGCGCCGTTCGAGAGCGTGCCTTTCGACGCTGTCGACGCGGCGTGGCACGGCGACTCGAGTGTTCGCTACATCCTCACGCGGGACAGCACGTAGCGGGGTCAAATTCGCGCACACACCACGCACACACCACGCACACGTACGCGAGCGCGATACGCTCGGTGCATGGAGGCGCGCATCCGCGACGATGGCTGATCACAATCACTGTCTCGTGTGCCGCGTCGCTGTGACGCCCATCGTCGGGGAAGACGAGCCGTGCCCCACGTGTGGAGCGGCAACGCGGCTACGTGGACGCTGGCGCGTAATCGGACCGCTGGCGCGTGGAGGATCGGCGCGCGTGTTCCTGGGCCGGGACATGGAGGACGTGGCTGGTCGCGAGGTCGCGCTCAAGGTGCTCGATCTCGCCGACGTCGACGACATGAAGCAGGTCGAGTTGTTCGAGCGCCAGCGCCCCTTGCTCGTCCAACTCTGCCACCGTGGCATCCCCACGGTCTTCGACGCGTTCGACGCATTCGAGACGGGGAGCGCGCCTACCGGTCGCCGGGTCGTGATGCTGGTGCTCGTACAGTCGCTGCACCGCGGCCCCAACCTGCGCGATGCGCTCGCCTCTGGTCTGCGTTTCGATGAGGTATCCGCGCGCGCATTCCTCGATCGGATGCTCGACATCCTCGAGTACCTCCACGCTCTGTCTCCGCCGATCCTGCACCGCGACATCAAGCCATCGAACATCTTGCTCGAGCTTTCCGAGGGACATGACACGAGCATGTCGTTGGTGAACGCTCAGCCGATCCTGATCGACTTCGATACCGCGCGCGGCGTCGCGATCGACACCGCCGCTGCCGACGGCACGATGGTCGGCTCCGCAGGCTTCGTGCCGATGGAGCAACTGGCTGGGCGACCAGTGCCTGCATCGGATCTCTACGGGCTCGGCGTGACGATGATCGCCGCGCTGTCGCAACGCGACATTCTCGACATCCCGATCAAGCGCTCGCGCCTCCAGTTCCACGAGTTCGTGAACGTGTCGCGCGCGCTGCGGAGCGTGCTCGACAAGATGATCGCGCCGAATGTCGAGGATCGGTTTCAGGATGTCGCCGCGGTCCGTCGCGCGTTGGCGACCTCTTCTCCGGCGGCCGCCGCGCCGCGCGTCGAGTCCAACACGAGCCCGGCGAGCGACGTGCCGCGCAGGTACGGTCTCGTGCTGGCGCTCGGCGCTGCCGCGATCGTCGCGGTGGGACTCGGCCTGTTCGTCGTTCGCGATGCGCCGAGGCGGAGCGCAGGCTCGTCGACGCCCGAGGGAGGTCAGCAACCGCTGCGGACCACGACGCCGGAGACGCAGCTCGCGATCTCGTGTGAGCTGTCGTTCGACACTTCGTGCGCGACGTGGCAGCGAATCGAGGGCCCCCTCACGTTCTCGGGGACGACGCTCGTCATCGGCGGGCAAGGCGTCGCTCACGTGGACGCGCTGTTCGGCGATACGGTCGCGCCAGGCCTACCGAAGATCGAGCGCAGCGCGTCGTCCACCCTCACCGTGTACGCACGTGACGGCGCGGACTGGATCCAGCGAGCGATCCTGTCGGGCGCGCGCGAGGGTGCGAGGTTGCACAGCCCGATCCTCTCGGGTGACAGGATCGTGGCGCTCGAAGATGAGCCCATGGTCGCAGGCCGGGAGACGCACGCCTCGATCGTGATGTTCGTCCGCGACAAGGACACGTGGTCCCCAATAGATCCCGCGCTCGAGCGAGTTCCCTCGAGCGTGCGGCTCGCCCTCGACGGCGAAACGCTCGTCGTGGGTGGGCCCGAGCAGGTCCGCGTCTACATCCGCGACGGCGAACGCTGGATGCTGCAGACGACCTTGGATGTGCTCGCGCCGAGGCAGGTGGCGCTCGACGGATCTACGCTGGCGGTTGGTGGCCTGAGCGGGATCCACATCTTCACGCGTTCCGGACCGACGTGGTTAGAGCAAGGGGTGATCAGAGATCCAGCACCGAGCTCTCGTCCTAGCGTCGGGCGCCAGTTCGGCCACGCGCTCGCGCTACACGACGACCTGCTCGCGGTGACCACGTTCTCGACGAACTACAACGTTGTTGGCGATGACCAGAAGCCCGAGGTGCTCGTGTACGAACGCTCGAGCGCCGACGGATCGGTGACGTGGCGTCCGAAGCGACGACTTGCAGTCTCTGCCGTCAAGGAGGGGTACTCGATCTCGCTCGCGTTCGATCGCGAGACGCTCGTCGTCAGCGTCCCGGGCCTCGTATCCGAGACACACGGGTGGCACGGCGCGCTGTTCTCGATCGCGCCATAGCTGCACACGCGCGCAGATCGCGGCGCGCGCCTTGCGCCCATCGTACCAAGCTCGTCAGACGGTCATGACGATCTTTCCCAGCTGATGGCCCTCGTCGAGAAAGCGATGTGCGGCCACGACCTCGCCGAGCGAGAACTCTCGCTCGATGGTCGGTCGCAGTGCGCCGTGGCGTAGAGCGGCGCCGAGGAACGCAGCCATCCGTGCGACGACCGTGGGATCGAGCGTGTGCTCGAAGCTCATGTAGCGATGGATCGTGATCGCGCCCATCGGGAACGTGGGCGGTCGCGGGTCCATCCATCCCGCAGCGACCAACGTGCCGCCCGGACGGAGGCTCTGCGTGAGCTCGGCGAGTCCGGGTCCCATGACACAGTCGAGGATCACGTCGACGGGGCGGCCGTGACGCTCGTCGGTCGTGAGCACCTGCGCGGCGCCCGCTTTCTCGAGGGCGGCCTTCTTGGCTGCGTGCCGTGTCACCGCGATCGGGACGGCGCCGATGTAGTTCGCGAGTTGGATCGCAGCGAGTCCGACCGCGCTCGACGCGGCCGTGATCAACACGGACTGCCCCGGCTGTAGCTTCGCTTTCTCGACGAGCGCGCCGTACGCGGTGGAGTACGGGACCCAGATGCCCGCGGCGTCGGTGGGCCGGAGCTTGGACGGACGCGCGAAGACGCGGCTCGCGGGGAGCGTGACGTGCTCGGCGTACGTGCCGTTCGCGTCCATATCGGGAACGGCGGCGATGATGACCGCGTCACCGATGCGAAACGCGGTGACGTCGGGACCGACGGCGTCGATGACGCCGCTGCCTTCGATGCCGATGCGAGCACCGGGGAATCGAATCGGTCGCGGCGCGTGACCGGAGCGAATCAGTTGGTCGAGGCGATTCACACCGATCGCTTCGAGGCGAACACGGACCTCACCTGCGGCGGGTGCAGTGGGCTCTCTCTCGACGACACGAAGCACTTCGGGCGGGCCTGGCTCGTCGAAGACGACAACTCTGGACATGACGACTCCTTTGCGACCGTTCGTTCGGCGAGCGGTCGACGACAAACCTAGTGAGCTGCGTCGTCGTTGGCGAGAGCGGAACGAGCAGCGCGGCGCGATTGTGGTAACCAGATGGTTACCGCTATGGCTCTGCGCGTTCGTAAGAACAAGGTCGCCATTCCCGCTTCGTGCATGTTCGATTGGTGCATGGGGCTCCTTCGCGGAGCGTGGGCACCGCACGTGATCTGGTTTCTCAGTGGTGGCCCACGCCGCTTCGGCGAGCTGCGTGTCGACATGCCCGGCATCTCGGCGCGCGTGCTGAGCGCACGGCTTCGCGAGCTCGAAGCGAATGGCGTCATCACGCGCACCGCGACGAAGGACTCGATCGAGTACACGCTGACGGATCTCGGTCGTCAGCTCGTCCCCGCGCTCGACGCGATCGTCAAAGTGGGCAAGCGGCTGCGGTCTCTCCCGCCTCCGGTTGAAGACAGCGTGCGCAGGGGCGAGGATGGCGGACGATGAGTGGTCCCGCGTGTCCGATCTGTTCGATGACCGACATCCTCACCCACGACAATCGCTTCGAGTGTTCGACATGCGGTCACGAATGGGAGCGCGAGCAAGACGAGGCCGCCGATGCGGAGGCCGCGCGCGTGGTCAAGGACGCCGTCGGCAACGTGCTCGCCGATGGTGACACCGTCACGCTGATCAAGGACCTAAGGCTGCGCGGCTCGTCCGAGGTGCTCAAGCAGGGCACCAAAGTGAAGAACATCCGTCTCGTCGACGGCGACCACGAGATCGACTGCAAGGTCGACGGTACGCCGATGGCGCTCAAGGCGATGTTCGTCAAGAAGGCCTAAGCGCGCGGGTGCAAGATCTTGCACTCGCGTGCAGCGAGCAGAGTGCAGCACGTTGCAATGCCGCCTGATCGCAGCCGATCGAGCGCGCGATTCTCGCGAGTTGCTGGCGAGTGAGTCGAGGCGCGGTCCTTGCTCCTGCGTTCGGGCAGGCAAACCAAGGGGAGGTCGCCACGATGTCGGATATTTCGCGCCGCTTGCTGCTCCGCGTAGGTCTCGTGTTCGCGTTGGTGCTCGTGTTGGCGCAGTCCGCGCTCGCGGCACCGCAGGAGTACACGTCGCCCGCTGCGTCGCAGGAAGCACCCGGTGGTCTCGCGGTGAGAATGGAGGTCTACGCGAGCAACGTCTACGGCATCAGCGGGCAGGCGCACTTCGTCATCAAGGCGGAGGCCGTGCTGTATGGATCCATTCCAGTCGCGTCGACGACATCGAGCCTCGAGGGCTTCTTGCCCGATCACAACAACACCTCGGCGACCGTGGGGTCGGACGCGAAGCTCGTGTTCAGGGGCATGCTGTCGCTGAGCGAATTTTCGGCCGCGAACTCGAAGTACATCGCGATCACCGGCCATCCGTACGCGATCGGCGACTCGAACCTCGCGATGAAGCAGTTCGTGATCGCCGCGAACGCAGCGGGGGCGCAGATCGAGTCGGTCCAGAGTCTCGCGGCGCGCGCGGGGCTCGGCGCCGCAGGGCACTGGAACATCATGCCGAGCAACACCGGCATCGCCGCGATCGATGCGCCGCTCAACGCGACGCGCGCGGTGATCCTCGGCATCGCGAACGCCGGCATCGTCGTGATCCAGAAGATCGGCACCACGCTATCCAGTGCGTGGAACTGGTTCAAGAACCTGTTCGACGGCAGCAAGGCCAGCTCCACGGTCAGCGGCGGCAAGGCAGTTGCCTCGACGAGCAGCGCCGCGCAGCAGTACCTGACCGAGCTCGGCTCGGCCGCTGGCAATGGCAGCTATGCGGGCCAGGCGCTCGGCGGCTCGTACGGATTCGGCTCCACGTCGCCGGCGATGGTGACGACGTCGTATCAGACGACGGTGGCGTCGCAGATCAACTCCCAGATGTGCGGCACCGCGGCAGAGGCCGCGTCCATGGGCAGCTACGAGGCGCTCATGTATCTCCAGAGCTACTGCACGTACCAAGCGTCCAACGTGGCGGCGAGCATGGGGCCATACGCGAGCCTCGCGTACCAGTGCCAGATGGCCGCGCAGACCTACGGGCTCGGCTACGTGCTCTCGATGAGCTGGGAGTGTCGCCAGCTCTACTACAGCAACGGCGGCTGCGACTACTGCTATTGAGCCATGCGTCGCACGAAGCTCCTCCTCGCATTCGCCGCCGCGATCCTCGTGGCGCTGCTCGTGTTGACCACCTTGTCACGCGACGGGCATCGCGATCGCACGGCAGCGGATCACACCGCGTCTACGAACGTCGCGACGACGTCATACGCGACAGCGCGCGAGACGCCGCAGCTACCGCCAGGCCCGCGGCCGTTCCTCGATCCGGCGCACGAGCGCGGTGCGATCGTCGGCGCGGTTCGCTTCGACGATGGCACGGTGCCGGCCTCGCTCGAGATGACGCTCGCCGCGCCACTCGGAGATGTCACGCGCGACGGTGCGAAGTTCCGCATCGACGGCGTTCCGGTGGGCGCGCATCCGCTGCGCATTCTCGGAGCGGACTTCCTCGCGTCGCGTGTCATCGCGGCGTCGGTGCGGGCGAACGAGGTGACCGACGTCGGCGAGATCATCGTGCAGCGCGGGCGCGTGATCGCGGGCATCGTCGTCGACGACGCTGGCGCGCCCGTGCCGTTCGCCACGGTTGTCATCGGCGAGCGCGTGGGGTGTCACCCGAGCGCCGGCATCGATGCGTTCGGCAATGACAGCGGTCCTCGTATCACGCAGCTCGGCGCGGGCGGGACGATCACCGCCGGTGCTGACGGACGCTTCCGGCTCGCGCATCAGCCGTACAAGCGCTTCGCCATCGTGGCCGAGCATCGCGATCACGGACGCTCCCGACCGATCGCGATCGACGCGGCACGAACGGATCGCGAGCTGAGGATGCAGCTCGAGCCCACGGCGTCGATCGCCGGGCGCGTGCGTGGGATTCCAGCCGGCGTGGCGGTGCGTGTGCGCGCGACACCAAAGGATGCGCCGCTGGCGTCGTGCACCGTCGAGATCGCTGCCGATGGAACGTTTCACGTCGACGAGCTGACCGCGGGAAGGTATGTGGTGTCGGCGGATGCGAGCGTCGGACAGGGCGATCGCGTCGCGCTCCGCGAGCGTAGGACGGAGGTTCGCGTGGAGATCGATCGCGAAGCGAACGTCGAGCTCGATCTCTCGAGCAGCGACGGTGCGGAGCTCGAGATCGTCGTCCAGCCGGTGGGCATGCCGTGGGGCATGGCGCGCCACGCACTGTTTCGCGGGCCGATGTTTGTCGGCACGCAGGGTGACTTCGAGGACGCGCTGCTCGGCACGCGCGAGGCGTGGCAGACGTCGGGCTCGCAAGGCCGCGCGGTGCTCGCGCCGATTCCACCCGGCACGTACACGCTATGCACCGTGCTGTTCCCGCCGATGTTCTCGACGCTGATGTTCGAGGTGGTGAAGGACACCGCGCTCGAGATGCCCGTGCAATGCCGCGCCGTCGAGGTGGCAGGTGGGTCGCAGGTCATCACGATCGACGTCGCACCCGGCACTGCGTTCCCCGCACCCGCGCGCAGCGGCGTTTGAACTAGCGCGAGTGAGCGAGCAGCGCATCGAGCTCCGCGACGAGGAACCGATCGTTGCGTCGCTCGCGTAGCGTGCGCGCCTCCGCCGCGATCTCCGCTGCCTGCGCCTTGTCGCCACGCACGATGGCGAGCTCTGTGCGGGCGACCGCGACCATCGCCCACCGCTCGTCGCGGTGCGTGTCCTGGGCAAGGAAGGGCTCCGCGCGCGCGAGCTCAGCTGCCGCGTCGTCCGTGCGTCCGAGGCGCAACAGTGCACGTGCGACGAGTGCGTGTGCGACGCCATTGCGCGCATCGGCCGGGTCCTCCGCCATGATCGCGAGGTTTGCCCGTGCGAGCTCGAGCGCGTTCGGTGCACCGTCGGCGATCGCGAGCTCGACGCGCGCACGTAGGCCGAGCTGCGCGATGATGGAGTTGCTCGCACCGTGCTTCTCGAGGCAGGCGGACGCGGTGCCGAGCTGCTCGCGTGCGCGAGGACGATCGTCGCGCGCGTGGGCGAGCATGCCGGCGGTCATCGCGACGTAACAGCTCATCTCACTCTCTTCCTGGTGGAGGAGTGGGAGCGTGCGCGTCGCGCGCTCGAGGGAGCGTTCGGCAAATGCGTGATCGCCTTGCTGCAGCGACGTCCACGCCGCCATGAAGTGACCGAGGATGCGGTTCGTATCGGGCTGGAGCTGCTCGGTGAGCGCCTCGGCCTTCTTTGTCCATGCGAGCGCGTCGTCGAAGCGCTCGAGGTACGCATAGGCTGACGACACGTTCGAGGCCGCACTCGCCGCGTTGCCACGCTCGAGTGGGATCGGGTGGTTTGCCTTCAGCTCGTAGAGGCGAGAGAACGCTCGAATCGCGAGGTCCGGCCGCGATCGGCACAGGCCGATGCTGCCGTCGAGCCACAAGCGATCGTGCTCGAGTGACGGTGGCCGGCCCGCGGCGTCGTACGACGCATCGGCGAGCTCCGCCGCGAACTCCGTCTCGTCGCTGCGATTCGCGTTGCACAAGAAGATGACGAGGTTTCTGCTCGCGCTCAGGATGCGCTCGTAGTCGCGCGCTGCCTGCGCAGCAGCAACCGCGGAGTACAGCGTCCGGATCTGCGCCGTACCTGCCTCCGTGTCCGCGCGACGGATCAACGCACGCGCCATCACGTGTGGTGCGGCGAGCTGCTGTGCGCGCTCGATCATCGAGACGGCGCGCGTGGTTACGTCTGCGTTCGGCACCTGCTCGAGCTCGTTGGCGGCGTCGAGCTCGTCCATCTCGCGCTCGAGCGCTTCGATCTTCGTCTGCTGCTCGCGATCCGCGGGGAGCGGCGCACGCGAGCGAAGCAGCGTGATGTCACCGCACACCTCCACGCTCGGCAGCTTCGTCACCGCGCGCGTCGGATCGTGCGCGCCGAGCTCGGCAGCACGTGCGAGCGCGCGGACCAGCGCGTCCATCGCACCGCGACGGCGCTCGAGGCACTCCATGCGGAGCGACAACACCTCCTCGCTCTGGTCGCCGCGGACGCGTGTCGCGAGGCACGCCTCTCGTCGCGACGAGCGCCATGCACTGGCGTAGAGATCGAGGCCCATGATCACGTCGCCAGCGTTCGTGGTGCCTGCACTCGCGAGCGCCGCGTTGACAGCGCTCTTGCGCGACTCGTCCCACGTGTTCGCGAGGACCGCCGGATCGTCGGGGCACGGCGGTGGCGCATCCACCGTCCGGCTCGCGATCACGAGCGACGCCACGAGCGCACCCGCCGCAGCGACGGCGAGCACCGCGATCACCGCGCGTCGTCCCGGATCAGCAGAGATCGCTCGCACCGCCGCATCCATGTCGGGGAAGCGCGCGTCCGGATCCGCAGCCGTCATCCGCGTGATCGCCGCCCGCAAGAAGCGCGGCACGCGGCGCCGGACGCTCTCCGCGCGTGGGGCTTCGCCGCGACGGTGACCGTGCAGCAGCTCGTACAGCGCGAGTCCAAACGCGCATTGATCCGACGCGTGCGTCGCCACGTCTCCCCGCGCGAGCTCGGGCGCCATGTACGCGCGTGTTCCCGCGTGCGGCGCGTCGCTGTCGTCCGTCGGCACGGCGATGCCGAAGTCCGCGACGCACACGTGACCGCTCTTGTCGACGAGGATGTTGCTCGGCTTGAGATCGCGATGCACGACACCGGCTCGATGCACCGCCGCGAGGCCCCTGCCCGCTTGGATGAACACCTGCCGGATCTCGCGCCAGCTCCTCGGCTTTGCGCGCGACCACACTTTCGCATCCGACCCGTCGATCAGATCGGTGGTCATGAACAGCCGTCCGTCGGGCATGGCACCGAGGTCGTGCACCGCGAGCACGTTCGGGTGGCGAAGCTTCGCGAGCGTCTTGGCCTCGCCGATCAGGAGAGCGCGCTGCGCTTCGCCGAGCTTGCCGCGCAGCACCTTGAGCGCGATCTTGCGATCGAGGCTCGGATCGTACGCCGCGTAGACGGTTCCCATGCCGCCCTCGCCGACGACGTCGAGCACGATGTAGCGCTGCACGCGCGCGCCAACACCGAGCCGCTCGGGATCCCTCTCCGCCGGTGACTCGAATGGCTCGAGCGGCCGCGTGTCGCCAGTGTTCGCGTTGTCCTCGTGATCGCCCGCCATTCGCTAGTCTCCCTGCGAGCGGCGATGCTTGAGCGGACGCGTGATGCCGAGCCGCTCCATCTTGTTGATCAGCGTGCGGCGCGACATTCCGAGCAAGCGCGCAGCCTCCGCCTGCAAACCACCCGTTCGCGCTAGAGCGTCCTCGAGGTACTTGCGCTCGACGCGATCCATCTCCTCCTGCATGCGCCCCGGGAGCTCCTCGCCGGTGTGCGGTGCCTCGAGATCCTGCGGCGGCAGCGTCGCCACCGGGCCGGTCTCGAGAGTGATGTGCGCCGACCGTCGTGGCTCGTCGACGACGCTGATCGGCGCGTTGATCGGCAGATTGGTCGGCGCGGCGAGTCGCACCGCTCGCATGCGTTGGAGCGGCAAGTGCTGCGGCAAGATCGCGGTCCCGTCACCGAGCAGGATGGCGCGCTCCATCATGTTGCGCAGCTCGCGTACGTTGCCTGGCCACGCGTACGCGCGCATCTCGTCGAGAGCCTCGGGCGACAGCGCCGGTGGCTGGCGGCCCAGCGTCTCGGCGGCGTTGTGGAGAAAGTACAGCGCGAGCGTTTCGATCTCGTGCGCACGCTCGCGCAACGCCGGAACACGCACCGTGACGCCCGCAATGCGGTAGTAGAAGTCCGCGCGAAAGCTCCCTTGCGCGACCTCCGCATCGAGATCGCGATTCGTGGCGGCGATGAAACGCACGTCGATGCGCCGGCCCTGCGTCGCGCCCACGGGCGTCACGATCTTGTCCTCGAGAACGCGCAAGAGCTTGCTCTGCATCGCGAGCGGAATCTCGCCGACCTCGTCGAGAAACAGGGTCCCTCCCTCCGCCGACGCGATGAGGCCGATGTTCTTCTCGACCGCGCCGGTGAACGCACCCCGCACGTGGCCGAACAGCGCGCTCTCCATGAGTCCCGCCGACAGCGCCGCGCAGTTCACCTTCACGAGCGGCTTGCCCGCGCGCGCCGACGCACGATGGATGCGCTCGGCCGTGACCTCCTTGCCGACACCGGTCTCACCCTCGACGAGAACGCTGATCTCGCCCATCGCGATCCGCGCGACCGATGCATCGAGCTCGCCCACCGGCGTCGCATCCAACACCGCAGCGAGGGGGGCCGGCCGCAACGCCGCGTTCGCGTGGCGCAGCAGCTCGGCCGCCGTCGTCCCGTCGCGGCGATTGCACGCCACGCCCGCCGCAGCGATCACGCCCTGCGACGTCAGCCGCTCGACGATCTTCTCGGCGATCGTGCCGGCCTCGCTCGACTGCGATCCGGCGACGAGCGCCTCGTACTCGTTCGGCGCGTAGTAGCCGACGATGTCCTGCGCGCGGAACATGCCGAACAGCGCCGCGTGCACCGCCTCCGCGGACAACGACTCGGCGAACCGAAACCGCAGCACCGCGAAGTGCGATCCGATCGCATCCGCGCGCGCACACTCTGCCTCGACGACGGACTCGAAGTAGTCGTGCACCCAGATCTGGCGCGGCGTCGCCGCAGATGCACCGGTACGAAGCGTGAGCAGCACGCGCCCGAGCTCCACCCACTCCGCACCGGTGAGCGGCACCTCCGTGTTCGGCGCGATTCGCTGTCCGCCCACGCGTGTGCCGTTGACGCTCACGAGATCCTCGATCGTCGGCGACAGGCCCGGGCTGCGCGGTGGACGCACGCGTGCGTGGTGACGCGACAGCGACGCATGGTTCACGTAGATCTCGGCGGTCGGCGAGCGCCCGATGACGAGATCGCGATCCAGCGAGACTACGCGATGGATCCCCTCGGCGAGGATCGCGAGCACCCAGCCATGGGATGCGCGGACTCCAATGCTCTCGCTGAGCGGAGACGTCTGATCCTCAGGTGCTTCCGGCGATCCCATCGTCAAATCGGTCGATGACCGAACGATCGACTGCCGATTGTATCACCGGGCCTCGAGCGAGGCGTCGTCGACTTTTGTGCCGGCTGGGGTGGGACCTCCACGTATCTTTTCGGGCGCGAGCCCCGTCTGTCCTGCATGAACACAACCTCGCCGAGGCGCGCACTCGCCCTCTACGGCCATCCCTTTGCCTCGTACACGCAAAAGGTGCTCATCGCGTTCTACGAGAACTCCACTCCGTTCGAGCCGCGCTGGATCGGACCGGATACGCCGCAGCACACCGAGGAGTGGTTGCGGCGCTGGCCGTTGCAGAGGTTTCCGCTGCTCGTCGACGGCGATCGCACCGTCGTCGAGTCGAGCATCATCATCGAGCATCTCCAGCTCGAGCACCCCGGCCCCGTACAGCTAGTGCCGTTCGATCCCGATGCAGCGCTGTCGGTTCGCTTTCTCGATCGCTTCTTCGATCTGCACGTGATGGACGCGATGCAGCTCGCGGTGAACAGCGCGCTCGGTCGCATCCCCACCCCGAGCGACGTTGGGCTACGTCTCGCCGCGGAGCGACTCGAGCGCGCGTATACATGGCTCGAAGGTCATCTCGCCGGGAAGACCTGGGCGGTCGGCGACGACTTCACTCTCGCGGATTGCGCCGCGGCACCGTCGCTGTTCTACGCCGACTGGACGCATCGCATCTGCGAGCGGTTTCCGTTGGTGCGTGCGTATCGCGCGCGGCTGCTCGCTCGTCCATCGTTCGCGCGTGCCGTCGAGGAAGCGCGTCCATTCCGCCGCAACTTCCCGCTCGGTGCGCCGGACCGCGACTGACTCGCGCGAACGCGATTACGTGCAGGCGAATCCGAAGCGGTAGCCGTTGCTGCGGAACGGCACGCCGAGCTCGGCGCACACCTCGGCGATCACGTCGGGCGTGAAGAAGTAGTTGCGCAGGCGCGCCACGTGCTCGCCGTCGATCTCGACGCGATCGATCGCACGCACGAACTCGCCATCGTCGTGCGCGTACCACGCGAGCACGATCGACTCGCCGCGGTGCACGCGCAACTCGCGCCGCGGCGGCGTGGCCAGCGCTCGCTGCACGAACTGCGGCTCGACGCCGACACCCTCCGCGAGCCGCTCGCTGCCGAACATCATCCCCCACGCGATGTTGCCCGTCTTGCCGTACTCCGTTGTCACGCCGACGACCTCGACGATGGACGTGTCGAGGAGCAGCTCGGCCACCGCCGCGAGGTCACGCCGCTCGAACGCCGAGACGAACGCGTCCAGCGCGGCGGGCGTTGGCACGCGGTCCCTCGCGATCGTCTCGTCGACGAGCTTTCCGCGCCCGCGATGTAGTGCCGCCTTGATCGCGTTCGGTGTCGTCGACAGCGCCTCGGCGATGTCCTCGAGCGGCAGATCGAACACATCCTTGAGCACGACAGCCGCACGCTCCTGTGGCGCCAGTCGCGCGATCAGCGTCCCCGCAGCCTCTCTCGTCGCACGCGGATCGACGCCGGCGACCTCCTCGGTCTCGGGAACGCCACGTGGTCGACGCTGCTGATCGATCCACGCGTTGCTCGCCACACGAAACAGCCACGCGCGCGGATTGGGCGGCGCCGTCCCGAGCTTGCCGAGCGTGACGAACGCGCGTGCGAGGACATCTTGTGCGAGATCCTCTGCATCCCACGGGGAGCGCGTGAGGTGCCGACAGTAGCGATACAGCTCGGGTCGCAGCGCCTCGAACGATGCGAGGAACTGCGCCCACGAGTCACGAACAGTGGAAGCGAGCGTCATACGGCAACGACGAGCGACGAGGGCAAAAGGATACGGCCAGCCGGCGAAACGCGGCTGCGCGACGTCAATCGAGCGTAGCGCCGAAGCCGACCGTCGTGTACCAAGCGCCGCGATCGGGCAGGAAGTTATCGCCCGGCAGCATCACGGCGTCGGCGGGCTCGTCATCCCACCACAGCCGGCGTACGCCGACGTAGAGCATCCGGTACGAGAACGTGGCGCTGACCTCGTCGTGCTCGATGCCCATCGCACCGAGGCACTTGAGCCCCTGCACGCGAAACGTGAGCTCGTTGCGTCCGTTGCGGACCTCGGCGACGCCGCCGATCATCAGCTCCAAGGGACCCGATGGCCCGAGCCTCGTGGCGGCCGCGCCGACGAGCGGTGCCGCGAGGAAGTACTTCGTCGCGAAGCCGTAGCCCACCTGCCCTGCGAGCTCGGTGTACACGGCGAAGTCTCCTTCGCCTCCGCCGAGGACAAAGTTCGTCTGCGCCCACACATCGAAGCCGCGGTTCGGTACGAGCCGCGCGTCGATGGCGAGGTGGAGGCCATAGTTGACGGCGTCCTCGAGGTTCAGGTTGTAGCCAAAGCCGCCACCGATCATGAACTGCGTGGTGGTGTCGCCGCGATTGTCGTACTCGAACTGCGCGTGCGCGCGCTCGGCGAGTGCCTTCACGTACTCGCCATGCTCGACGGCATCGCGCTCGTCTCTGCTCGCGTACGCCGCGACGATCTTCGCGAGCGGCGCCGCGAAGCCCACGTCGTTGCTATCCGACATCTCGAGGTCTGCCGTGGTCACGACAGCGATGGCAAGCGCGGCCACGCGAAGCTCCATGCACGCCATCACCACCCTTGGCGACGTGCGCATACGCTCGAGCTGCGTGGGCATCCATGAGTAGACGGCGGGCTGCCGCTGCGCGTCCGGATACATCTTGATGAACACGTCGTCGACGTAATCGCAGGACTGCTGGTACGCGTGCATCAGCAGGATGCCGGTGTTGGCGTCGCGGGAGATCGACATCAGGGTCAACGGGCCCTGAACCGCATGTCTGGCGACTCGGTACCCGCCAAGATCGACGGTACCGCGAAGGCCGGGGAGACGCAGCTCGTTCTCGTTGGTGACGGTATCGGCGGAGGCCGGCGTGGCGAGGAGCGCAAGCACCAGAACAAACACTACGCGCATCCAGCCATCGTGCCATCGACGCCGCGCGAGCGATAGGCGAGCGGACGGGTGTCCGGAACCATGGCGCTCGCTCGCTAGTGATTTTTCGTTGAACGGTCTCGGGGCATCCGGGGACCCACCCGGAGCTCATGGCATATCCATTCGCAGCGCGGTTCGCGCGCATGTCGGTGATCGCGTCGCTGCTCGCCCCCGGAGTGGTGAACGCACAGGAGACGCCGCCCGGTGGTCTCGAGGAGCGGGCCATCGTGACGCGCGGGCGCGTGATCGATGCGCTCGGCAAGGTGGTGCGTGGCGCGACGGTCACCGTCGAGGGCACCGACGTTGTCGTCAAGACGGATCGCAACGGCCGGTTCGAGATCACGGCGCCGCTCGACGCGACGCTCGTCGTCGAGTCCAAGGCGTTCGGCGCGGGGCTCGCGACCGTGACGGGCGCGGTGCTCGATGACATCGTGCTGCTCACCGAGGAGCAGATCGGCGAGACGATCGAGGTGCGAGGTGCGGCGCCGTCGATCGCGCCCGGCGCCGCGAAGCTCGATCGCGAGGAGCTGCAGCGAGTGCCCGGCACCGGCAACGATGTCGTACGTGCGCTGAACGTGATGCCGGGCGTGGTGAATCAGCAGCTTCCGATCGGCTACTCGGGCGTGGTGATTCGCGGGAGCTCGCCGCAAGACTCGCGCGTGTTCGTCGACAACTTCGACGTGCCGGTGTTGTTTCACAACGTCGGCTTCCGCGCGATCGTGCCGACCGAAGCGATCGAGTCACTCGACTTCGTGCCGGGCGGCTTCGATGTCGCGTACGGCAACGCGGCGTCGGGCGTGGTGCTGCTGAAGACGCGGGCCGGGAGCGACAAGCGATCGACGCAAGCGGAGATGTCGGTGATCGATGGCGGCTTGCTCACGCAGGGGCAGCTCGGCGCGAAGACGCGCTACATGTTCGCGCTGCGCCGCTCGACGATCGATCTCGTGCTGCCGTCGCTCATTCCCGACGACGCGAACCTGACGCTGACCACGGTGCCGTACTACTGGGATGGACAGCTGCGACTCGATCACGAGCTCGGCAAGAAGGTGCAGCTGACGCTCTCCGCGCTCGGCGTGACGGACACGCTCGAGCTCATCGGATCTGCGCAGGAGAATGCGGATGCGAAGCGGATCTACGTGAACACGCAGTTCGTTCGCACGACAGCAAATGCGCAGTTCTCCGACGGTCCATGGTCCGGATACGCGGCGCTGTCGGCGATGGTCCCGCAGACGAACTTCCAGTTCGGGCTCTATCAGCGCATCGTGACGTCAGGCGTGGCAGTGACGCCGCGCTTCGAGGTGGTACGAGCGGCGCCCTCGGCGCTCGGATTGTCCAACGTCGAGTGGCGCATCGGCGGCGAAGCTCCGATCACGCGCTCGAGCTTCGACCTCGCGGTCCCTCGAGAGGTTCGCGAAGGTGAAGGCCAGACGCCCGATGACACCGACGACACGTTCACGACGGTGAAGGACAAGGTGTGGCTCCACAACTACGCGCTGTGGTCTGCGGTGGCCGCGGATGTCACGCCACGCGTGCGCGTGAACATCGGTGCGCGTGCGGAGGTGTTCGGGCGCGCCGAGGAGGCGGCGCTCTCTCCGCGCGGTGAGGTGCAGATCAAGCTCGCGCAAGCGTGGAAGCTCCGGCTGTCGGCAGGTGCGTTCCGACGCGCGCCCGAGTATCAGACGGAGATTCTCTCGACCGCGAAGACGGAGCGCAGCAAGCAGACGATCGCGGGCGTGCAGTGGGAGCCCGTCGAGGGCGCGCGCGTACAAGCGTCGGCCTACTACAACGATCGCTCGATGCTCTTGCGAAGCGATGCGATGGGGCAGCTCACCAACACGGGACGCGGTCGCTCGTATGGCGCCGAGCTCCTCGGTACGTATCGCAGCGGTCCGTGGTTCGCCTGGCTCAGCTACACGCTGTCGAAGTCGGAGCGCGTGGATGCACCGGGCGCCGACGAGCGCTTGTTCGATTACGACCAGCCACACAACCTGAACGCCGCCGCGAGCTACCAGCGCGGTCGATGGACGCTCGGCGGGCGATTCCAGCTGTACTCGGGCCTCCCGTTCACGCCCGCGATCGGCGCCGTGTACGACAGCGACAAGAGCATCTACATCCCGATCAACGGCGACATCAACTCGCAGCGCGCGCCGATGCATCACCAGCTCGATCTGCGCGTGGACTACGCGTGGGCGTGGGGCCCCGTCGCGCTCAGCGCGTTCGCCGACGTGCAGAACGTCTACATGAACGAGAGCGACGTCACCTACTTCTACAGCTTCGATTACTCCGAGCGCGCGGCGTTCAAGTCGCTGCCGATCCTGCCGTCGCTCGGGCTCCGGGGGACCTTCTGATGCGCGCAGCAGCTCTGATCTGGATCGTGATCTTCGGCGCGTGCGCGGAAGACATCGTCGAGGAGTGGCACCTAGATCACGATCGCGTGATCGCCGTACGTGCGTCGCCACCGGGAATCGTCGCGGGGCAGACGTCCGAGCTCGACGCGCTCCTCGGCCACGCGGACGGAACGCCGACAGAGACCCGTCCGAGCGCCGCGATGGTGCTCTCTCCGCCGAGCCTCGCGAGCACGCTCGCGTTCACCGACGGTCGATGGATCGTCACCGCCCCCGATGACACCGCGCTCGCGGTCGCGCGTGACGAGCTCGATCTCGCCCCGACCGACGCGGTGCCGCTCGTCGTTGCGGTGAGCTGGCCGGCGACCGTGTTCCCCACCGACACGACAGGCGCCGACTACGCCGCGACGAAGACCGTGTTCCTCGGCGAGGAGCGCGACAACCCGACGATCGCCGAGATGACCGTCGACGGCGTGGCGTCACTCGCGGCGGGCGAGCTCGTCGTCGGTGCAACAAAGACGACCACACTCGCGATCCCGGCGGAGCGCGAGGACATCACGCGGTGGCTGACCTCCTGCGGACAGCTCGCGGACTGGGATCTCGCGAGCACGCTGCTCACGTTCGAGCCCGAGGACGCGCGTGACGGCAACATCGGTGTCGTCCTGCGCACCCGCGCGGGCGGCGTTGCGTGGAAGCTCTGGGCGATCCACGCAGAGTGATTGTCTGTTCACGCGAACGATCGAGCGTCGATCGTCGCCCCGGTCTGCGAGCCTTCGATCGATGCCACGTACGCCTTCGCGCACACCGCCGCATCGATGCCCTCGATCCCCGAGTCCGTCATCTTCCACGCGACGAGGGTCTCGTTGATCCACGGCGGGCTCACCACGTTGACGCGAACGCCACGCTCCGCTTCCACGGCCGCTCCGCGCACGAAGCCCTCGAGCCCCGAGTTGACCATCGCGATCGCGGCCGCGTTCGGGATCGGATTCTGCGCGAGATAGCCACTGGTGACGGTCACCGAGCCGCCGTCGCGCAGATGCTTCAGCGCGTGGCGAATGACGTTGACCTGCCCCATCAGCTTGTAGCCGAGCGAGCTGGCGAAGTCCGCGTCCGTGAGCTGCGCGAGTGGCTTCCACGCACCACCGCCAGCGCACGAGATCACGTGGTCGATCCCGGTGACTCGCTCGAACAGCTCGGCGATCGACGCGGAGCTCTCGATGTCGAGGGATGGCGTGCTCTTGCGGTGAACGCCGATGACTTCGTGCTTGGACGACAGCGCGGTGACGACAGCGCTACCGATCGTACCGGTGGAACCGATGACCAGAATCTTCATGTGCTCGGGTTTACCGCGGTCTCGCGCGCGCCGGTGTTGCTCGCTCGTGAATGCACTGTTTCCTCGTACAATCGCGCGATGAGAGCTCTCGTCCTCGCTATCGTCGTCGCACTCGCCGCGCCCGCGTTCGCGCAGCCTCGCGTCGCGGTGCTCGATACCGCACGCGTGTTCTCGCCGGCCGGCGCAGCGGCGTGGCGAGCGGCGCTCGCGAGGCTCGAGACCGAGAAGCGAACGTTCGTCGCCGTCGAGTCTCCCAACGGCGTGCGCCCGGTCGATATCTCGACGGTGCCGCCGGAGCAGCGAGCGTTGCTCGAGAAGCTTCTTCGGGAGAAGAACCAGAAGGCCGCTTGGCAGGACTACGAGCGCTCGGTGCTCGGCTCGATACGTGCGGCGATCACGGCGCGCATCGTGGAGTACGCGAAGGCGCAGCGGATCGACCTGCTGCTCGATCGGGTGCCGCTGCCCGATGGCATCCTCTACGCGAGCGCGGCCGTGGATGTCACCGACGCGTTCTTGAAGTACGACGCGAGGCGAGCTGCGTCTCGATGAGCGCTCGTGGATCGGCGTGGGCCACGTGGA
The DNA here is from genome assembly GCA_023428295.1 of Pseudomonadota bacterium. Classification (GTDB taxonomy): domain Bacteria; phylum Myxococcota_A; class Polyangia; order Haliangiales; family Haliangiaceae; genus JABFXX01. The sequence continues at coordinate 22,968 of JAEYYV010000397.1, forward strand.
TGTCAACCTTCCCGACACCCACGACAGCCACCACGAGGGACGACACTTGCGACGTTGTCGCGGATATCTGGTAGGCATGTGGCGATGTCCATGAACGTGCGCACCGAAGTCGGCCGGTTTCGCCTCGTGAGCTTCTTGGAGGGGGTCTCGTACGTCGTGCTGCTCGCGATCGCGATGCCGCTCAAGTACGCCGCGGATGTTCCACAAGCCGTGCGCGCCGTGGGGATGGCGCACGGCGTGTTGTTCGTCGCCTTCTGCGTCGCGCTGTTCGCCGTGGCCACGAGCCGCGATTGGTCGTGGCGCAAGTCGGCGACGGCGATGCTCGCTGCCATCGTTCCGCTCGGTGCGTTCTGGCTCGAGCGACGTCTGCGCGCGGAACCGGCGTGAAGATCGAGACGCTGACCAGCGGTATCTGGCAGACGAACACGACGATCGTGTCGTCGGGTGACCGCTGCGTCGTGGTGGACCCCGCGTACTTTCCACGCGAGCTCGACGCGATCGCCGCACGCATTCGCGAGATCGGGCGCGCCGACGCCATCGTATTCACGCACGGCCATTGGGATCACGTGATGGGGCACTCGGTCGCGCCGGACGCGCCGGTGTGGATGAGCGACGTGCTCGTGCGTGCGATTCGTGCGAACGAGCCGAAGACGATGCGTTACCTCGAGGATGCTCGCGAGTTCGACTCGCGCTGGTACATCCCGCGTGCCGAGCATCGCTGGCCCGAGACCATGGTCGGCATCGCGGAGCAGATCGAGATCGTTGGCACCACTGCGCGCGTGCTGCACCTGCCCGGTCACAGTCCCGAGGGAATGGGAATCGTCGTCGAGGACACGCTGCTCGTCGGGGACTACCTGTCGCCGTGCGAGATTCCGTTCGTGGACGACGCCGCGCAGTACCGCGAGACACTGGTGGGTCTCGTCGCGACGCTATCCGAAGTGCGCGAGGTCATTCCGGGCCACGGCCCGCGCTTGTCCGCGAGCGAGGCAGTGACGATCGCGCGCGCGGATCTCGAGTACATCGAGCGACTGCTCGCGTCGAAGACGCTCGACGGAGCGCTCGCGATCGAGCTGCCGCGTGCCGCTGACGTCGTCGGCATGCGAGATCATCATCGAGAGAACTGCACGCGCCTGCATCCGTGACCGCCTACCGATTCCGGATCTCGGCGCGGAGCGCGCGAATCTCTTCCCGTAGGAGACGCACTTCCTGCGCCATCTCGACGACGTCGCGTTCGACCCCGTCATTGTTGTCCGCCATCATCTGGTCGACGAACACGGCGTTGCCGAGCGAGAGGCCGAGGATTCCGCCGACGAGCACCGCCACGCCGAAGTAGATGCGCGCGACGATCGCCCATGTCTGGTCGGCATTGCGCGCGATGGCCTCGGGGATGTCGTGCCAGCCCTCGATCGTGAAGATGCGGAACATGGAGTAGCAAGCGCGTGCAGGATCACCGAACAGCTCGGGCGCCATGTGTCCGAAGAGGATCTGCGCCCCCATCGCGAAGATGAAGTTGATGATGGCGATGCCGAGGAAGACACCCACGGATGCACGCACGGCGCGCTTCACGCCCGCCGCGAGGTGCGCGTGATCGGGGACGAGCCGTAGCAGGCGGAACAGGCGGAAGAGCCGCGCCAGGCGCAAGACCGGCACACCGACGAACGCGTCCGTCTCGGCGAATGGCGTCGCGAGCACCGGAAGCGACAGGATCGTGACGAGCAAGTCGAAGCGATTCCAGCGCGTCGACCAGTACTCTCCGCGGCAGACGCTCATCTTGAGCATCTGCTCGACCACGAAGTAGCCGACGACGACGACGTCGAGCGAGAGCCAGAACGTGTGTGCGGCCGTGCTGGGCGTCGTGAACCCGAGCGCGAACATCGCGAGGGTGCCGAACATGATTGCGGTGACGACGATCGGCTCGGAGATGAGCCAGCGAGCGATGCGCATGTGGACCTCCGGTTTTAGCGGACGAGACGGTCGCCGTGGCGGCGAAGGTGTGCAGCAATCGCGAGCTCCTCGAGGAACTCTGCTCGTGGCTCGGGTGAGATCCTCGCGGACTTGAAGAAGCCGTCGCCGAACTTGATCTCGATGCGATCGAGCGAGAGCGCCGGTGAGCTCAGCGGGTTGCGCGTGGGTGACACTTCCGTGATCGCCGCGAGGGGGATTCGCTGACGCACGAGACCGTGGCGCACGATGACGTGCGTGTCGTCCATGCCATAGCGCATCGGAACCACGAGGCCTGCATACAGGGCCACGATGAAGAGCATCGCGAGAGCCGCGATCCACACGCCATCACCGGCGATCACCGCGCCGACGACTGCGCCCGTCGTCATCAGCGGTGCCATGGCCAAGGCGACGGCGAGCCACGCATCGACCTTGCTCGGATACCAGCGCTTCACTCCCATCGGTTGCTCCTTTCTGCATTGCCAGGTGCGGTCCGGTTTGCTCGCGACAGCAACAAACATACAAGGGAGACACGAGGGACTCGTGACGGCTTGGGTCCGCACTTACTCGGTGCAGATGGCTACACCACCCCGGCGGATCCGACAGCTCGGCGGCCTTGTCGATGCAGATCTTCGTCGCGCGCTCGGCCTCGGCGCCCAGCGGTTCCGCGACCTCCGTCAGCGTCGAGCAGAACGCGTCGGTCTTCTCGCCGGCGAGCTCGCCGATGCGCATGTCTTCGGGAAGCTCGACGCGCCGCAGGAGTGATGCGAGTCGCGGTGAATCTGCGCGATGCGCGCCACGGCTTCGAGCTTCGCCTGCACTTCGGTGCTCGCCTGGATCTGCGTCTCGTCGTGTTCTTGCTGCGCGTCGTCACGATCAGCTCTTGCGCAGATTCCACAAGATCTGCCCGAGCGCGTCCGCGGCCGACGCGTCGCTCGAGGTCCACATCGCTGCGAGGAGGCCGGGCTTTCCCGTCGCGCCGACCACGCGCACGATGGTCGCGTCGATCGCGAAGGCGGGAGCGAGCTGTGGTGCGTCGAAGCCGATGCGGATCCGCTCACCGATCGCGATCTGGATGTTGTGATCGTTGCGGAGCAGCACGCCGCCCGCCGAGATGTTGACGGTCACGAACGTCTCGATCTGGCTCGAGTGGCTCAGCTGGACCTGCGCGAGCAACTCGAATCGCTCGTGCTGTCGCCGATCCTCGGACATGCGCTGATCATACTCGTCGCCGGTGTATCGTGGCGAATGCCGACCAGAGAACGACGCATGACACTCGCAGCCGTCGAGAAGCGATGCGCGTCGCGACCTGACGCGGTTCTCACCATGCCGTTCGGCCCGCATGTCCACGTCTACAAGACCGCCGGCAAGATGTTCGCGCTGTGCGGTCGTCGCAACGGTGTCGAGGCAGTCACGCTCAAGTGCGATCCAGAGCGGTCCACGATGTTGCGCCTGACGTTCCCCGCGGTCACTGGCGGCTATCACCTCAACAAGGAGCACTGGAACACGATCGTGCTCGACGGCACCGTGCCCGCGGCGCTGCTGACGGAGTTGATCGATCACGCGCACGAGATCGTCACCCCGAGACCCAAGAAGACGAAGACGAAGACGAAGACGAAGACGAAGCGCGCTACTTCGAAGAAGAGGCGTGCGCGGCGCGGTAGTCGTCGCGGTGCTTGATGACCGTGGCGAGCTCTTCGCTCGTGAACAGCTTGCCCTCGAGCTCCTTCTGAACGTCTCGCCCGATCGTCATCAGCTCTTGGACCATCGCGTCCGGTACGTCGACGATCTGCACGCCCTTGCGCTCGAGCGTCTTGAGCGCATCCGCGTTGGCTTTGCGAATCACCGCGCGTGCCTTCTTCTGGCTGCCCTTGGCGATCATGTCGATCGTCTTGCGATCGTCGACAGAGATCCTCTTGATCGCATCGAGTGACATCACGGTCGCCCCGATCGCGAACACGAGCGGCTTCTTTGCCATGAACTTGACCTTGGTGTGCCACTGCAGCGCGATCGCGCCGAGCGGCGAGTTCAAGCACGCGTCGATCTTGCCGGAGGTCAGCGCGGGATCCACCTCGGGCACGCTCAGCGGGACCGCGTTGATGCCGAGCTTGTCGACGATGGTGGTGCCGAAATCCGCGTTGACGGAGCACAGCGTCAGCTTTCGCAGATCCGCCATCGACGTCACCTTCGACTTCGAGAGCAAGTGCACCCAGCCGAGCTCACCGCGCTCCGCGAGGCGGTAGCCCTTGGCCTCGAACTTCTTCTGGAAGTAGGGCCACATCTTGCCGGCAACGTAGTCGACCTCTTCCGCCGTCTCGAACAGCATCGGTTGCTGGAGGACGAGGATCGACGGCTCGATCATCGAGAGCCCCATCGTGGTGATGGCGGCGCCGTCGATCTGGCCGAGCTTGATCTTGCGGATGTAGTCGCGCTCGTCGCCCTGCTGGCCGCCCGTGAAGTACTTGATCTTCACGCGACCGTCGGTCTTCTGCGTGATCTCCGCGGCGGCCTTCTCGAGGATCTGAACCCACGGGCTGCCGCCGGGCGCGAGCGTGGCGATGCGAAGCTCTCTGTCCTCCGCCATCACGGGCGAAGCCGACACGAGCAGAAGCGATAGGAGAGCGATGAGCTTCACGCGAATCCTCGTTCCGGACGGTTCAAGCCGCGCCCCAGCCGCATGGCTGTCTTGTCCTACGGTGTGGCGGTCGCTGCCTGTTCGGCGCGCTCGACGGACTGCGCCCAATCGCGCTCGTCCTTGGCGCGCCGGTCGTCGGCCCCATCGCGCGCCGCGCCGTATCGATCGTGCGCGGACCACGTCGTTCGCGCGCCCTCGAACTCGAACGAGAGCGTTCCAGCGACGCGCTGGACATACAGGCGGTTCGCGAGCGGAAACTCTGCGCCCTCGCCGCCTTCCGTGCCGACGATGCGGAGATCCAGCGTGCCGTCGTCGAACGACCAGCGCCCGAACGACCTCGAGATCGGAAGCTTCTCGTTCGCGTGGATGAAAGCGACGATGCCCGAGTCGAACAGCACGAGCTCGTACTGCTCGTGGTTCGGCAGCTGATGGCGCCACGTGCCGACGAGCGCGTCGCGCGTGACGGAGGCCGGCGGCTGCGGATCGGGCGTGCTGCACCCGACGACGAACGCGACCAAGGCGAACACGGCCAACACGAACCTACGTGTACTCATGAGGAGACATCGCGCAGGTTAACAGGAACTTACGGGTAAGTCGCGAAATTCCACGTGAGCGCGAAGTGGTCGCTCCCGCCGTACCCGCCGTTCGGCCCGCGCCATGTCTTCACGGATCGCGGAATACGTCGAGAAGCGCCGCCCGGCGCGATCAGGAGATGATCGATCGCCTGCTTGCGCCCGTTGTACACGTAGGTCGCTTGCTCGTCGGTAGAGACGTCGTCGGCGACGCGAATGAGGCCGCCCTCGAGGGTGAGCGCATCGAGCGGCGGCGAGCCGGGCGTGTCGTTGAGATCGCCCCCGAGGATCACGAGCGCTTCCGGTTCGCGCTCGGCGATCTCGTTGACCACGGTGGCCGACGAGCGAGCCTCGTAGAGGCGCCGCGATGGGTCGTCGTTCGCTTTGGACTTGAAGTGCGCGGCGAGCATCACGACCTTCACTCCGTCGACAGTGGTGTGCACCTCGAGCAACTCTCGGCTCATGAACGGAAACCGCGCACGGTGACCGGCGACCGACTCGAGCGGCGTCCTCGAGAGCACCGCGACATCGACAGATGCAACCTCGCCGATCTCGCCGAGCACGCCATACGGCATCGCGTCTCCGATGTGGGCGAGCAGCACGTCGAGCGACGCTTGCGACTCGATCTCTTGTAGCGAGATCACGTCCACATCGAGCGCGCGAATCGCCGCGGCGATCTGCATTGCTCGTGCGTCGAGCTCCTCCTCGGTCGGCAGCTCCTCGTACGCGCCGGGCTCGCACGATCGCGAGTCGCACACCGTGTCGAACAGGCGGCGAACGTTGAAGGTCGCGACGCGAGCCTCGGGTCCCGCATAGGCGTCCGGAGGTGCCGGATCCCGTGTGACCGTACGACACGCTGTTGCCGCGAGAACCACCACGAGCAGCGTGCGCATCACTAGTTCATAGCTCGGAAAACAATTTGCCACACCGGGTCGACGGTCACTGCCGTACTCTCGTGAGCATGTCGCTCTCCTCGACGCTCGGCGCAGCGGGTTCATTCGTGATCGCAGTCTCATCGGCCGCCTTCGCGCAGCCCGGCATGCAGGAGCCCTCGGAGAGTGTGCCGCCTCCGCGCCACACGCTGATCGCGAAGGTGAATCCGAATGCGACTGACGCGGAGTTTGGCGGCGGAGTGCGCCTCACCGGGTTGTCGGGAGTCGGCGCATTGCCCGGCGTGAACGTTGGCGGCGAGCTCGCGGTGCACGTTCGGTGGCAGGAGCGCTTCCTCGAGCTCGGCCTCGCGAAGTGGCGTCCGCAAGACACGGTCATCGTCGAAGAGCGAGGTGACGATCGCGTCGAGCTCGGTCTCGACGTGTGGTCGGTACGCGCGGGATGGGCATCGATGACGATGCCGTTGCGCGCGTGGCTCCTCGTCGAGGCCGGCGAGCTCGCAGGTCCGCACCGGGTGATGCCGGCGGGAGTTCCGCGCATGGTGATGGGCAGTGTTCCGTCGGAGCACAAGTGGTTCGCCGCAGGTGGCGGCGTCGGCGTGCAGTGGCCGATGAGTCAGAACGCGCGGCTCGTCGGCAACGTCGAGCTCGCGATTCCGATCGATCGAGAGCCGATGATGATCGAGACCGGTGCGTTCGAGCCAAGCGGTGCGGCCGCGCGTTGCTCTTTGGGACTCGAGCTGGGCTGGCGTTAGCGCGATCGTCGATCTGACAAGGCCGGGCTGGGGCGATCGTGTCCAGTCCAGGCGCGACGCACCTGTACCGCAGTTCGCATCGGCACGTAGCGACCTACAGCTGCCTGAAGGAGACGAAGCCCGGTAAGATGGCGCCATCGTGGCCCGATGGTCGATCGTGTCGGCGCTCCTCCTCGCAGCATGCGGGCGCATCGGGTTTTCCGGCGGTGGCGACGATGTCGAGGATGACGCGGGGCCGTCGAGCGATGGCAGGGCGGAGGACAGCGGGCCTCTCCTCGACTGCACCATGACCCATCCAAGCGCGCTCCTGTGCAGCACGTTCGAGGAGCCGGGCATGGGCGCGTGGGACTACACGGTCCTCGATCAAGGCACGGTCACGCAGTCGACGACGCGCGCGTATCGCGGGATGCGATCGCTCGAGATCCAGACGACGGGCGCCGACGCGTACAAGGCGGCGCGGTGGGGCAAGAACTACGTGTTCGACGAGGTCGACAGTGGTGACATGTACCTGCGCGCGTACTACTGGCTCACCGCGTCCACGGTGGTGACCGATCAACTCTCGATCCTCGTCGTCGGCAACGGGGCGGCGCCGTATCCGTCCGCGAACGTGCTGCTCGTGCCGGGACAGATGCAATCGAACGTCGACGGCGAGCTCGTCGTCGGATCGTTCGACTTCCCGCGCGATCGGTGGGCGTGCTTGATCATGCATCTCGTCGTCGGCGCCAGCGGTTCGCTCGAGGTCACCGTCGACGGACAGCAGGTGATGGCGCGCACGAACTTCGACACGCGCGTCGGGGGTGGCTACACCAACGTCGACATCGGCGTGCACTACGCGACGCCGGGCCAGGGTGCGGCGCAGTTCTGGATCGACGAGGTCGTGATCGACACGTCGCCGGTGACGTGCAACTAGCCGAGCGCCGCAGCGACCTTGGGGCGTTTGGCGATCAGCGCGATCGGAATGGCCTCGTTATACGACGGCTTGATCGTCGCCGGATCGCCGGAGTGGTGCAGCGCGATCAAGTTCCATTCTTGATCGAAGAGCGGTGATCCCGACGAGCCCTCCTCCGTCGGGATGCCGTGACGCACGCGATTGGCGGGCGTGTTCAGCACGAGCTTCTCGCTCGTTCCGAGTGCGAGCTTCATCGGGCGCGCGTGCGGGTGTTGGAGGATCGCGACCATCTTGGTCGTCGCGAAGTCGACCGCAGTAGCCCGCATCGCGATCCATCCGCGTAGCTGCTCGCTGGTGGGCGCGAGCGCCTCGTTGCCGATCGGACGCGCGAGACGGATCAACGCGAAGTCGAGCTCGTCGTTCGTGGGCTCGCCGGACTTGGGATCCGGTTGCGTATCGACCTCGGCGTACGGCGCGCTATCGACATTCCACTCGGTCGCGAGCGGCACGGGGAAGCCGGGCAAGATGTCGGTGCCGTTATCGGCGAGCTTGTGATCGAAGCGCGCGCACCACTTGGTGTGCTCCGCGGGCATCTCGATCAGCGACTGCACGACGTGATAGTTGGTCAGCACGAGGTCTGGACCGACGAGGATCCCGGTACCGCAGCCGTCGCCCGCGCGATCGATGCGGCACACGCGCCACTCGGCCTCGATCTGTCCTTTGCGCCACACGACGGGGTTCAGGAGGATCTGATTGTCGGTGACGAACTTCTCGAGCATCGGCGCTGCGAGCGAGGTGAGTCCGACGCTATCGGCGAACGTGGTGATGCGTTCGTTGTCAGGACGCGCGTTGCGTGCGGCATTGACGAGCGTGGCGAGGTCGCCGCGTGCGTCGGCCCACAGCACCAGCTCGAACGCGTTCGTGTCGAGTCCTTGGCCTTCGCCCGTGATGTCGGCGAGGTTCAGATCGAGCTCGTCGGACGTGAACTTCGCGAGGTCGCTCCACTTGGGAAACGCCTTTCGCAATGCTTCGCGCAGCTGTCTCTTCTGCGCCCCGACCAACTGCAACACACGATCACCTTAGCGCTACTCGCGCGCTTATTCCGAGATTCGAGTTCAACTTCCGACATACCCGCGTAACGCACCAACACGATCGATCACCGAGCCTGCCGCCATGCACCGAGTGCTGGTGGTGATGTGGATCCTCGGGGGATGTTCGTCGCACGAGGTCGGTTTCGAAGGACCTCCCGGTCCACCCGGCGAGCAAGGTCCGCGAGGACAGCGAGGAATTGCCGGCGAGCCAGGTCCACCCGGACCACCCGGACCACAAGGCCTGCAGGGCGAACCGGGACCCGCCGGAGGTCCCCCCGGACCGCAAGGCCCGCAGGGCGAACCGGGACCCGCCGGAGGTCCACCGGGACCACAAGGACCTGCGGGCCCGGCGGGGCCTGCGGGATCGCTGTACGGCGAAGACGCGGCGGTGTTCGCGGGCTTCACGTCGGCGACGACGAATGGTGCCGTGGGTGGTCGCGAGCAGATGCACGCGAAGTGCGCGGCGGAGCTCACCGGCTCTCATCTCTGTCACATCGCCGAGTACCAGCTCGCCAATTCGGCGACGCCGGTGCCGGCGAGTGGCGCGTGGATCGATACGTCGTCGGGCGGCGATGGTGCGTTCGAGATGTTCGACACGAGCGACGGCGTGGCCACGTCGCGAAGCGGGCGCCACGTGGGACAGCACCTCTACGCGAACTGTCACTCGTGGACAACGACTGCTCAGGCGAGCGGACTCGTCGTGCACACGAGCGGTGCCGGCTACATCGCGTGTGCAGAGCGGCGACCGCTCGCGTGTTGCACCACGCCGTATCGCGAACGCTTTCGTGGATTCACGTCGGCAATGGTGACCGGCGACGCGGGAGGCCGCGCTGCGATGCACGGACGATGCGCCGCGGAGCTCTCCGGTTCGCATCTGTGCCACGCGGCCGAGTACGCGCGCGCGACGCCCGTGATCTCGCCGCCCGCAAGCGGCGCATGGATCGATGCATCGGGCTTCGCGCTGCGCGAGGGCGGCACGAGGGAGTCGAGCGTCGCCTCCGCGAATGCAGGGCGATGGACAGGGCGCTCGATCTACGACAACTGCACCAACTGGGTCGATGCGAGCGCGACGCTGTCGGGAACGGTGGTCGCGCCGGGGCTCACGTCGAGCGCGTCGTGCGCGACCGCGCGGCCCCTCGCGTGTTGCGAATGATCGCTCAGTGCATCAGGACCCAGACGATGTAGAGCAGGCCGCACGCGATCGAGATGAGACCGAACGTCGCCTGATACGGCACGAGGCGCTCGCGCAATTGATCGCCACGTGCGCGCGCGGCCGGGCTTCCGTTCAGCGTGTACTTCGTGATGAGGCCAAAGCCGAGCAAGAAGCCGACGACGAGATCCGAGAGCGTGACCGCGAGGACGAAGACAAAGAACACCGGCGCGTGCAAGAGCACACTCAGGAAGCGGATGAGGTTGATCGCGCCGTAGACGCCCCAGAAGAACATCACGATGCCGATCCAGCCGGTGTACGGCGTCAGCTTGTTGATGAGCTCCTTTGCGTTGGGCTTGCGCGCCACGATGAGGGCCGAAGCCGCCAAAATTCCGCCTGCGATCGAGATCAGTCCGTCGAGCATTGGTTCTCCCTTTGTGGATGAGTGGGCATCCCCACGAGCAACCTCTGGGCCGCGTGTAAGTAGTTGGCGCGATTGGTGTTCGACGAACGCCGACTACGCAATAATTTGCTCGATCACGCAAGATGACCGATCGGCAGCGAAACACGTTCTCGGGGGCGACGCTCAAGGACACCGCGAGTGGCGGTGGGGTGGTGCTGGTCGCGCGAACGACGCTCGTCTTCTATCACCGTGATGGCGCGATCACGGCGCACCTCGAGAAGGGTCGCTCGCTGATCGTCGGTCGCGCGGCGCCGTCCGAGATCGAGATCCACGATCTGAACCTGTCGCGCCAACACGCGCGCTTCAGTTGGGATGACCACGGTTTGTGGGTCGAGGATCTCGGGAGCACGAACGGCACCAGGAAGAACGGTGAACCGGTGCGCGACTCCGCGGGACGCGTGCGTATCGCACCGGGAGATGACATCTCGGTCGGCCCGGTGAAGGTGTCGGTGCACGTGCTGTCATCGATCGATGAAGAGCTGCGTGGGTTCGATGGTCACGATCGCTTCGTCGCCGCACTCGAGGAGGAGCTCACGCGTGCGCGCACGTTCGCGCGGCCTCTCGCGCTGTGCATGGTGCGCGGCACGAACGCGAAGGACGGCAGCGGTCACGTGAGTCGTTGGGGCGGACGCGTGCGCAGTCAGCTGCGGCCCGTGGATCGCGTGGGCATCTACGGTCCGCACGCGGTGCTCGTCTCGCTCCCCGAGACCACGGCCGCGAGCGCGCAAGCGTTCGTGCTGTCGCTGACCGGTGGAACGCCGCCGCTGGCGACGACGGTCGTCGCGTTTCCCGAGGACGGCGCGTCCGTCGAAGAGCTGATCAGCGCGGTGCAAGCGCCGTCACGCACGCGCGCGGCCGACGAGCGCACGAGCAGCGGCGTGATCGCCAAGAGCGCAGCGATGAAGTCCGTGATGGCCACGGTGAAGAAGGTGGCGCAGTCCACGATCGCCGTGTTGATCACTGGCGAGACCGGCACGGGCAAAGAGGTGCTCGCTCGCGCGATTCACGAGGGCGGTGCGCGCAAGAAGATGCCGATGCGCTCGATCAACTGCGCCGCCATTCCAGGGACGCTGATCGAGAGCGTGCTGTTTGGCCACGAGCACGGCGCGTTCACCGGCGCGGACAAGCAAGCGAAGGGCATCTTCGAGCAAGCGCACGGTGGCACGGTGCTGCTCGACGAGATCGGCGAGCTCGCTCCCTCGGCCCAAGCCGCGCTACTCCGTGTGCTCGAGACCAAGAAGGTGACGCGTGTCGGCGGCGACAAGGAGATCGATGTCGACGTACGCGTGATCGCCGCGACGCACCGCGATCTCGAGGCGATGGTCGAAGCGGGCCGCTTCCGGCAAGACCTGCTCTACCGGCTCAACACGATGACCATCCGGCTGCCGCCGCTGCGCGAGCGCACCGACGAGATCAAGCCGCTCGCCGAGCGCTTCCTGCAAGAGGCCGCGAAGCAAGCCAACAACGACGTGCGCTCGATCGATCCGAAAGCGCTCGCCGCGCTCGAGCAGTACAGCTGGCCCGGCAACGTGCGCGAGCTCCGCAACGCGATCGATCGCGCGGTCGCCCTCGCGGAGAACAAGACGATCATGCTCGCCGATCTCACCGACCGCATTCGTGGCGCGTCGCGCAGCGGCTCCACCACGACGCCGCCCGACTCCGCGAGTGATGGCGCGCTGCCCTCGAATTACAAAGACCACCTGAAGAAGTACGAGGCGGATCTGATCGTGAAAGCGCTGCACAAGTTCGGCGGCAACCAGACCGAAGCCGCCAAAGCGCTCGGCCTGCCGCTCCGCACGCTGGTGCACAAGATCCAGACGTACGGCATCAAGAAGAAGTTCGACCGTTGACCACCGCGCGGCTGCTCGAGTAGCCGCGCGCTCGATCCGCGCCGGACAGGTTCGGACAAAAGTAAACGTGTCCATCCAGACACGAAACGTGACGGATCCCTAACCCCGGTACGGCGAGCGGCCTCGTTTCCCTAACCCCGGTACGGCGAGCGGGCTCGTTTTCCCAGTAGCCGCGCGCTCGATCCGCGCCGGACAGGTTCGGACAAAAGTAAACGTGTCCGTTTAGACACGAACGCGACGGATTCCCTAACCCCGGTTTCGTTTCCCTAACCCCGGTGCGGTGAAGACCTTGCGTGGTCGCGCAAGATCTTGCGTGGTGTCCGGCGTGTGCCGAAGTGGTGTCGCGTAGTTAGCGAGGGCATGGGCGTTGCCAGACGTGCGACCCATGTACGCACTCGTTCTGGTCGCGATCGCGAATGCCGCGGGCGCGGGATCTGCCGATGTCGACGTGGTGGTGCTCGACCGTTCCGCTGTCGTGTTCGCGCGGCCGCGGATGGATGCCACCAAGCTCGGCGTGATCAGGAAGAAGGCGCGCGCGCAGGTGGTCGGCACTGCGGAGCTCGCGAGCAGCGAGTGTCCGCGCTGGCTCGAGATCGCGCCGCGCGGGTGGATCTGCGAGAGCGCCACGTCGCCCACACAGGAGCGACCCACGGAGGCGGGGCCGCCGTCGCTCGCCGAGCTCGAGGACGACGGCGAGGTCGCGCCGATCCGCGCGACGTACGGGATCGTTCGCCGCGGCACGATCGCGTACTCGTCGAAGGACGATGTCGTGACTGGGACCGGCCGCGTGCTCGCGGGATCGAACACGGTGCGCGCGCGTGGATCGACGACGATCGATGGCACACGCTATTGGATCACGACCGGTGGCGATCTGATCGACGCGAAGCGCGTGTACTCGGTGAGGCCCTCGACGTTCAAAGGCGTCGCGATCGTGGATGGCGAGATGCCAGCGTGGACGCGCAAGAAGGAAGGCGCGATCGAAGCGCGCACGCTCGTCGTGATCCGCGAGACGTCAGCCGATGGCCGTCGCGTGCGCGTCGAGACGCACGGCGAAACGACGTGGATCGCGCGCGCGAACGTGCGTGTCGCGACGATCGTCGAGCCGCCCGCGGGCACGAGCGCCGACGAGAGGTGGTTCGATGTGGATCTCGATCAGCAGATCCTCGTCGCGTATCACGGCGCGCGTCCCGTGTACGCGACGCTGGTGTCGACCGGCAAGTACGGTCACCTGACACCGACGCTCGTCGCGCGCGTCGCTTCCAAGCACGAGGCCACGCCGATGACGAGCAACAAGGACGAGGTCTACTCCGTCGCCGACGTGCCGTGGACGATGTTCTACGATGGCAACTACGCGCTTCACACGTCGTACTGGCACGACGGCTTTGGCGGCACGCGATCACACGGCTGCATCAACCTCGCGCCGCGCGATGCGCGCTTGCTCTACGCGTGGTCCTCGCCCGACGTGCCGCCGGGATGGTCGACCGTGTACGGCTCCGAAGAGCAACCCGGCTCGCTCGTACGCGTTCGCTCGGCCAAGGCGCCCGCCCCCAAGCTGCGTGGCTACGCCAAGGAGCTGCACCAGCAGCTTGTCGCGAGTCGATCCTAGTATGGAACGTTATACGGCTCCCACACGTTGGAGCCCTCGCCACCGTCGGCGTACGCGGCCGCCGCGTGCGCGCCGGTGTGCACACTCTCGACGGGATACGAGAGCTGCCACTCGGGCAGGACTCGCGCCGCGTCGTAGCTCGTCGCACTCGCGAGATCGACGACGCGCACGTTCGTCAGGCGGAAGTCGGTCGCCGGCGGAACGAACTGCTGCAGCGACGGGGGCACCGTCGACGCGTCGAGCTCGGTGACGCCGGGCGGGAGGATCACGTTCCACGTGAGCCGACGCGTGTTGTCGCCGTCGAGATACGACCAGTAGAACTGCGCGATCGCGTGATCGTACGTGCCCACCGGCATGGGCCACGTCACCTTGCGCGCCGCCTCGTCCACTGTCGGGAACGACTCGAACATCGGCAGCGTGCCCGCCGCGATCGACACGGGCGAGGTCCCCGTCGCCGCGAAGTGCTGGCGTCCCGCGAAGTTCTCTCGGAACACGCGCGCGACCGCCGTCTTTCGCGGCGCCGTGTTCGCCACCGACGACATCGCGCTCGCCATCCCGTTCTCCACGGCAACGTCCGTCGTGATCTGACTCGTGGACCACCGTCCGTAGTTCGCGCGCGCACCGAGCCAGCTCACTTCCGCGCTCGCGGGCAGCCCCGTTACCACGGAGACAAAGTTCGGCATGTTTGCCTGCGTGGTCCATCCCTGCGTCGCGAGGTCGTGGACCGCGTTGTTCGCGTGCGTTGCCGTCGGGACGTAGATGCTGCCGATGATGTTGCCGTCCTGGTAGCCGACCAGCACGATGGGGCCCGACAAGCACGTGTCGCGGAGATCGACCGTGACCGAGACCGTCGATGGAGAGTAGTAGCTGCCGTACCAATCGCACGGGGAGTACAGGTAGTACCCGGTGGCGTTCGCGAGCGCGGGCCACTGGATTGTCTCGCTTCCCGCCGAGTCTCCCCATCGATCGTCGAACGAATCACCGACGGTCAACGTGTCGCCTGGCTTCACGCCCATGTAGGTCGTGACCCACGAGCGGAGGTACAGCCCTCCCTCGTCCACATCGGGATACGCGATCGTGATGCTCCCTCCATCGGGAAGCTCCACGCTCGCTTTGCCGTCGGGCCCCGTCATGGCCGTCGCCACCACGGTGTTCGACGAGCTCACCGCGAACACGCGCGCTCCTTCACGAGGCGTCATCGCCGCGAGCGGCTCGTAGTAGCGCGCGTACGCTTGAATGTTCACGGTGGTCACCGCCGGCGGTGTGTCGACGGGGCCGTCCGCTGAAGGCGCATCGGGGAGCTTGCGCACTCCACCGTCGTCGCCACATGCAGAGAACACCGCGAATAACCCCGAAGCTACCGACGCAAACCGACGCATTACTCCGACGGTATCACGCCTCTCACGTCGCCTGGCAGATGAACTCTTCGAGCTTGCCGCCGGCCGTGCGCGCGATCTCGTCGACGCGCTCGACCTCCACCGCGAAGTGGTCGCCGAGTGTGCGGTGAATCGCATCGATCAAGGCACGCTCGTCGAGCTCACCGTCGGGAACCACGCGCGCACGCAGCGTCTCTCGCGTGAGCTGCACGAGCTGGATGTCGCGATAGCGCGCGGCCTCGCGACACGCGACCGTGAACACCGGGTACGTCGTGCTGCCATCCGGACGCAAGAGCATGTTGCGCACGCGACCGACGATCCGCGCGAGCGTCGGCAACCCTCGCCCACACGGACACGCAGGCGCCAGCTCCGCGAGATCGCCGATGTCGTAGCGGATCACCGGCGTCGCGAAGTTGTGCAGATCCGTGATCACGACGCGACCGATCTCACCGGGCACACACGCAGTGCCATCGTCGCGCAGGATCTCGACGACGTGACGCTCCGACTGCACGTGATAGTGCTCGCTCGCGGGGCACTGCAGCGCGATGTAGCCCACCTCTTGCGCCGAGTACACGTCGACGATCGGCACGTCGAGCACCTCTCGACACAGACCGCGCGTCCCCGGCGTCAACGCCTCGCCGACGGTGCGCACCTCGCGGAGCGCGGATAGCCGCGTGCTCGTGGCCGCGATGCGTCGCAGCAGCGCATGGAGCACCGACGGGTACGTGAGGAGATACGTCGGATTCTTGCGCACGAGCCACGCGAGCTGCTCGTCGGTGGTGGTGCCGATGATCGACAGGACGTGCGCAGGTGCGTCGGGCGCGAGCTGCATCGTGACAGGGCCCCATCCACGCCCCGTAGCTCCGTCGGGCCCCGGCGCATTCGGCGCGTAGCGCAGCGACGCGAGCGAGACGTGGAGATCGCGGCGATGCCAGCGATGATCGCGCAGCGTGATCGCGGCGTGCATCGTGGTGACCACGGCACTCGCGCGCACGCGCACGGGCTCGCCCGAGGTTCGCGACGTGGATAGCTCCTGCGTCGGACCATGCGGCACGGGATACGCGCGGCTCAGCAAGCGATCGCGCGCCGCGATGATCTGCGCGCGCGTCATGACGGGCACGCTCGCGAAGTCCCGCGGATCGATGCCCGCGTAGTGCGGCACGCTCGACGCTGCATGCGCGAGGACCACCGCGAGTTGCTCGCGCTGCCGCGCCGCGAGCTCGGCGGGCGAGAGCCATTGCGTGCGCTCCAGCTCGTCGCACACCGCGAGGGCACCTGCCGGCGTGGCCGCGCCGATCGGAGGCCACACGATGCCCGGAATGCTCGCAACCATCGTGCTTCGTTTACCATGCGCTCGATGTCCGAAGACCACTGGCCGTTACACGCTCGCGCGTGGTCACTCGTCGGGCCGCCGCTGCGTCCCTGCGCCGAGGACATCGAGATCGTCCGCGGCGCCATCGCGACGCGAACGACCCGCGCTATCGACGTGCTCGTCCTCGGCGTCACGCCCGAGCTCGTCGCGATGACGCTGCCCCACGGCTCGTCGCTCGTCGCTGTCGACAAGCAATCGTCGATGATCGATGCGCTGTTCGAACCCGCAGCACATCGCCGCGCGATCACCGGCGACTGGCTCGCGATGCCGCTGCCGGATGCTTCGATCGATGTCGCGGTTGGCGATGGCTGTCTCTCGGTGTTCGCGTTCCCCGGCACCTACCGCGCGTTCGCAGCGGAGCTCGCGCGCGTGGTGCGCCCCGGCGGTCTCCTCGTGCTGCGTCTGTTCACAGCGCCGCGCGTGCCCGAGTCGCTCGACGACGTTCGCGCGGCGTTGCCCGCGATCAAGACCTTCGACGCGCTCAAGTGGCGCACCGCGATGGCGATCCAGCGCGACAACGCGGTCCGCGTGAGCGCGATCCGCGACGCGTTCGACGCGCTCGTGCCCGATCGCGCCGCGCTCGCGGCACGCACGGGGTGGCGACGCGACGTCATCGATCACATCGACATCTATCGCGACTCGCCCGCAAGCTACTCGTTCCCGTCACTCGACGACGTGCGCACGACGCTGTCGCCGTTCACCGAGGCTGCGTGTCACATCCCGAGCTACGAGCTCGGGGACCGCTGCCCGACGATCGTGCTCAGTCGGTGAAGGCCGCATAGCCCTCGCCGTCGTACGAGATCGCCGCCGACGGCTCGTCGCCACTCCTCACCGCGCTATACGGATCCGTGACTCGCCAGAACGGCAGCGCGCGCGCGGCGTCGTAGCTCGACGCACTCGATAGATCGACGAGCTGGAGGTACGAGCTCACGCTGTCCATCTCCGTCGGCTGGAATGCCGCGAGCTCCGACGGAGGCGTCGGGAAGCGGAAGTCAGCCACCTTGGGCGGAAGAATCAGCGTCCACGTATAGTAGTGGCTCGTCTTCTTGTCGTAGCGCGACCAATGGAGATCGAGCGTCGCGGCGTCGTAGTCGCCCGTCGTCTCGAACCAGATGAGTCGGCGCTGGGCGAAGCTGATGAGCTTCTCGCCATCGATCCAGGGGAGCGCCGTCGCGGTCATCGCGTACGGCGAGGCTCCACCCTTCAGATAGTCCTGACGGCCAAAGTTGCCGCTGCGATACAGCTCCGCGCGAGCGTACTTGTACGGCGCGGTCGACGACGTCGTGAAGGTCTGCGATGCGGCGCCGGCCTTGGGCCCCACCCAATTGCTGCTGCCGCCATAGCCGATGTAGAACGGATACTCACCATAGGCCGACAGATAGACGTCGTTGACGACCGAGTTGAGCCCCGTGATCGAGACGGTGGAGTTGTCCTGCGTTTGGGCCACCCACGTCACGTCGCCCGATGGAATGACCGATCCAGGTGCGGTCGCGGCTGTCGGCAGGTATGCGCTCGCGATGATGTTGTAGTTCGCGTCGATCGCCAACAACGCGATCGGCGATGTCGCCGTTTGGCAGTAGTCGTACAACGAAAGATCGATCGTCAGGCTCGAGCTCGACGACGACATGCACGCGTTCGCGACGCGATACTCCATCGTGTTGGGAAACGCGGGCCAGTTGACCGTCATGTTTCCATTGGCGCCCGACACGTTGGGCGTGAAGTACCCCTCGCCGAACGTGAGGTTGTCGTTTGGCTTCACGCCAACGAACGTCTGTAGACGGTTGTTGTGAGTCTCGTCCTCGGGATACACGGCGCTGACCGAGCCGCCCTCGCGAACCTCGATCGACGCTTTGCCGTCGGCGCCCGTGGTTGCGGTTGCCACGAGCGTGCCCTCCGCGCTGAGCGAGATGACAACGATGTTCGGCTCCGGCGTGTTCGCCGCGACGTCGCAGCAGGGAGCCATCGTGGTCACGTTCACCGTGCCGGACGGGATCGAGTCGGGCGTCGGGCCGTCGGGGGCCAGCGGCGCGTCCGGGAGCTTGTTCACTCCACCGTCGTCGCCACACCCGGTTACGAACGCGAAGAGGCAAGTAGAGATAGACGCAAAACTACGCATCGTTGCGGACGGTAACACGCGTTCAGGTCGCGAGAGAAATGAACTCCTCCAGCTTTCCTGCGGGCGAGCGGCCGATCGTGTCGACGATCTCGATCTCGACGGAGAAAACGTCGCCTAGTGTGCGATGAATCGCCCCGATCAGGGCCTCGCGATCCAGCGGCCCGTCGGGGACCACGCGCGCCAGGAGCGAGTCCCGGGTGCGCTGGACGAGCTGGAGGTGGTGGTACCGAGCCGCCTCGCGACATCCGATGCTGAACAGCGGCCACGTGGTGGTCCCGTCGGGATAGACGAGCATGTTGCGGCGCCTACCCAGGATGCGCTCGAGCACCGGCAACCCACGACCGCACGGGCACGGTGCACCGCGCTCGGCGTAGTCGCCGATGTCGTAGCGAAGGATCGGGGTGGCGAAGTTGTGCAGATCGGTGACGACCACACGGCCGCTCTCGCCGACATCGCACGGCGTGCCATCGTCGCGCACGATCTCCACGATCACGTGCTCGGACTGCACGTGGAAGTGCTCGTGGTCCGGACACTGCAGCGCCAGATAGCCGACCTCTTGCGCCGAGTACGTGTCGACGATCGGGATGCCGAGCACCTTCGTGCACAGCTCGCGTGTCTCGGGCGAGAGCACCTCGCTGATCGTACGTGCCTGTCGCAGCGCGGGGAGCGTCGCGCCGGTCTGTGCGATGCGCGCGAGGAGCGCGTGCAGCACGCTCGGGTGCGCGAGCAGGTACGTCGGGTTCGTGCGCACGAGCCACGCGAGCTGCTCGTCGGTGGTGCTCGCGATCGACAAGATCGACATGCGCGCATCCGGTGCGACGAGCTTTGCGACCGGGCCCCACCCTTTCACCTCGAGACCGTCGGGCGGCTCCGCGAGATTCGGGATGTAGCGGATCTGCGCTTGATGCGCGTGCAGGTCGCGTTTGTGCCAGCGGTGATCACGCATCGCCATCGCGCCATGCAACGCGGCGAGCACGCCCGTGCCGCGCACGCGAACCGGCTCGCCCGACGTGCGCGATGTTTGCGTCTCTGGCGCGGGACCGTGCGTCGCGGGATACGCGCGGCTCGACAGCTGCCCGTGCGCCGCCGTGATCTGTTCGCGCGTCATGATCGGGACGCTCGCGAAGTCGGAGATCCCCGCGTAGTGCGGCACCGTCCGAGCGGCGTGCGCGAGCATCACCTCGAGCTGTCGCTGTTGATGACGTGCGAGCTCGTCGGGCGATAGCCACTGCGTGCGCTCGAGCTCCTCGAGGATCGCGAGCGACGCCGCGGGTGTGGGCGCGGGAACCGAAGGCCACACGATGCCGTGAACGCTTGCCATTACTCCTCGCGCACGAGCTTACCGCCCGCCAGCCGATAGAACCGGCGCTCGGGCTCGCAACCCTTCTTGCCGGGAAGAACGTCGATCACGAGACGATAGGTCGAGCTCTTGTCGGGACGCAGATCGCGCTCGACGTTCACCGACTCCTGGCACTGCTTCGTGGATCGCGGGCCCGCCGCGTCGACGTACGCACCATTCACGATCTTGCCGATCCAGAGTGAGCCCGCCGTGGCGAACACCGCTTCGTCGCTGCCGTCGTCGTCGAGATCGCCATAGCCGACGACGATCTCGCCCGGGCCCTTCGCGAACGGCACGATGTCGGTCGTGCCGTCGGTGCTCACCACGCCACGCACGAGCGAGCCCTTGTCCACGAACCACACGCTGTACGCGGGAACGAGGGGCGTACCGGGCGCCATCATGCCGTCGCATCGCACGCTGCGCGGTGAGGCGAGCACACTCTCGTACTGCGCGGCGAGCCGATCGAGGAGCGCGCCGGGGATGGGCTTGCAGGTGGGGCGCACCGGGGTGCACGGCCCGGTCTCGAGCTTCTTCGCGTCGGTGAGCTGACCTTCCTCGCGCAGCAGCGTCGCGAGCTCGGCCTTTGCCGTCGCGGAGCACGTGGCCTTCACGACGGCGCGCAGCTCTTCGATGCGTGCGCGATTGGCCGCCACCTTCTCCGCACGCTTCGTCGCTTCCTCCTCGCGCTGAGCGGCGCGAGCCCGCATCGCGGAGGCCTCGTCGTCGGAGACGCCCTCCCTCGTGCCGCTCACCACGTAGTAGATGCCGGACGTCACGATGCCGAGCGCGACGAGCCCCGCGACGACTCTCCCGATCGTCTTGTACTTCGCGCTTTGCAACGACCCGGCCTCGGCGATCGCTCGCACGTCCTCGCGCGCGAGCTCGTTCCAGTTCACCTCGGGCATCGCGTTCATCAGCGCTGTGCACGCCTCGCGCGCGCGTTGATAGCCCTCGTAGTGAAAGCCCGCGACCTTGCGATACGTCGTCGCGAGGACCGCGCCGTACTTCGTCGTCCAATCGACCTCTTGATAGCCGATCGACGTGATGCCCATCTCGGCGAGCACCGTCTTGCGAAGCGCGTCGTAGTGCGAGGTGTCGTGATCGTGCGCGATCGCGGCGCGCGCCTCGTCCATGTGGCGCCAGATCTCCGGATAGAGCTGGTTCGCCTCGCCGATCGCGAGCTCCATCTCGGACTCGGTCGCGCTCGCTTGCTTCATGATCCCCGGGAACCGATCGAGCAATGCACTCGCGACGCGGATCGATTGGACGGGGGTGACGCTCATGTCTCGATCTTCTTCGATCTTCCTCGATCACTCTTCGATCAGGGCGTTCACGGCGGCGAACAGCGCGACTTCGCCGGGAGTTGGCTCCTGGGTCGTGGCGCCGACCACATAGAGCGTGAACAGCAAGTCACGCGCGTTGCGTTGCGCATAGTACAGGCCTGCATCGAAGTCGGCGGTGCCTTTCTCGACGAGCGGCGCGCGCAGCTTGCCGACGAAGTCCGCGATGGTCTCGGCGGGGAGCCCGAGCCGCGCGGAGACGATCACGCTCGGAGCGAGGCACCGTGACCGAGGCGATGGCCGTGCTTGCGCGCGACGAGGCCGGCGACGGCGTCGAGCATCACGCGGCGGTCGCTCTCGTCGAAGCGCGTGTGTTGCGCGATCTGCGCGAGGAGATCGCCCGTGTGCGCGGCGGCATGCGCCCAGCCCGTGTCGCCGGTGTAGCCGCGCAGGTCGGTCTCGCGCTGCGCGTACGCATGCACGCCGACGAGCATCGCGCGCAGATTGCCCGCCGGGAGAAACGGTGCCTTGCGATCGCGGCGCACGATCTCGGCGAGCACGAGCGCGGAGAACGAGCGACCGAACACCGGTTGATCGAGCGGACCGGCGAGGTTTGCGAGGAGCTCGGTCCCGAGCTCGACGCACTCCTTGTCGGTCAAGCGCCCCGCACGGATCCACGTGGCGAGAACTTCGTAGCCGATGCGATCGCGACGCTCGGGGTCGGGCGAGGCGAGATAGGCGACGAGCTCGGGCACGAGCGCGGCAATCGACGTGCCCTCGGGCGGTGCCTTGTCCTCCGTGGCCACGATCTGTCGCCACCTCGCGAGCTGCGCGTCCTCGGGCGGAATGACGGGACCGCTGGCGACGGGTGGGCACGTCGTCGCTGGTTTCGACGACGCACACCCCACGAGGAGCAGGGCCAGGACGATCCTAATCATTCGAGGGACCTACCACACCCGGCGTCCGCGATACGAGCCCGCTGTCAGGGGCGGGACGTAGGCTCTGCAAATGGCGTTCGACGTCGTCGGCAAGCTTCATGTCGTGTACGAGACCAAGCAGGTCTCGGCGCGGTTCACCAAACGCGAGTTCGTTGTCGAGGTTCCCGACGGCAAGTACCCGCAGATGATCCAATTCCAGTTGTCGGGTGATCGCTGCTCGGCGCTAGATGATTTCCGCGTGGGCGATCAGGTCCGCGTGACCTTCAACCTGCGCGGACGCGAGTGGAAGAGCCCGCAAGGCGAGACCAAGTACTTCAACAGCCTGGACGTGTGGAAGCTCGAGGCTGCACGCGCTGGCGCCGAGGACGGAGGGCGTCGTGGTGGCGGTCGCCCGCCGGCGCGCGATGAAGAGTGGGGCATGCGTGAAGAGCCGCGCCCGAACGATCTGATCGGCGCGACGCGCGAAGACGATCTGCCGTTCTGAGCTACGCTCCCCATCGATGGTAGCTCGCGGCGCTGGTGACGTCGGATGCGCTCATTGCACCGTCATCGGCGCGGATCGGTCGTGTCAGGTCTGCACGCGCCTCGTGTGCGAGAGCTGCGGCGCGGACTGGACCACGTGTCCCGAGCCCACGGGACGCGAAGTGCGGCTCGGACGGACCGCGCGCCTCCGCGACGTGGATCCGTCGGGACGCGTTGGCCTCGTCACGAGGTGGGTCGGCGCGATGCGTTGCTTCGATCTGCGCCGACTACGCTGGGTCGATATCGGGCTGCCGCGACACCACAAGGTGATCGATCGGCAGATCCTCGAGCGGCTGTCTCCGTCGGGCGACTTCTATCGAAGCACGTACCTGGCGATGTCGACCAACGGCGACAACGCGCAAACGTTCGAGGCGCTCGAGAAGCGCTCGCTCGTCGCGGGCTCCCAGTCGGAGCTGAAGACCGACGAGCCGTCGCACAACGCGGGGATGACCAAGGACGGTCACTATTACTTCGTATCGACCACGCAGCTCGTCGTGCTGATCGCGCCCGACCGGAGCGTGCGGACGTTCGAGCCGTTGCCGCGACGCGTAGTGCAAGCGTGCCACGTGGATCTCGATGTGAACCTCCTCGTGAGCGCGACGTGGGGGGAGATCGCGCTGCATCGAATCGTGAACGATGCGATCGTGCCGCTCGATCGCGTGCGGACGTCGGGCAACGTGTCGTGGGTGGAAGCGCGAGAGCCGTGGCTCGCGGCGTGTATCGATGGCGGCCTGCGTGTGTGGCACCTGGGAGCGAACTTCAAGATCGGTCGCGAAGCGCACGAGCATGCGGACGCGGGGTCGGCGGCGAACCTGTCGCGCGACGGGCGCTACCTCGCGTTCGGTGCGAAGGACAAGGTGGTGCTGCACGACCTCGCGCAAGATGTGGTCGTCACGTTCGACGATCACACCGACGACGTGTGCCTCGTCCGCTTCGTCGGCGTGGATCAGATGCTCGTCACCGCCGACGAGGACAATCGTGTGGTGATCCGGCCGCGGACGCCGAGCGGCTACGTGCGATCGATGATCGACATCGCCGTGCCCGACGAGCCGATCAAGCTCGAGCTCGAGCAGGACGCGTAGGAGCGGGCTCCGGGCGGAGCGCGCCGAGGAGCCCGACGACAACCGCCGCGACTCCGGCGACGAGAAGGAAGTGCGCGCCGGGTGCGAGGACCACGGTCGTGCGCTTCAGCGCGACCTCCTCGAGTCCGTAATCGAGCGCGTATCGCAGCACGAACCATGACGCGGCGGAGATGGCGCCGAGGAGCACGACGACGACCGCCGACGCGCGCGTCAACCTGCCCTTCCACTGCGCGAGCACCGCGAACAGCATCATGAGCGCGATCGGGATGAACAGCGCCATCGCCCACTTCATGGCTTGTCCGACGAGACGAATGTCATCGCGCGTCTGGCGGACGTCGACGGGCAACCGCTTCTCGGCGAACGAAGGCAGCTTGTAGTCGAGCACCTTGTGCGCCTTCTCGAAGCCGAACGACAGCTCCTTCGGCGTCACGTCGATGGGAACGCCGTGCGTGCGGATCTGGATGAGCGGAAGAAACGCGCCGACGATTCCGATGATCGCGATCGCGAACAAGATGTGCTTCGTGGCTCGCACCGAGCGTGAGCGTGCCATATCGTCGGGCTCGATGCCCGATCGCATGCTCGTCGCGTCTGCGACCAACTTGCTCGCGCGCGGGTTCCTCGTCGTGCCGACGGATCGCAAGTCGCGTGCGGGCGAGCCGGTCAACGGGCTGTTCGCGGTTGCACGTGCGCTGCATCGAGCGATCGGGTTCCGGACGCCTACGCGCGCGGTCGCGGTGATCGAGGCGAATCCGCCGCCCGCGTCGTGGCCCGAGATCCTGAAGGCGCAGCTCGCCACGTTGCCCGAGCTATTGCGCGCACTCGGCATGCACGTGGTGGTCGCGCCCGACGAGCTTCACGTGGTGGCGAGCTATGTACGCGCGGCGCTCGACGCGGAGGACGACGCGATCGTCGTGGGTGTGGACAAGCGATACGCGCAGCTCGTGGGAGATCGCGTGTGGTGGTACGACGCGAATAAGGACGCGCGATACACGACGGAGATCGTGCAGAAGCGCTTCATGGTGCCGCCGTCCAAGGTGGCGGAGTGGCTCGGGCTCGTCG
Source organism: Pseudomonadota bacterium (assembly GCA_023428295.1). Classification (GTDB taxonomy): domain Bacteria; phylum Myxococcota_A; class Polyangia; order Haliangiales; family Haliangiaceae; genus JABFXX01. The sequence goes on from JAEYYV010000397.1 coordinate 47,894, forward strand.
GAGATGACGATCAGCTGCCGGGCGTGAAGGGCATCGGCGCGAAGGGCGCGACGGAGCTGCTCGAGACGTATGGCTCGATGGACGCGGCGATGGCGGCGCTCGACTCCATGAAGGGTCGGCTTGGAAACGCGCTGCGCGCCGCGAAGGACTCGGTGCCGACGGAGCTCGCGCGCGCACGGCTCGATCAAACGCGCGCGTTGCCGGCGGCACTCGACACGCTCGCGTACGATGCCCCCGATGCGTCCGCGTTGAACGCGCTGTACGACAAGCTCGGGTTCGCGGAGCTGCTCGTGGCCGACGGCGCGACGACGAAGACCGAGACAATCGAGAGCGCGGCCGACTTCGCGACGGCGATCGCGGCGATGTCCGGGACGATCACGCTGCACGCGCTCCTCGAGGATCCGGCGCCCGTGAAGCAAGCGCTGACCGGCATCGCGCTGTCCACGGGATCCGGCACGGCGCTGTACGTACGCGCGGGCAGTGCTGCATGGCCCGCGCTGCTGGCGTGGCTCGCGGACGCCAACGCGCCGAAGCAAGGCCACGATCTGGTCGGCACGATCGTCGCGCTGCGCCGGATGGGTGCCTCGCTCGCGGGCATCGTCGGAGATTCCGCGTGCGCATCCCATCTCACGCAGCCGAGCAACTGGGCGCCTCACGATCTGAACATCGTGGCGAAGCACGTGCTCGGTCGCGCGCTCCCCGATGACGACGAGGTCCGCGGCGTGGGACGCGCGCGCAAAGCGTGGCACCAGCTCGCGATCGATCGCGCCGCCGAGGTCGCCGGCCAACGCGCGGAGGCGTCGGCGCTGATCTGGAAGGAGCTCTCGCCGCGCGTGAATGCGGCGCTGCTCGCCGAGTACCTCGAGCTGTCGGACACGCTCGTGCGCATGGAGCTGACCGGGATCATCGTGGATCTCGCGAAGCTCGACGAGGCGGAGGCGGCGTTCGCGACGATCGAAGCGGACTTGACCACGCAGATCGAGGCGCTCGCCGGTCACTCGTTCAACATCAACTCCGGCAAGCAGCTCGGCACCGTGCTGTTCGAGGAGCTGAAGCTGCCGATCGTCAGCCACACCAAGACGGGATGGTCGGTGGCGATCGACGCGCTCGAGCGCATCGAGAACGCGCATCCGATCGTGCCGCTGGTGATCCGCTGGCGCCTGCTGCGCCGCTTGCGTGACTCGTGGGTGATCGCGCTGCGCAAGTGCATCGACGACGACGGGCGCGTGCACTCGCGCTTCCACGTCGCGCGCTCGTTCAACGGGCATCTGATCAACACGAACCCCGACCTCGGGCGGGTCCCGGGTCGCACGCCCGAGATGGCGATGATCCGTCGCGCGTTCGTGGCGCCGCCGGGCAAGCTGCTCGTGTCGGTCGACTTCAGCCAGCTCGGCCTGTTCGTCCTCGCGCATCTGTCCAAGGACCCGAACCTCGTCGAGCCGCTGCGCGCGCGCGCGGACATGCATCGCCTGACGGCCGCGGCGATCCTCGAGAAGCCCGCCGAAGAGCTCACGCTCGAGGAGCGCCAGATCGGCAAGGTCGTCAACTTCGCGACGTTCGCGGGACAAGGCTCGGGCGCGCTCGGCCTCTCGCTCGGCATCACACCCGCGGCCGCGAAGGAGTACATCGCGCGCTTCCATCGCCACTACGCGAAGGTCCACGCGTTTCACGACGAGCAGTTCCGGCTCGCCAAAGAGCTCGGCTACGTCACGACGCTCGCGGGACGCACGTGGCCGATCGGCGGCCTCGAGTCGCTCGACTCGCACGATCGCTCGTACGCCGAGCGCCTCGCGCGCAGAGCCACGCACGAAGGCTCGGTGTCCGACGTCTCGCGACGCGCGCTCCTCCTCGCCGATCGCGCGCTGCGCGCCGCGAACCTCGGCACCGTGCCGCTCCTCCAGATTCTCGACGAGGTGCTGTTCGAGGTGCCCGCGTCCGAGCTCGCCGTCGCCGCCAAGCTGTGCGCGGACTCGATGCGCCACGCCTTCGAGCTGGAAGTACCGCTCGTCGTCGGCGTAGAAGCGGGTACAAACTGGGCAGACCTCGAGCCCGTCGTCGTTTCATGAATCTCGTCGACACCGCACGCCGTATCGCGACGTCACATCCTGACGCGCTCCTGCCCTGCCCGTTCTGCGCGTCGAGCGTGAACGGCGGCAACCTCGCGAGTCACCTCGCCAAGGTCCACGCGAACGCCGCCATCCCGCCCGCCGCCATCCCGAGCGCCACCATCTTCTCGGTGCCCGCGTGGCGCGGCGTCGACGCACGCGTGGTCGTCGCGCTCCTCGTCGCGCTGATCCCGCTCGGCCTCCTCGCAATCGCCACGTTCGCACTCGAGCTCCCGCGCGTGCTGCAGGTCGTGTCGCTCGTCGCGTTCAACGTGGCCCTCGCTCTCGTCTTCGTCGCGTGGTTCCGCAAGATCCCTGCGCGCCTCGCTCTCGCCGACAATGCGATCGTGCTGCGCGGGCTCGTCTCTCGACGCTCGGTCGATCTGCCGTGCGAGATCGACGCGGGCACCATCCGCGACTCGCGCCCCGATCCGCTCTACGGCAGCAGCGACGTCAACACGCCGAGCATCACCTTCGACGCGGGCACCTATCTGCGCTTCGCAGGCCCGCATGACCTCGTCGTCGCCTGCCGCGCGAAGGCCTCGCATCTCGGCGCACCGAAGGGTGCCAAGCGTACGAGCTGGGACATCGAGCTCCCTCGTGAAGCCTTCGTCGCGCTGCAGTACGCGCTCGTCGAGCGTGGCCTACTGCCGATCGCCGCGGCGTCGTAGACCGATCACACGCAACAGCGAGCGCCGCTATCGGTCGCCGACCACGCGCGACAGCGAGCGCGGCTATCGGCCGGCGATCACGCGCGGCAACGAGCGCAGATGCTGTGCGCCCCTGCTGACCGCGAGCGCAGGTTCTGTCCGCCCGTCGGACCAGCGCTTCGGACAACTCTCGGACAGGACAATCCACGCGCGATTGATGCTGCCCGCGGGACGATCCCTAACCCCGGTACGGTTCCCGAGCGCCGATCCTTAACCCCGGTGCGGTGGTCCACGGCCCAACGTTGCGAAATCTCGTGACGGGCACGAATCCCGCAACACGTGCCGTCATGAAGACCCTGGCTATGGTTGTTGCCATCGCTTCTCTCGCCGCGTGCAAGGGCGGCAAGCCGGCGAAAGGCGAAGGCCCGAAGAATCCCGCGCACCCCGTGGAGACCCAGGAGGCCAATGCGCCGGATCAGTTGCCCGCTTTCGAGGGCCAGACGCGTGCGCCCTACCGCACAGCGAATGTCGCATTCGACACGCACGTCATCGCGTCGGGACTCGAGCATCCGTGGGCCCTCGCGTTCTTGCCCGACGGAGAAATGCTCGTGACCGAGCGCCCCGGGCGGCTCCGCATCGTGAGCAAGGATGGCACGCTGTCCCCGCCCGTCCGCGGCGTCCCCACGGTCGACGCGCGTGATCAAGGCGGCTTGCTCGACGTAGCCGTCGATCCGCAGTTCGCCGAGAACCGCACCGTGTGGCTGACGTTCTCCGAGCGCGAGAGCGACGTAAATGGTACCGCGCTGGCAAGAGCTACGCTCGAGCGCGGCACCGCGCCGCAGCTGCAGAACGTGAAGGTGATCTGGCGGCAAACGCCGAAGCTCGATTCCACCAAGCACTTCGGGTCGCGCATCTTGTTCGACAAGTCCGGCGCGATCCTCGTCGCACTTGGCGAACGCTCGATCGACGAAGGCCGGCATCAAGCGCAGAAGCTCGACGGAACGCTCGGCAAGATCATTCGCGTGATGCCCGACGGCTCCATCCCCGACGACAATCCATTCGTCGGTCGCGACGGCGTGAAGCCCGAGATCTGGTCGTACGGACACCGCAACATTCAAGCGGCGGCGTGGAGCCCCAGCGGCGAGCTGTGGGAGATCGAGCACGGCGCGCGTGGTGGCGACGAGATCAACGTCGTCGAGCCCGGCAAGGACTACGGCTGGCCGACCATCAGCTATGGCATCGAGTACAAGGGCGACAAGATCGGCGAGGGGATCACGCAGAAGGCGGGCATGGAGCAGCCCATCTACTACTGGGATCCCGTCATCGCACCGTCGGGGATGACGTTCTACACGGGCGACAAGTTCCCTGGGTGGAAGGGCAGCCTCTTTGTCGGCGCCCTCGCAGCCAAACACGTCGCACGATTGACCGTCGACGGTCGCCGCATCGTCGGCGAGGAGCGGTTGCTCGTTGACCGCGCGCGCATTCGAGACGTTCGCCAAGGCCTCGACGGATACCTCTACGTGCTCACCGACGAGGAGAATGGCCAGCTCCTCCGGCTCGCTCCCAAAGACGAGAAAGCGCCACAGCTGGGCGCGCGGTAGACGAAACGCGCGGCAACGGACCGCGTACAAAGCTTCGTGAACGAGGCAACGAGAGTTGAGCGACGCGGGTCTAGGTGGTGATGACGATCGCGCGCG
>JAEYYV010000038.1 GCA_023428295.1 Pseudomonadota bacterium
CGGTGGACTTGCTGCGTGTGCTGCGTGTGGGGATGACAAGCCGGCGACGCACGACGCTGCGCCCATCGACATGCGTCCGATGATCGACGCCGACGAAGGTGTGGTGCCGCGCGCCGAGACCGTGCCGTGTCGCTACGAGGTGCCCGCTGCGCTCGGCTTGAACGAGGGCAGCGACTACGCGTGCGGCGATCTGATCGTGTACGAGAATCGCGCGGCGAAGGGTCGGACGATCAAGGTGCATTACGTGAAGTTCGAGAGTGCGTCCGCGTCGACGAACGCGACGATCTATCTCGACGGCGGGCCCGGTGGTGACGGGCAGAACATCCTGAACTACGCGGCGTATCTCGGCGCGCCGTTCTTGGACGGGCTGCGCGTCGACGGAGACTTTTTGGTGATCAGCCAGCGCGGCACGGCGCGGTCGATTCCGTACCTCGACTGTTCGGACGCCACGTGCGCGAACTTCATCGACCACGATCTGACGCAGTTCAACACCGCGGCGAATGCGGATGACGTCGACGACCTCCGCGCGGTGCTCGGATACGACAAGCTGAACCTGTACGGCATCTCGTACGGCTCTCGGCTCGCGCTCGAGGTGATGCGTCGCCACGGTGATCGCGTGCGCGCGTCGGTGATCGAGGGGCTCGTGCCGGCGCAGATCGCGTGGCCAGCAGCGGTCCCCGCGTCGTTCTATAGCGCGCTGACGGCGCTCGATGCGTCGTGCGCGGATGCAGGTGCGTGCGGCGCGACGTTCGGGGATCTCGTCGCGAAGTTCCGGTCGTCGGTGGGCTCGCTCGTTCAGCAGCCGGTGCCCATCAACGTGCTGGGGCAGACGTTCGACCTCGATGGCTACACGTTCGCGTACATCGTGTTTCGCTCGATGTACTCGAAGAGCGCGTACGCGTGGCTGCCGCTCGCGATCAGTGACCTCGCGATGCGTCGTACCGATCGCGTCGAGAGTTATCTCGCCGCGGCGCTCGAGAACCTCGGCGGCGGCAGCGGCGTGTCGGCGGGTCTCTATAACTCGGTGGTGTGCGGCGAGATCTTCAATCCGCCCGACGAGGATGCGCCGGTCACGCTCAACGCCGGCGTGCCGCAGGACATCGTGGAGATCTTTGGCGGATCTTGGTACCAGCTCGCGGACGTGTGTCAGTCGTGGCCGCGCGGAGATCTGCAGGCCTCGCTCGCGCAGCCCGTCACGTCGTCGGTGCGCACCTTCGTGTCGAGCGGTCGCATGGATCCGATCACACCGCCCGGCTTTGCCACCATCGCCGCAGCGACGCTCTCGGATTCCGTGGTGGTGATCCACGAGAGCTCGGGGCATGGAGCCACGCTGCAGTCGCCGTGCGGCATGAACAACCTGAACGCGTTCCTCGCGGATCCGACGACGCCGCACGACACGAGCTGCGCCGGATCGATCACCACGAGCTTCATCATGCCCTCGTCGCTGACGGCGACTTCGTTCTCGTTCGCGCGCATGAAGGTCGAGCTCGGCTTCGCGCCGCAGCTCCCGCCTCTTCGTCGCTGAGCTAGCGCGCGGCCTGCCACGGCCAGAGCAGCGTGCGGTTGTCTTGCTCGCGTGCGTTGGTGGCAGTCTCGCGGAGCTTCGCCACGTCGAGGTTCGCCGGCGGAAGCGACCACATCCACCACGTGCGATCGGATCCCTGCTCGAGGATGGCGGAGCCGTCGGGTGGGATCGCGAGACCTGGCCTCGGCTTCGCTATCGCGTGGGTCCAGCGTCGTCGGGATGGCAGCTCGATCACCTCCGTGCCACTTGGAGAGGGAACGACGAGGCGTCCGGCTTGGTTGGTCCCGGTGAGCGTCGCCGAGGCGAGATGGTGCACCGTCCCCGTGCCGTCTCGCGCGATCGCGATGTACATCGTCGATCGCGAGGCGAGCGCCACGACCACACCCCCCGGGACGGCAAAGATCGTCGCGATCGAGTCCTCGAGCGTCGCGATGAGCGGACCATCGAGTGAGTCCCAGCGCACCTCCTTCTCGGACCCGACGACCATGCGACCATCTAGGATCGCAGCGGTGGCGCCTGGCAGGAACGGAAACGGTCGCCGCTCGACGACGCCGGATGCGAGATCACCGCGAAGGAGCTCGTTGTTCGAGACGACCCAGAACGCGTTCCTCTCGCTGAAGATCGCGATGTCCGTCGCGGAGAGTGGTTTGGCGACCTCGCGTCCCGCGGGCTCGTCATCCCTGCGCAGGAACAGCGCGTCGTCGTGGAGGTAGAGCATGCCGTCGTCGAGGAGCGCGCCGATCGAGGCATCGAACGTGCGCACCCGCATCTTCTCTACATCCACGACGAACAGCCGCGTCGGTTGAAAAGGAAAGTCGGCCAAGAGCACGCGTGCACCTTCGACATCGATGATGTCGGCGTGAGGAGTCACCTCCGTCAGCGTGGCCGTCTGATCTTTCAGGTGCACGTTCCACAGGCCGCGGTCGTCGATGTCGATGACGTGATCGCGCGTGATGAACTGCGCGCGGTGGCCCAGAAGCTGGTCTTGCCGGAGCGGCAGCATGTAGCTCAGATCGATCAAGTAGACCCCGCCGTTGCCCGCGACCGCGATGCGTCGCGCTCCGGCTCGTGACGCCACGCGCGGTGAGACGAGCGTCTCCGGCATCGGGATACGGAGCACGCGCACCGCGTCGAAGTAGAGGAGGTCGATCGCGTTGGTGCCGGTGGTGAAGGTCAGCATCCCGGACCCCGCAAGAGTCATGCTCGACGCGAGCCCATCGATCTTGCTGATCGTGCTCGGCGGCTTGTTCGGATCGACCGAGAATCCGTAGAGCGCGCCGGGGCTCCGCCCGAGGAACCACTCGCCGAGGTAGTCGGGCCACGTCACGTTGAAGCCCGCGCGCTCGACCCATTTCGGGTTGGGGCCGACCTCGCACTCGAAGATGTTGCGGCCATCGAGATAGGCCAGGCGCTTCGATTGCGACGCCGCGATCCAACTTGATTTCGCCGAGCGGCGAAAGAGCAGCTCGCTGCGTGGGCTGTAGACGAGGATCTCGGTCTCGCTCGCGGCCGCGAGCCAGCTGCCGTCGAGCGGCATCTCGATCTCTTTGATGCTGGTTCCCTCGGGAGTCACGTACGCGAGCTCGCCAGTGGTTCCGTCGAGCCACGCAGCTCGACGGGAGCCATCGATCACCGCGACGCGCGAGCCGTCCGCCGACGCGACGACACTCTGGATGCCGGTCGACGTTCCAAACGGCACGATCGCGCCGGTCTGGGGATCGAGGAGCTTGGTCGCGCCGTCCCCGTAGAGCAGGACTCCACGCGGAATCCATTCCGGATACAGATCGCTGCGAACGATCGTCGTATCGACGATCTGTTCGCGCGTGTCGAGATCCCAGATCTGCAAGCGTCCTCGGTGCGACAGCTGCATCAGCTTCGTCGCGGAGTGGTCCATCGCGAGCACGCTGATGAGCCCGGTGTTCTGTCCGAGGGCCCACGTGGCGCCGCCGTGCCCGAGCGCCGTCGCGAAGATCGCATCGGCTTCGCCTTGCAGCGCCGACGTCGCGGGTAGCTGACCGAGTGCGGCGATCGCGGCGGTCGGGTGCGTCGTCGCGATCGCGCGCGCACGAGCGAGCAACTCGGACTGCGCGTGCGCCTGCGCCTTCGCGCGTTCGACCTCGGCCTGGCGCGCGGCCTCATCCGCTCGTTCGCGCGCGACGACCATGCCGCGGATCGTGATCGTCGAGACCGTCGCCACGATCGCGAGCGCGAGGATCGCGATGGCGACGATCGCGCGGTTGCGCCTGATCCACCGTACGAGGCGCTCGCGCATCGAGTAGCGGTGCGATGCGACGATCTGTCCGGTCAAGAACCGCGAGAGCTCCTCGGCGAGCGCCGCTGCGTCGGGGAACCGATCGGCGACGTGAAAGGCGAGCGCGCGCTCCGTGATCGCGGCGAGCTCCGGCGGGACGCCGGGGATCACGCTCGCGATCGGCGGCACGGGACGATGGCCGGCGAGCGCGAGGAGATCGTCGGGCGTCTTCGCGTGTGTCTCGTGCGGCAGCTGTCGCGAGAGCAGGTAGTACAGCGTGGCGCCGAGCGCCCATACGTCCACGCCGGTGCCGATGTCGTCACCGCGCGCCTGCTCGGGTGACATGAAGCCCGGCGTTCCCGCCACGGTGCCGATGCGCGTCCGCAGCGAATCGCTCGCCATCGGCGGCAGCGCGTCATCCTCCTCGCTCTCACCGATCACCTTCGCGATGCCCCAATCGATCACGACCGTCTCGCCGAGCTCGCCGACGAGGATGTTGCTCGGCTTGATGTCGCGATGGATCACGCCGCGCTTGTGTGCGTGGGCGATCGCCTGCGCGCACGCGAGCAGGTGAGGGATCAACGCGAGCCGCTCGTCGAGCGATTCGGCCGCCATGATGAGGCCCGACAGCGGCCGTCCGCTCACGCGGCGCATCACGTAGAACGGCGCGGCGGGATCCGTGCCCGCGTCGTAGACCGGAACGATCGACGGATGCTCGAGGCGCGCGGTGATGCGCGTCTCGCGTGCGAACCGGCGCAGCGTATCCGGATCGCTGGTCAGCGCCTCTTTCACGGCGACGGTACGTGCGAGGACGGTGTCCGTTGCCTCGATCACGCGGCCCATGCCACCGCGCGCGATCTCTTGGCCACCTACATAGCGCTGCGACGGCGCTGGCGCGGTCGCTGGCTCGTTGGATGGTTCTCTCTCGGTGGAGATGTTCTTGGGATCGCGGGAGCTCGGTCGCTCCAGAACCGTCAGCTTCCAGTCGTCCCCCGACACGAAGGTCCAAGAGTACATCGCAGCGCTCCCCAGCCGCCTGGCGGAGCGGTCCAACCTTTGCCGTTCCGATAGAAGCTGCCGCTATTTAGAAAAACGCGACAGTGCGCGCCCCTCCCACGTCCGATCCGGCGTGAAGACATCCGCGTGCATGGTGATGGGCCTCGGCCTTCTTCTCGCTGCCTGCAGCGAAGACGAGGTCGAGCTGACAGCGAAACCTCTCTACGACCCCACCACGGGGCGCGCGATGGTGGAGCTGTCTCGCGAGCTCGCGTCCGACGAGTCGATCTACGTGCAGGCACGTCGCGGCAACTTCGAGACGCTGAGCTGCGCGCGCCTCGCGGAGTCGATCGATGCGATCGAAGCGACGGACGCGGATGGCACGACGGTCACGGGACCGCTCGTCGATCCGAAGCTGACGAAGACGTTCTATGGCCCCGAGTGGGCCGACGAGCCCACGAGCGAGATGCTCGCGTCGCTCGAGACGGGTGTCGACTCGATCATCGATGTCTGCATCATGCGAGGCGACACGGAGCTGCTGCGCCTCGAGCGCGACCTGTTCAAGGCGTGGGACGACGCGCGCGCGCTCGGTATCGGCGGCAAAGCCGACAACGTCGCGAGCGGCGAGGTGATGATCAACACGCCGCAGGTGTACGGCGTGCGCTGCGTCGACGAGCTCGGTGAGATTCCGTTCTTCGAGAAGCAATCGGACGGCACGTACACCACGTACAACTGCCTCGACTCGACGCCGATCCCCGTGACGGTCACGCGACCGGGCGGCGTGGAGACGCCGCAGACCGGCACCGTCGCTGCCTGTGACAACCCGCAGTACATCTACTCGCTGTGCGAAGCGGGACCGCGGGTCGCGACGCGCATCAACGAGCAAGGAACGCGCTGGGTGATGCTCTGTCGCAAGAGCATCGGCGGCTACGCGTCGGACCAGTACAACGACATCGCCATGATCGGAAGCAATCCGTTCACCGGCAAAGCGTGCTTCTTCCAGAACGCGCTGTACGTGAAGACCGACGGAGGAAACATTCCGCACCCCGCCGATCCGGTGAAGTCGACGAACCTGTGGAGCGGCGTGCACGGTGGCCTCGGCAGCGGCATCGAGTGCTCGCGGTGTCACGACGCGGACGCGTTCGTGCACACGCCATGGATCGACGGCGCGCTCGACGCGCAGGGCCGGCCGGTCGTGCCGAAGATGGGCGTCGATCCGGATCTGCAGCTCGGCGCGAACGACACGCCGTACAAGATCGTCAACCGCCTCGGCCAGAACTGGACGATGGAGAAGCAGCTCGTGTCGCCGCAGGCCAACGCGTGCTTGCGTTGTCACCGTATGGCGGCGGGGCGCTGGGCGGATCAGTGGCTGTCGCGCCTCGAGGGCACGGACTCCGCGTGGAGCAACATCACGACGGCGATGTTCAACGAGCCGGCGCACCGCTTCTGGATGCCGCCGGATCAGGCGTTCCCGACGCAGGCGAGCTGGGACTCGTCGCAAGCGAAGCTCGCGCTCGACTTCATCCAGAGCTGCGGAAGCAACCCGACGAACCCCGCGTGCGTGTGGCAGGACATTCCGGAGACGATCGGCGGCGAGAATCCGAGCGGCGACCTCCGCAATCCGGTCAGCGGCACCGACGACGAGATCGCGAATCAAGCGACGACGATCCTCGGCATGAACCGCAACGCGCAGTCGCAGATCTGCGCCGAGTGCCACGCGCCGAACCAGACCACGCTCAACACGTGGCAGGAGAAGACCGACGAAGCGCTCGGCTCGTGCCTCCTCGCGACGACGGGCGGCGCGACGAAGACGGAGAGCTTCGCCGATCAAGTGGTGGCGCAGGGCGAGATGAAGGTGTTTGGCCCGTTCGATGTTCGCGCCGGTGGAAAGATCGACGTGCGGATGACCGGCACCGGCGACGCGGATCTTCACGTGAAGCGCGGCTCGGTCGTGTCGACGAGCAACTACGATTGTCGTCCGTACTCCGGCTCCTCCAACGAGGACTGCCTCGGCGCGACGGGCCCCGCGAAGTTCTGGGTCGGCGTCCACGGCTACCGCGCGGCGACGACATCGGTGACCGTCACGTACGACGCGCCGGGTACGCAAGCGCTGCCCGCGAAGGACATCGTCGATTGCATGCGCATCGAGCCGGGCCATGCGGACTCGCCGTTCGGTCCGAGCAAGGTCGGCATCTACTCTGCGGCGGCGCACCTCGGTTGGTTCCAGGACACGTTCCGCGCGGCGTATCCGCCGGGCGAGGACGGCAACACGGCCGACACGTGGGCGCTCGAGTACGGCAAGTTCAAGAACCGCGTGCAGATGCCGAAGGGCAACCATCCGCGCCTGTCGCAGACCGAGTTCGACGTGGTCGCCGAGTGGTTCGCGCGCGGCTTGCCAAAGCTGACGACGTACATCGCGCCGGATACGGGGCCCACGTCCTGTACGACGACGATCACGTCGCAGGTCGCCACGCACGCGACGCAGATGGCGTCGCAGGGCTGGACCGCAGCGAACCGCACGGCCGGCATCAACATGTACGGCTGCAACGGATCGCAGGATCCGCGCAGCTGCCTCACCTCGATGCCGAACGCGAATAGCACGTCGTACGGCGCGGGCTGGTCGACGCGCGGCACGATCCGCATCCTGCGCACCCTCGCATTCAACACGGTGTTCTGGATGCGCAGCTCCGCCGACGGTCGCTTCGTCGCGAACGGCGCGTCGGGCGGATCGGGTGCGGTGATCAGCGACCTCATGCTGAACAAGGACATTCGCGTGAGCGCCGCGTACGACCCGGGGTTCTTCCCCGACAACAAAGGCTGGGTGTTCCAAGGCACGCCGATCGGCGCTGGCTTCTGCACGCAGAGCCTGCTCACGTCGAGCCCGGATCAGATCAACTTCAGCGAGCCGCAGTGCTCCACCGTCGAGGGCGTCGGCCTCTATCAACACCTCGGCGCGGCGCTCGGCGGTGGTGACTACTTCGCCGTGACGAGCCAGTTCACGAGCGATTTCCCGGGCGGCGCGGTGAACCGCGATCCGTACACGGGCTTCGGCTCGCAGGCGCAGATCAAGCTGACGCCGATGATCTTCAACGGCACGCGCTACGTCGGCAAACCGCCGGTGTCGATCACCGCGCCGTCCGAGGGCGATAGCGTGCTGTCTCCGTCGACGAAGCTGGTCGTCAGCCGCTTCGGCAGCGACGGCAACCAGCTCGGCTTCGTGCTGCGCAAGGTGAACGCCACGCCGAACGCCGTCTCGTACGACGTCAACGCGCCGGAGATCGGTCGCTACTGCGTGCAGGGCGGCAAGCCGGCCATCTCGTTCGACGAGCGCTACATGGTGTTCCACCACTACGTCGGCCCGGGCGACTACGCGGAGCTCGGCTTCTCGTCGGCGGCGGATCCGACGTTCCAATCGATGCTGTCCAAAGGCACCGCGAACATCATCCTCACGGACCTCGTGACCGGCGTCTCGACGCGCATCACGAACATGCATCCGGGCCAGTACGCGCTGTACCCGCACTTCCGCTCCGACGGTTGGATCTACTTCCTCGCGCGTGACCTCACCACGGGCAACGAGTACGTCGCGGCGTCCGATGCAGCGCTCGACACGACAGGCCCCGTGCAGCCGACGAGCGTCACGATCGATCCGGCGACGGCGTCGGTCTCGAGCGGTGGCAGCGTGCAGCTCTCTGTCACGCTGAACGCGGTGGCGCCGTCGGGGGGCACCACGGTGTCGCTCGCCGTGCTGCCTTCGACGGCCGGCTCGGCCCCGTCGAGCGTGGTGGTGCCGCAAGGCCAGAGCAGCGCGACGTTCACGCTCGTCGCGAGCGCGGCCTCGGGCAGCCTCCAGGTGCGCGCGACGATGGGCTCGTCGACATCGACGGCCACGATCTCGATCGCGCAAGCCGTGCAAGGCCACCTCGTGATCAACGAGGTCGACTACGACATGCCCTCGACGGACAACGCGGAGTTCATCGAGATCCACAACCCGTCGTCGTCGCCGGTCTCGCTCGCAGGTAAGCAAGTGCTGCTGATCAACGGCGCGAACGGCGCGATCTACGGAACGATCAACCTGACCGGCACGATCGCGGCGAACGGCTATCTCGTCATCGCAGGACCGAACGTCAGCGTCGCTCCGCCGGCGGTGAAGCTCGATCCGGGCTGGGCGACGGACAAGATCCAGAACGGTGCGCCCGATGGCATCGCGCTGATCGACAGCACGACGAAGACGCTCATCGACGCGCTGTCGTACGAGGGCTCGATGACGTCGATCAACGTGCCGGGTTTTGCTGCTCCGATCTCGCTCGTCGAGGGCTCGGCGCTGACGACGTCGGATGTGGCGAGCGCGGGCTCGCTGTGCCGTCGCGCCAATCAGGACACCAACAACGCGGCGGCGGACTGGAAGCTGTGCACCACGCCGTCGCCAGGCGTCGCGAACTCGCCCTGACGCTGGAGTAGAGTCCCCGGCGTGCACGTTGTCATCACGGGAGCATCGTCGGGAATCGGCGCGTCGCTTGCGCGCGAGCTAGGACGGGCGGGGCATTCGCTCACGCTGGTCGCGAGACGGAGGGCACTGCTCGACATGCTCGCCAAGGAGCTCGAAGGCAGCGCCCGCGTGCATGTCGTCGAGCACGATCTCGCGGCGCCCGATCGCGCGACTGCATGGATCGCCGGCGCGGAGGCCCAGCTCGGACCGATCGACGTGCTCGTCAATAACGCGGGCATGGAGAACACCGGGCCGAGCGCCGACGCGGATCCCGCCGAGGTGCGCACGATGATCGATCTCAACCTCGTCACGCCGCTGCTCGTCACGCGCGCGGTGCTGCCGGCGATGATCGCGCGAAGAAGCGGGATGATCGTCAATGTCACGTCGGTGGCGGCGCTCGTGTCCGTCCCGATGCAGGCGTACTACGGCGCGTCGAAGGCGGGTCTCGCGATGTACTCCGAGACGCTGCGCGGAGAGCTCGCGGGAACCGGGGTCCACGTGCTGACCGTCTATCCCGGACCGATCGCGACGGCGATGGGCGACTCCGCCGCGCAGAAGTTTGGCGGTCGCGACAAGCTTCCGTCCGTGCCTGAGGGAAAGCCGGAGGAGCTCGCGGGCCTCATCGCGCGAGCGATGCGGCGCAATGCAGCGCGCGTGATCTATCCGTTCCCGTACACGGCGAGCCGTTGGCTGGGTCCGCTCGCGCGCGCGATGGTCAATCGCTTCGCGCCACGCAGGCCGCTTCGCTAGTTACGGTCCGTGCGGGTCGGTCAGCTCGGCACCGCTCGCGCGGGCGCGCGACGCGCCGACCGTCGCGACGATCGTTGCCATCACGAGCCACACGAGGCCCGCGCCGATGTTGGTGAGCGATTCGCCGACGCCGATCACGACGTGCATGCCGAGCTCGGCGCCGAGCTCCGGCGTGACGCTCGTGCAGGTCTTGATCACGCCGCTCACGAAGCCGAGCAGGCTCGTGAACATCACGAGCACACCGAGCGTGCGCACGACGCGAAGCCGCGCGCGATCCGGGTGCCGTGCGTACTGCAGCGCGGTGAACATCAAGACGAGACCGGCGACGAGCGTCGGGTACATGCCCCAACCTCCGAGACGAAATGCGTCGAGCATACGAGTTTTCCTTTCGCGGTAGCGTTGTCGTGCCCCAGCCAGACATGCGTGGTCTCGCTCGGTTGCAGCCTGCGACCGGGGCGGTCACTGCGACACAGCATACGTCGCACGTGGTGTCAGCGTGTCTGCGACGCGTTGCGCATTCACGATCAGTGCGCCGCCTAGCGTGCGGGCTCGGCTTCGGCGCGCGCGAGCTCGCGATCCGTTGTCGCGCCCTGCACCTCGCGCCACCACGGCACCATGCCGTCGACGCGCGCCGGCTCGAACGGTGCTCCGAGCTTGGGCGTGATCACGCGCGCGCCGCGTTCGGTCGCGAGCGCGAACAGCGTCTCCGCCGGATCGGCCCACGGATGGAGGCCGAGATCGAACGTGCTCCAATGCACGGGCAACAGCGTTCCACCACCGAGCATCTCGAACGCGGTGAGCGCGTTCGCGGGGCCGAGATGGATCGAGCCCCACGCCGGATGCCACGCGCCGATCTCGAGCATCGTCAGGTCGAACGGGCCGAGCTTGTCCGCGATCTCGCGGAACTCTTCGGTGAGGCCGGTGTCGCCGGAGAAGAACACCTGATGCTTGTCGGTGCGAATGCGCCAGCTCGACCACAGCGTCGTGTTGCGTCCGCCACCTAGACGCCCCGAGAAGTGCTGCGATGGGGCCGCCGTGAGCTCTACCGGGCCCACGCGATGGCTCTCCCACCAATCGAGCTCGGTGATCTGCTCGGCGGGGATGCCGAACTTCTCGAGGTGCGCGCCGACGCCCAAGCTCGTCACGAACGGAACGCCGCGCTTCGCGAGCTCGATCACCGTGGTCTTGCACAAGTGATCGTAGTGGTCGTGGCTCACGAGCACCGCGTCGAGCTCGGGCAGCTGCGCGACGCTCGCGGGCGGCGCGTGAAACCGCTTGGGCCCGGCGAACGAGACGGGCCCGAGCCGATCGCCGAACACCGGATCGGTGATCACGCGCGCGCCATCCATCTCGAGCAGCATCGTCGAGTGTCCGAGCCACGTGACGCGCAGCTCGCTCGCGGCGCGTTGCCAGGTCTCGAGCGGACTCTCGACAGGAATCACGCCCGGCGGCTTGCGCTTCTTACCGCCGAACAGGAAGTCGCGCATGATCGGCAGCGAGCCGCCCTCGATCCGCGCCGTGATCGGCGACGTGTTATGGAACGTTCCATCGCGATACTGCTTCGACGCGCGCGCACGCTCCAACCGAAGTCCACCGAGTCGCATGACCTTCACGGTAGCGCCGATCGCTGCCGCGCGCACCGTGTCGGTATCTCCGACAACGCCGGTTCCGCTGTCACCGCAAGATCGTGGGCAGCGGCCACGTAACACCGCGTCCACGCGAGAGCGTCCCCCCAACTGGCGAGCTGGTCGAAGCGATGTTTCGAACTCAGCGAGCCTTGGTCGGCTTCGTGTACTTCACGAGCCGCGGGTGCTTCTCGCCCCGCGCGCAGTAGTCGATCAGCTCGGCGAGCCGCTTGGCGCGGGTCTCGTCCTTCTTCGCGCTCGCGACCCAGTAGGTCATCCCCTGTCGATACGACGGCGCTTGGGACGTGAACCAATCGCGCGCCTGGGCCGGGAACTGCGCGAGCTCCGCGGACGAGAGCCGCGCGGCAGCAAACGTCGCGCCCGAGTACGTCTTCGCGGCCGTGCGCTTGGCGAAGGCTGCTTCGCCAGCGGGGCGCATCTTCTTTGCCTCTCGCAGCGCGGCGACCTTCGCGACGTTGATCTCGCTCCACACGCTCGTCGGCTTCCGCGGCGTGAAGCGGATCGTGTACGCCTCGTCGCTGTAGCTCTTGCGGACGCCGTCGATCCAGCCAAAGCACAGCGCCTCGTCGACCGACTCGGACCACGAGAGGCTCGGCTTCTTCGTGGACGTCTTGTAGTAGCCGACGAGGAGCTCGGTCTTGGTCGCGTGATTCGCCTCGAGCCACGTACGGAACGCTCCGGGACTCGCGAAGAACATCGGCTTCACCGCGGCGAGCATAGCGTGCGGCACAGGATCGGGCTGCATGGCTGCATCGGGCTGCGTCGCCCTGCGTGGCGCTGTAGGCCGGTTCGTGGCATCCAACACCCATGGGTGACATCGATCCGATGGTCGCGATCGAGAAAGAGCTCCAAGCCGAGCGCGCATCGGCGTTGGGCGAGGCGGGGCGCAAGCTCGAGAAGATGCTGGCGGCGTTTCGCGAGAACGAGTCGGACGACACGCGGGACGAGCTCGCCACCGCGGTGTGGCACTACCTCGTACTGCGCGAATCTCTCGCGATGTTCGATCACAACGCCGCGCTCGCCATCTATGGCGTGCCGGATCGCGTGATGGCGCGCGTCGGCATCTACAAGCGCGATCCGGATCTGAAGTAGCCTTCGCGCGTGGGTGATGTCCTGCAGCTCGGGCCGGCGTGGGCCGACGAAGAGGCGCTCGCCCGTGCCTGGCGCTCGGCGACGCCGTTTCCGCACGTCGTGATCGACGACTTCCTCGCGCCCGCGTGCCTCGACGACGTGATGGCGATCCTCGACGAGGAGGGCGTCCATCGCTACGAAGCGGATCTCTACGCGTTCGATGCCACGGCTCCGGAGCCACGCACCGACGAGATGCGCGCGCTACGTGCCGAGTGGGCCACAACGCTCGCGCCCGCGCTGTCGCGCATCACGGGCACACAGGTCACCACCGCCGACCTCCGCGCGTACGCGTATCGCGTCGGCGATTACCTGCTGCCGCATGCGGATCACCAAGAAGGCCTCGAGCGAAAGCTCGCGTTCGCGTACTACCTGCCGTCGCCCGAGCCCGTCGTCGGTGGCGAGCTCGAGCTGTATCGCTGTCACGTCGCCGACGGCGCGCTCGTCGCTATCGAGAGCGCGTCGCGCATAGAGGCGCGCGGCAATCGCATCTCGATCTTCGACGTCAGCGATGTCTCGCTTCACCAGGTGCGCGAGGTGCTCGGTGGCGTTCGCCTCTCGCTGTCGGGATGGTTCTACCCGTGACGCTCGAGGGGGCGCCCGCGTCGATGATCGACACGCTGTTCGGCTCGCGTATCGCGGCGATCGTGCCCGACGCGATCACGCCGGCGCTCGCGGCCGAGCTCCGCACACGCGTGCGCTACGAGCGATACACGCTCCTCGATCGAGGAAGCTACGAGTACGCGCCGCTCGACGAGCCCGCGCTGTTCGCGAAGCTCGTCGATATCGTCGGCACGCGCACGAGCGTGAGCCGCGTCGAGGAGGCGCGCGTGCTTCGCCTCTCGCCCGGCGACTACCTGCTCGCGCATCACGATCGCGTTCACGAGGGGAACCCGACCGAGCTCGTCATCGATCTCTCCGAGACGGCCGTACCGGGCGCCGAGGTGCACTATCGCCGGCGAGGCGCCGTGTTCTTTCGCGTCCCGCCGGCGCCGGGCTCGATGGCGATCGTCGAGCGCGGCCCCACGGTCACGTGCAATCACACGTACGTCAGCAAGCGGTCCACGAGCAGTGTGGTGCGGCTCGTCGCCCTCCTGCGCTAGGAGCTCGGACGACGTCGCTAGCGCTGCGCGGCGCGGATCGCCGGCAGGATCCGCTGGTATGGTTCGTCGGGCTTTCTCGTCGACGGCATCCAGCGATACGCGAGCAGGATCGCGAACGCGAGGGGAGCGGCGATCGCGAAGATGCGCCAGCCGCCGATCGCGCGCATCGCCGGTCCGAGGAGCGCGCCGAGGATCACGCACAGCGGGACGAGGGAGACGAGCGCCGGCACGCCGATCCACGTGCCGACGTTGGGCGCGACGAGTCCGTCCGCGAGCAGCCGCAGCGTGAGCTCGTGGAACGGGTTCTCGAAGACCTCGGGCCAGTACGGAAACGTCGCCGTCGCGAGCGTGAAGATCGTGACGCCGACCAGGATCAGCGCGGCGCAGATCGAGATCGGGACGATGCGCGTGCGCCACGCGTGAAGCTGCGCGGCGATCGGCGGCAAGAGGAAGGGCAGGGCGACCGTGATGTAGCGCGGGCCCACGGACCAACCGCCACGCCAGAAGTTGATCGACGAGATGAACAGGACATAGATGACGAACGTCGCCGCACACGTGAGCGCGATGTCGCGCATGCCGCGCCGCCACAGCGTGACCACGCCGGGGACCACGAGCAGGAGCCACGGGCTCAGCGAGAACAAGCCGAAGTGCGGCCCGACGGTCGTGCCCCAGAATGCGACCGCGCGCAGCTTGGTGATGCCGAGGAAGCCTTGCTGGTGATAGACGGCGAACGTCTGCGACGCGTCGTACCCCGTGCGCAGCGGAGAGCCGAAGCAGGCGGCGTGATACGCGAGGAGGATCGCGATCGGAATCGCCGCGCCGATCGCGAGGAGCAGGATCGGGCGGAGCATGCCGCTGTGTGGAAGGCGGCGGACCGCGTTGCGGCGGAGCGCGAACAGGACGTGAAGGCCGAGCGGAACGAGCGCGAACGCGGCTTGGTAGTCGACGAGCGGTCCGCATCCTGCGAGCACGCCAGCGGCGAAGAAGGCGCTCTGTCCTCGCGAGCCGCGCGCCGCTTCGAGCGCGATGATCCACGCCGAGGCGACCACCACGGCCGAGAGCTGGTGCGCGATGAACAGCTGGGAGTACGGCATCGCCATCGTGCCGAAGGCGTAGGCGACCAGCACGAGGCGGCGGACGTTCGGGTCGGGTGCGAACTGCGTGAGGAACCGCGCGAGGAGCGCGAGGAACAGGAGCGCGGGGATGACGCCCGAGACCACGCGGGACAGCCACATCGTGACCTCGAACGACGGCGGGCCGGCGATCCTCGAGAGGACCCAGTAGAACGGGACCACGATCATCGAGGTGCCGGGCGCCTTGTTCGAGTACTGATGCCCGTTCGCGGGCGAGACATCCGCGAGCGGCCGGCGCGGGTCGACGTAGCGATCGATGGCGAACGTTTGGTGATCGGCCATCGCCTGCACGAGGTACACGCGCGGAAGCTCGTTCGCGCTGCGGATCTCGGGGAAGTGCGGAAACAGGTAGAGGTAGGCTGCGGCGATCGCGAGCCACCATCCATGCCTGCCGAGCCAGCTCTTCACGTCCTAGGCATGTAACACGCGGACAGCCCGTGCGATAACTTGCCCGCTCATGGGCGGTCGTCTGTTCTCGTTCGCGGTCGCTTGCGCGAGCACGTCGACGATCGCGCTAGAGCTCGTGCTCACGCGCATCTTCAGCGTGACGATGTACTACCACTTCGCGTTCCTCGCGATCAGCGTCGCCCTGTTGGGCCTCGCAGCCGCGGGCTCCGCGATCTTCGTGTTCCCGCGCGTGTTCCGCAAAGAGCGCGCGCTGCGGCTCGCGAGCATCTTCATGATCGGCTTCGCGGTGACCAGCGTGTGGTCGCTGTACGCCGCGATCACGAACCCCGTCTCGCTCAAGGACACCACGTCCAACCTCGGGACGTTGGCGCACGTCTATCTCGCGACCGCGGCGCCGCTCGTGTGCTCGGGCTTCGCGATCTCGCTCGCCATCGCCAACGCGGGCGCGAATATCGGCAAGATCTACATGTTCGATCTCGTCGGCGCCGGCGTGGGCTGCGTGCTGATGGTGCCGGCGATCGGCGCGTTCGGTGCGCCGGGCGCCGTGCTGATCTGTGGCGCGCTCGGCGCGGTCAGCGCGCTGCTGTTTATCCTCGGCGATCGAGGCTGGCCGCGGTGGCGCATCGTCGCTGGTATCGCGGGCGTGGTGTTCGTCGCGATGGCGTTCTTCGGCCTCACCGAAGGCAGCGAGAAGCGCTTCGGCATCGTGCGCAATCCGACGAAGTTCCTCGCGAACCGCAAGGTGCTGTTCGAGAAGTGGAACTCGTTCTCGCAGATCACGGTGGCGCCCGCGGGCGACCCGGATCACCTCTGGCTGTTCATCGACGGCGACGCGGCGACGCGCATGTGGAAGCGCAGCGCCGTGGAGGCCAAGGACGATCCGCGCATGCGCATCCCCGAGATTCGCGTGGCCGGCATCGCGTACTCGCTGCGCCCGCAAGGCCCCGCCGCGATCATCGGACCGGGCGGCGGCACCGACGTCCTCAGCGCGCTGCGCGCTGGCGTGCAGAAGGTCGTCGGTATCGAGATCAACCCGATCATCGTGAACGACGTGATGCGCGGCGAGTTCGCCGACGCGTCCGGCGATCTGTACACGAAGGACCCGCGCGTCGAGATCGTCGTCGACGAGGGCCGCAGCTACCTGCGCCGCAGCGGCCAGAAGTTCGCGACGATCCAGGCCACGCTCGTCGACACGTGGGCCGCCTCGTCGTCGGGCGCGTTTACCCTGAGCGAGAACAACCTCTACACCGTCGAGGCGTTCGAGGAGTTCATGGACGCGCTCGCGCCCGGCGGCATCATGACCATCACGCGCTGGTACGACCCCAGCAAGCCCGCCGAGTTCGTGCGCCTGATCGCGATCGCCCGCCGCGCGCTCGAGAACCGCGGCGTCGCGCCGAGCGAGATCCGAAACCACGTGTTGATCGCCACGGACAACCAGCAGCGCGCCACGCTGAACGTCTCGCGCGACGCGTTCCCCGAGGCCGAGCGCCAGAAGTTCGTCGAGCTCGTCGCCGCTGCCAGCGTTCGCGCACTCTACGTCGCGAACAAGACGACCCCCGACAAGAGCCTCGCGCAGACGCTGGAGGCGCCCGACCTCGACGACTTCCTCGCGACGCTCGCGTACGACGCCACCCCCACCACGGACAACAAGCCGTTCTTCTTCTATCACCAGCGCCTCGGCGACATCCTGAGCTCGTTCGGCAAGTCAGCCGCGGGACAGCTCAACAACGTCGGTCTCGTCGTCCTCGTGATCCTCCTCGGGTTCTCGCTGCTCACGACGATCCTGTTTGTCGTCGTGCCGCTGCTCCTGTTCCGCCGCGGCGACCTCGCCACGGATCGCAAGCGCAAGCTGCGCGTCATCGGTTACTTCGGTTGCCTCGGCCTCGGCTTCATCCTCGTCGAGCTCGGCTTCATGCAGCAGTTCGTGCTGTTCCTCGGCCACCCGGTGTACTCGCTCGCCGTGGTGCTCTCGGGCCTGCTCATCGCGAGCGGCATCGGCGCCGGCATCACGCCGGTCCTCGAGCGTAGGTTCGGCGAGGTGCGCGCGAAGTGGGTGTGCGTCGGCGCGCTGATCGTGATCCTCACGATCTATGGCCTCGTGTTGTCGTCGATGTTCGGCGCGCTGATCGGCTTACCGCTCCCCGCGCGCGTCGTGATCGCGGCGGTCCTCGTCGCGCTGCCGGGGCTCGTCATGGGCACGTTCGTCCCCAACGGCGTGCGCACGGCGGACTCGATCGCACCGGGCCTCGTCGCGTGGGGATGGGGCCTCAACGGCGCGACGTCGGTCGTCGGCTCGGCGCTCGCGGTGATGCTGTCGATGAACATCGGCTTCCGCGTGGTGCTGTTCATCGGCGTCGCGATCTACATCCTCGGCGGCGTGTTGCTTCCCCGGCGTGGAGACGCTGCGTGATTCGCTTCGACGCAGAGACGCTCGCCACGTTTCGCCGCGGCATCATGAAGCGCGGGCACACGCTCGCGACGCTGCTCGCGGATCTGCTCGCAGGCAAGAGGTCACCATCGGCGGTCGACGCGCTGGGCATCGGCAAGCCCGGCATGCGGCCCGAAGAGGCAGTGCGCATGACGCTCGATGCCGTCGAGGCGCGCCGCAGGCTGATCGACGCGAACGACGATCGCTACGGGCGCTGCGATCTCTGCGGCGAGGATCTCGGCGCCGCGGCGCTCGGCGAGATGCCGTGGGCCGACCGCTGCGCCGCGCACGCCGCGATCTAGCTCAGCGAGCCTTGGTCATGTCGTCGAGGATCTGCACGGTCTCGTCGACCCACGGATCACGTGCGAGGTTCTCGCGCCACTTGACGAGCGGATCGACCGCCTTGCTACCGGCCGGCTGCGGCGGGAGCGCTTCGTCGTGCAGCGACGTCACCGACAGCATCGGCGCGGCCTTGTCGAGATCCGGAGAGACCGCCTCGAGCGCGGCTTTGAGCTGCTTGCGACGCGCCTCCCACGCCGTGCGCTGCAGCGGCACGCGCGTGTCCTTCTGGCGCTCGCGCAGGAGCGTGGTCGTGGTGGCGACCTTGGACAGCTGCGGCTGCTTGGCGACGCGCGCGGCGCTCTTCGCGGCGAGGTCGGCGACCTTCCACGCGTGCTGCACGGTGACGTGCGCGACGGGCTTGATCTGCGACCACTCGATCGCGTGCGGAAGCTCGCGCTCGCCGCTATCGATGTGACCCATCGGGTTGGGCAGGACGATGTCGGGCACGACGCCCTGACGCTGCGTCGAGGCGCCGCTCGGTCGGAAGAACTGCTGGATCGTCAGCTTCAGCACGCCGAGCTCGACCTTGTTGCCGACGGCCGCGTCGAGATCCGCGAGCGTCTGCACGGTGCCTTTGCCGTGCGTCGCCGACGTTCCGACGATGAGCGCGCGCTTGTAGTCCTGGAGCGCGCCCGCGACGATCTCGGAGGCGGATGCGCTGAACTGATCGACGAGCACCACGACCGGGCCGTCGTAATCCGTGCCCCGCCGATCGTCGTCGAGCGACTCGGAGTTGCCGCGGCTGTCGGCGACCTGCACGACGGGACCGGTGTCGATGAGCTGCCCCGTCAGATCGATCGCGTCGTTGAGGAGGCCACCGCCGTTGGAGCGGAGATCGAGGATCACACCACCGACCTTCTTGGTCTTGAGCTCGAGGAACAGCTTGCGGACATCACCCGCGGCGCTGCGTCCGTTGGCCTGCTTGCCGCCATAGAACGAGGGCAGGTGGATGTACCCGTACGCGGGCGCGCCCTTCTTCTGCAGCACGGCACCGCGCGCATACGCGGCCTCGATGACGATGACGTCGCGCGTGATGGCCACCGTCTCCTCGGTGCCCGTCGGCTTCTGCACGCGCAGGCGCACGATCGTGCCCTTCTTGCCGCGGATCATCTTCACGACCTCGTCGATGCGCATGTCGTACACGTCGACGGGATCCGAGCCGTCGTCCTGCTGGACGCTCAAGATCAGATCGCCCTGCGCGAGGCCGCCTTGCCGCCAGCTCGCGCCGCCGGGGACAATCTCGTTGATCTCGATCAGGTGATCCTTCTCGCGCAGCACCGCACCGATGCCCTCGAGCGAGCCCGACATCTGGATGTCGAAGTTCGCTTTGTCAGCGGGCGGCAGATACGTCGTGTGCGGATCGAGCGTCTGCGCGACCGCGTTGACCACGTCGGCCGCCGCGTCGAGCGGCCCCGACGTCTTCAGGCGCGCGAAGCGGCTCGCGTATGTCTTGGCGATGTCGGCGCGCGCCTTGGCCTCGCGCAGCTCGGGCGTCGCCGGAATCTGCGCGAGCGGCGTCGACGTACGATCGCCGTCGTCCTCGTTCTCGTCGACCTCGGCCGCGCTCCCCGTTGACTTGGGCGCAGGAACCTTCTTCTTCGTCGAAGCCTTCTTGGTCTTCTCCGCCTCGAGGCGCGCTTCCATCCCGGCGACGCGCTCGAGCACTTCGAGCTCCAGGCGCTTCTGCCAGCGATCGCGCAGCTCGTCGTCCGTGGCTGCGAGCGCCAGCTTCTTGGAATCGAGCTCGAGCCACTCCTCGTTCGTGAAGTCGAACGGCTTCTCGAGGATCTCGGCGACCATCTTCTCGACGACCGCGAGCCGCGCCTGGTAGCGCTTGGCTCCCTCGTGGGCGAGCTGGAGGTTGCCGGAGTGCAGCTCGTCGTCGATCTTGTCCGTGTACACGGCGAGCGCGTCACGATCGGCCTTCAGCAAGAACATCTTGCCGGCATCGAGGCGGTCGACATACGTCTCGAACGCCTCGCGCGAGATCTGGTCGTCGATCTTTCTACGGAGCAGGTGCTCCTTCTCGAGGTAGTGCGTGATCGTGGCGGCCAAGGCCTCCTCGCGCGGGTCGGGCGGGGGGACGACAACCCCTGGAGCGGCCTGGACCGTAGCGACGGGCACCGCGGAGTTGGCGGATCGGGAGGACTCCCCCGAGGACGCCGACCCCGAACAGGCCGCTAGAAAGAGCAGGGCAGCTGTGAGGCGGAACACGCCTAATGCTAGCTCGACACTAGGGAAGATCGAGGTGCCACTTGTCAGCTCTTTGTGCTGATGCCCCGCCTTACCAAGCTGCGACTCGCTGACAGAGGCCCCCATGCAGATCTTCGTGGAGGTCGGTCATAAACCCCCCTACGCTCCTGCCCATGCGAGCCGTACCCCTCTGGCCTGTCTTCGCTGTCGCGCTGGGACTGCCATCTGTCGCAGTCGCCGAGCCCAGCCTCGCCAACGACGTCTTTCACGCGGACGAAGCGTGCCCACCCGACGTCAATGGTGGGCTCAAGTTCCTCACGACGTCTTCACACACGCTGTACGTGAACAGCTGCTTGCCGAACGGCTGCGCCGTCACGCGCGCGCAGCAGGACAGCTCGATCAACGACACGTCCTCGATCGCATCGGCGAACACCCGCATGTCTGCGTGGACCTATGGGGACGAGGCGTGGGCCACGGTGATGGAGTGCGTGAAGAAGAACTTCGCGCCGTTCGACATCGACGTGACCGACGTCAATCCGGGAAGCGCCTCGCACTTCGAGGTGATGGTCGGCGGGACATCGTTCGAGCTGTCGCCCTCGATCATGAACGCGGGCGGGATCGCGCCGCGCATCTCGTGCAACGCGCAGTACAACAACAGCCTCGCGTTCGTGTTCGCCGGGCAGACGAGCAACCTCTCGTATCTCTGCAACGCGATCGTTCACGAGGCGGGTCACATGTACGGCCTCAGCCACTCGCTCGATGCGCGCGATCCGATGACGTACATGCAGCTCTCGGAGCCAAAGGCGTGGACCAACGCCGAACAGCAGTGCGGCACCGATCCGGCGGAGCGCCAACCGTGTCGTTGCTTCCAATCGACGAACCTGCAGAACAGCTTCCGCTACCTGAAGGACGTGTTCGGTCTCGCGCCCGGTCTCGCCGAGTCCACGCTCTCGATCGTGACGCCCAAGGACGGCATGTACGTGAAGCCTGGCTTCCCCGTGACCGCCGTCTACAGCTCGCCGCTACTCACGCTGTCGGCGAACATGGCGCTCGATAACGGCACGCAACAGCCCGCGGCCAACGGCGTGCTCGCGTGGAACGCACCCGCGTCGATCGGCGCCGGCGATCACTCGGTCTCGGTCTCCGCCGTCGACTACGCAGATCGCACGTCGTCGCAGACCGTGAACGTGAAGGTGATGGAGGCCTGCACGTCGAGCGATTCCTGCGCCAGCGGTTTCGCGTGCCTCGGTGGCTTCTGCTTGCCCGGTCGCGATGTCGACGGTGGCCTCGGCGCCACGTGCGAAGCCAACAACGAGTGCAGCACCGGATCGTGCTCGAGTGATGGAACGAGCTCGTACTGCACGGCGCAGTGCGATCCGGGCAACAGCTGCCCGTCGGGCTTCCAGTGTCTCGCCGGTGCGAACCAGTGCTGGCCGTCGACCGATGGCGGTTGCAGCACGAGCGGCTCGCCGTCGTGGCTCGCCGCGCTGGGCCTTCTCTTCCTGCGCCGCCGCCGCCGCTAACGTCGCGGTCGACTTCTTGCGCGCATTGAACGCGGCGAGCTCGGCCTGTCATGTCCGCGACGCGTTGCCACGACAAAAGCCGCAACGTGCAGTCCGCGTACCGCTAGCCGATGCCGATGGCAGCGCGCACGCGATCGAGCGTCTTGCGAGCGAGCACGCGCGCCTTGGCGGCGCCCTCGAGCAGCAAGCGATCGACCTCGGCCGGGTTCGCCATCAGCTCGGTGTACTTCGCGCGCGGCTCGGCGAGCGTGGTCTCGAGCTTCTCGTACAGCGCGCTCTTCGCGTCGCCCCAGCCGATGCCCGCGCGATAGCGATCTGCGAGCGCGGCGCAGTCCTCGGGCGATGCGATCGCTTTATAGATCTGGAAGATCGTCGACGAGTCCGGATCCTTGGGCACCTCGGGCGGCGTGGAGTCGGTGACGATGCGGTTGATCGTCTTCTTCAGCTCCTTGCCCGTGGCGAACAGCGGGATGGTGTTGTCGTAGCTCTTGGACATCTTGCGGCCGTCGAGGCCCGGCACGATCGCGGCGTTGTCCTCGAGCTTTGCCTGCGGGAGGCGAAGGATGTCCTTCTTGTGCTCGTGGTTGATCCGCTGCGCGATGTCGCGCGCGATCTCGACGTGCTGGACTTGGTCCTTACCGACAGGGACGAGATCCACGTCGAACGCGACGATGTCGGCGGCCATCAGCACGGGGTAGCCGTAGAGGCCCATGTTGATGTCCTCGTCGGGATCTTTGCCTTCCTCGCGGTTGCGATCGACGAACGCCTTGTAGGCGTGCGCCTTGTTCATCCAACCCTTGGACGTGAAGCAGTTGAAGATCCACGCGAGCTCGAGGATCTCCGGGATGTCCGACTGGCGATAGAAGATCACCTTGTTCGGATCGAGGCCCATCGCGAGCCAGGTGGCTGCCACACCGCGCGTCATGAGCGCGAGCTTTTGCGGATCCTTCACGTCGATCAGCGCGTGGTAATCGGCGATGAAGTAGAGCGCTTCGAGCCCTTCGTCGACGAGCCTCAGCGCCGGGCGGATCGCGCCGAGGAGGTTGCCGACGTGCGGACTGCCGGTGGGCTTGATGCCCGTGAGAACGCGTTTCGTGGCCACGCTTTCTGTTACCACGCTAGATCGGCGGTCGTCGCGAGACCACGTATCCGAACAGCGCCGCCGTCACGAACATGATGATCGAGTAGACCGCCGCAGGGATCGCCATCGTCGA
Organism: Pseudomonadota bacterium; assembly: GCA_023428295.1. Lineage (GTDB taxonomy): Bacteria > Myxococcota_A > Polyangia > Haliangiales > Haliangiaceae > JABFXX01. Next base: position 23,127 of record JAEYYV010000038.1, read on the forward strand.
GTTGTTGAGGAGCGAGCTCGACGACGCGATCGCGATGGCGAGCGTTCCGTTGTGAATTCCGATCTCCATGCCGATCGCCACCGCTTGGCGCGGCTCGACGCGCGCGATGCGCGGCACGAAGTAGCCGACCGCGAGGCTCGTCAGGTTGAACGCGAGCGCCGCGAGGCCGACGGCCTGGATGTAGTCGAGGATGTTCGCGCGCTCCTTCACGACCGAGGCTGCGATGACGAGCAGCAAGAACACCGCGGAGATGATGCGCACCGGCTTGTCCAGGCTGTCGGCGAACGCTGGCTTCTTCGAGCGGATCGTCATGCCGATGAACACGGGGACGAGCACGATCGCGACGACCGAGACGACCTTGCTGAACTGGAGCGGGATCGACTTGTCCGCGCCGATGAAGTGGTCGAGCGAGAAGTTCACGATCAGCGGCAGCGTCGCGAGCGAGAGCACGCTGTTCACCGCGGTGAGCGTGATGTTCAGCGCGACGTCACCCTTGGCGAGGTGCGAGAACAGGTTCGCGGTGGCGCCGCCGGGGGAGGCGGCGAGCAGCATGAGACCGACGGCGAGCTCGGGTGGCAGCGAGAATGCGTGCGCGATGCCGAGGCACGCGGCGGGGAGAATGAGCATCTGACACGCGAGGCCGATCGCCACCGCGCGCGGATACTTCACGACGCGCTTGAAGTCCGCGATCGTCAGCGAGAGTCCGAGCCCGAGCATGATCACGCCGAGCGCGACCGGCAGGAGAACCGTGGTTACGACACCCTCTTCCATCCTGCGCGTGTAACCCGAGCCGGGCCGCGCGGGGAAGAAATCAGCGGAGGAGCTTCTGGAGGCGCTCCGGGTCGTCGGTCTCGATCCAATCGACGCCGATATCGACGAGACGATCGACCTCCGCCTCCGTGTACGCCGCGGGCGAGAGCACCTTGGTCGTCGTGGAGCCCATGGGGAAGATCGTGTGCGTGCCGATCGCCGTACCGTTCTCGTGCAAGCGACGAACGGTGTCGCGCCCGACGAGCGTGTGCTCCGCGCCGACGAGCTTGGTGTCGAGCAAGCGGCCCACGAGGTTGGTCTCGAGGATCCGGTTGAGCAGGCGATGCGCGTTCGCGCGAATGCCGCGCTCGGGCAGCGACGCGCCGTCGTGAAACGGCGAGAGACGATCGAGCAGCGGACGCGCGAAGTTCAGCATCGTGTCGTCGAAGCAGAAGCCATAGGCGACCTTGTCGTGCGCCTTGGCCACCGCGAGGAGCTTGCGCGGATCGAACGACGTGACGATCACGCGATCCTCGACCCCGGCTTTGCGGATCACCTCGGCGACCACGGTCCCGATCTCGATGCCCCACCACTTGGGCATGTCGAGCTTGAGCTCCACGTTGACCGCCGCGCGCCCCGCGACCTCCGCGAGGACCTCTGCGAGCAGCGGGATGCGCTCCTCGCGCTCGTACTCCTGCACGATCTCGGCGCCGTGCACGTCGACGCCCATCGGCAAGCGCTTGCGGATGCGCAGCTTCGAGATCTGATCCCACGTGAGGTGATCGACATCGAACGAGCTGCCGGTCAGGCGGCGCAGGTTGTGATCGTGGAGGACGATCGCCTTGCGATCCGCGGTGAGGCGTACATCGAGCTCGACCGCCGGGATGCCCATCTCGATCGCGCGGCGAAAGCCAGCGAGCGTGTTCTCCTGGTGCAACTTCGGCACGCCGCGGTGGCCGACGATGATCGGCTTCGCTTTGCCGGCGAGGAACGGATTGCGCGACACCCTACGTGCACTATGGCACGTGAATCGTGTCTTCACCGCCGGGCGCGTTCGTGGAAAGTACCCGCGCGTCGGGGTGCCCGTACGCCGTGTACGCGAGCCACGTCGGATCGTCCGCGGCGCGGACCTCTTGCCGCGCGTGGTTGATCGCAGCACCGAGCGTCTTTCCCTCGCGCAGCGCCGCGTACAGCTCGGCCGAGAACTGCGCCGCCGAGCTCTCGGCCGCCTTCCACAAGGGGCCCACGAAGGCTCCCGCTCCGGCGCTCACGAACGCCCACGGCCATCCGCCAACACCGTTGAGCGAGCGCCCCGAGCGACCGACCTCGCACGCGTTCAAGATCACGATCGGCTTGGCCTTGCCGAGGTTCTCGGGCTCGCCCGAGAGATGGATCGGCGTGAAGCGCGTCCCGTTCTGGAGGGCGAACGACGATCGATCCGGGTCGGCAGCCGCGAACGCGCCGTGCCCCACGAAGTGCAGCACGTCGTACGTTCCCGATGCGAGCTGTCTCACGAGCTCCGCGCGCTGACACGAGATCTCGGTGACCTCGCAGTCCTCCGACGCGAGCCGCAGGACCTCCGCGCGCTCGGCCGCGCCGGTCGACGCGCCACCCGCGGCGGGAACGACGAGACCGATCGAGGTCATCGAGAGCGTCCGGACCTCGGGCACTCCGAGAAACCAGCGCGTCACGGAGTAGCGCTCGGCGATGAACTTGTCCGTGACGATGGCGCCGGTGTCGCTCGGTCCGAGCAATCGACACAGCTCCCACGGCACCCATGGCTCCTCGCTCTGGATGCGGATCGTGCTCACGCGATCGCGGACCTTCCACAGCGCGGCGCGCAACGCCTCGTCGCGGATCACCTGCTTGAACAGATGGACGCCCTCCTGCGCGAGGCTGTCGTACCTGTCCTGCGCGCTTCCCGCCTGGCGCAGGATGCCCTCGATCGCGGAGTAGAACGTTGTCAGCTTCGTATCGATGTCCGCGTCGAGCGGGATCGGTCCGAATGCCTTGCGATTGAGACCGAGCGACGACTCCGCGCCGGTCAGCTTCACGCGAAAGTGGTTCTGCTCGCGCGCCTCGATGATCTCGATCTCGAGATCCGGCGGGAGATGACTCGAGAGCTCGATCCTCGACGAGCGGCGCACCTCGGGGCTGGTGCCGGCCGCAGCGGCGATCACGTCGACGGTCGCGGTGACCATCGCGATCTGCCGGGGCCCTTCGTACGCGCGGACGATGACCTGCCCGGAGCCCACGACCGTGCCTCTCACGCCGAAGCGGTAGACGATCTCGTCGTCGGTGTCGATCGTGACCGCTTGTTGCGCCGTGCCGTCCACCACGAGCGCGCCGGTCGTCTCGA
>JAEYYV010000125.1 GCA_023428295.1 Pseudomonadota bacterium
GCCACCGCCGGATCCCTCGCCGCGCTTGGGCTTGTCTTGCCCCTCGGCGTACACCTTCTCGTCGCGGCGCGAGATTCGCTTCAACGCTTTCCACGCTGCGAGCTTCACGGCATCGTCCTCGGAGTCGTCCTGGTGGATCGCCTCGAGCGCTTCCTTCACGTCGGCGCCGCCGAGCGCGCCGAGCGCGCCGATCACGGCGAGACGACCTTCGTGGCCCTTGGTGCGAGCGATCGCGAGGAGCTCGGACGCGCGCTGGCCGCCGAGCGAGATCGCGAGACCGATCCAGCGCGTGTCTGGCTTCGCGAGCATGTCGCCCGACAGCGCAGGCCACGCAGCGAGCGCGAGCGGCGCGATCGTCGACGCATCCGCGCGCGAGCCCAGGCCACGCACCACATCGGCAGCCGTCTGCGGTGCGCGTGCGGCGACGGTCTCGGCCGCGATCGAGCGAACCTCGCGATCGATATCGCCGACCGCAGCAGCGAGCGTCTGTACCGCCGACGAGGAGCCTGCCTCGGCGAGCACGGCAGCAGACTCGCGACGCACGCTGGCGGGCGCGCGATCATCGGCGACCGCTGCAGTGGCGGATGCTTCGACGGCGACGGCGCCTTGCGCGCGAACACGACGCGCGGCCCACAACGACGCGTGCCACGCGGCGGTCTCGTTGGCGATCCGCTGCGCGACGTTGCGCGCGGAGGCTTCACGCCAACCGGCCTCACCGCGGGCGGTCGCAGCGGTGACGCCTTCCGCGAGCTGAGCAGCGGCGGACGCTCCGACGATCCACGCCGCTTCCGTACGCGGCAACGGATCCTCACCGCGAAGCGCGGCGTCGAGCTCGGCGCGCGCCGACGTGATGACCGAGTCGCCGCGACGGATGAGGCCCTCGCGCAACATCTGACGAATCTCCGCCGACGCGATGCCACCGAGACGCGACACGAGGATCGACGCATCCCCTGCCGTCGCGAGGTACGTCGCGGCCGGACGCTGGATCTCCGTGTACTGCGAGCCGAGCGCGTGCAGCGAGACGCGGGTGCGATCGCCGCCGAGCACCTTGTGGAGCGCCTCGACCGCGGCCGAACGAATGTTCCAGTTGGAATCGTTCAGCAGCTCCGCGAGAACCGCTTCGCTCGCTGGCGCCGCGGCGAGGCCCAGCTGCCCGATCGCGTGATCGCGGACGTCCTGGCTCGCTTGCTTGTCCGCAGCGACACGCTCGATGAGTCCGAGCTTGCCCGCATAGCGCAGACCGGTGAGCGCGCGCGTGCGCAGGTTCGACGGCCCCGCGAGCGCGATCCGCTCGAGGCGCTGATCGATCTCCTCGGCCTCGTCGCCGGTGAGCGACGGCAACAGACGGCCGAGCGCTTCGACCGCGGCGGGCGTGAGCTGGCGCGACGCCTCGTCGTCCGGCTCCGGATCGAGCAGAGGCTTCAGGTGCTCGAGCGCGCGGCGATCGCCGAGCGATCCGAGCGCGAGCAACGCACGATCACGCTCGTTGCCCTCACCTGCCTTTGCGACGAGGAGGAGCGGCTGGAACGCTTCTGGGCGCTTGCGCGCTGCGAGCCCGAGCGCGGCGGGAAGTACGAGCTCGCGCCGACCACCGCGCAGCGCGGACTCGAGCGCCGCGAGCGTCGCCGACGGCACGTACTCCGCGCGAAGCGCGAGCGACTCGGCGGCGGCGGTGCGCACCGTGGCGTCGCGGTCGGTGAGCAGCTTCTCGAGGATGATCTCCGCGCCGCGATCGTCGACATCGCCGAGCGCCTGCGCGACCAAGAGACGAACGCTGATGATCGGCGAGCGAGCCGCATCGCCGAACGCGCGAAGCGCGAGCTCCTCGCGGTACCGCTGGCGCGTGCGACCGTCGGGTAGCGTGCGCGGCTTCGCGGTGCGATCGCGAACGATCTGCTTCAGCGTCTCGAACGCCGCGCGCGCTTCGGACTCGAGCTCGCCCTCTTTCCCGGCGGGAATGTCGACGACGAGCCGCGTGACCGTGGGGATCGCGTTCGCGTGGCCCAGGCTGCCGAGCGCGGAGAGGAGCGCGTCGCGATCGGCGGTGCGGTCCGGATCGTCGTCGATGCGCGCGCTGATCGCATCGCTCGCTGCGGCCGCGGACTCCGGCTTGTCGGCGAGCCCGACGAGCGCTTCCACCGCCTCGTCGACGTTGTTCTCGTCGCGGAGGAATCCGCCGAGCACGTCCACACCGAGGCTGTTGCCTTGGCGTGCGAGCGCGACGGCCGCGCGCAGCCGAAGATCCGCGTGCTCGCTACCGAGCGCGGCGATCAAGGCATCGGTGATCGCGGGCGACGGCTCGCTCGCCGTCGCGAGCTCGCGGATCGCGGCGAGCCGAACGTCGCCGTGCTTGCTCTGCGCGGCGATGAGCTGTGGCTCTGCGCTGCCCGCCAAAAACAGCTTCGGCAGGCGCATCTGCGCGTACGCACGCGTGTCGCTGTCGTCTGCATCGAGCGCCGAACGCACGAGCGCGGCCGCGCGATTGTCGCCATCGATCGCGAGCGCGACCAGCTCGTCGATCGCGGCCTTGCCGAGATCCGCGGCGCCGTTGATCGCCTGCGCGAGCGGCGCCAGCGCACCGATCGGATACAGCGAGCGAAGCGCCGCCATCGCCGCCTGGCGCACGAGGTGATGTGGATCGCCGACCGCGTGCCCGAGCACCGGCAGAACCGCGTCCACGCCGACCGCATCTTGCCGCGCCAGATCGAGGAGGCGCGCCACGGCATCGCGGCGCACGCGATGCGTCTCGTCGACGCTCTGGCCGCCTCTCTCCGGGGCCTGCCGGACGAGGCCGGCGTACACGCCGAACACGAGACGCTGCGCGGCGGACGCGTCGACGACGTTCTCGTCGCCCGCGCGCACGAACAGCTTCGCGAGCGACTCGAGCTCCGTCGCCTCGGCGTCGCGACGATCGCCGACGAGCCGACGCAGCCAGCCCGCGCGGCGCGACACGCGCGCTTCGGTAGACCACGACGTCATCGCGACGGGCGCTCCGCGCGACGGACCCGCGAGGCGCTGCGCTTCTTTCCAGTACGTAAGCGGTTGGTTGCGCAGGCCGAGCACCTGCGCCGCCGCGTAGCGGAGCCCGGGCTGATCCGACGCGATCGCATCGGCGAGCACGGTGAGGACCTGCGCGCGGCGAGGAACGGCCGGCCAGTCCTTCATGTCCGTCGCCTTCTCCGGCTTGCGCGGACCGATGATCTCGCCGATGACGTCGGCGTTGATCGACTCGCCCGCCGCGCGGCGCTCGAACAAACGCGCTGCGGTGAAGCGGATCTCCGGAGACGGCGACGACATCGCGTCGACGAGCAGATCGGGCGCGATGCCCGCGGCGGCGAGCGCCGCATCGCGCGCGACGATCACGGCGAACGCGAGGTCGACGATCTCGCGATCGCGATCCTCGAGACCCTGGCGCAGTCCGCGAACACCGTCGGGACCGAGGGCGACGAAGCCGACGATCGCGCCGATGCGAAGCGGACGATGATCGTGCTTCTGCGTTCCCGCGAGCACCGGCAACGCGCGCAGATCGCCGAGCTTGGCCAGACCTTCGCCGCCCCACGAACGCACGGGCAGATCGGGATGACCGAGCAGGCCGAGCAGCGCCGCGAGCGCCTTCTCGTCACCGATCGTGGCCGCGGTCGCGATGCCGCGCGCGCCCATCTCGCGAACGATCGCGTCTTCGTCGTCGACGAGGTTCTGCTGGAACGCGATCGTCTGCGGATCACCGACGTCGGCGAGCGCACGCGCCGCGCGCTGGCGGATGACGTCCGGCGGACGGTTAAGATCCGTTTTCGGGATCGACAAGATCCGCTGCATCGCGGGGATCGCGCGCGGGTCGCGACGCGCACCGCACAGCTCGCCCGCGCGAACCTGCAGCTCCCAGAACAGCGACGCCCACGCGAGGACAAAGCCCTCGGCGTCGTTGGGCGCGACCACATCGAGCGACTCGATCGCCGCGAGGTGAACCTGCGGGTTGTCGTCTTTGACGAGCTGGACGAGCCGGCCGCGCACCGTGGCTGCAGGCGCCTTGGCCGCGCCCTTCGCGCCGGCCGCGCGCACCGCCACCGCCGGTGACGACATCGCTGCGAGATGAATCTCGGGGGCGATCGCGACCTCGGTCCCGTCGTCGGGCTGCTTGGTCAGCGCCGTGTACGCGGCGAGTCCGACCTGCGCCACCGGATCACCGACGAGCCCGCGCAACAGGGCGTCCATCTGCGCGTTCGACTGCTTGCCCTGGCGGCGGCGATCGATCTCGTTGACCACCTGCGTGCGCAGATCCGCGTGGCGGCTCTTCGCACCGCGCGTGAGCGGCACGAGCGGATCGGCGGAGTGCCACGCCCACAGCGTGCGGAACGCTTCGGTGCGCACCTTCTGCGCTTCGTCGTCGAGCGCGTCGCCGAGGAGCGCGTGCGCTTGGTTGGCCGCCGCTTGCTCGGCCGTGCCCGGCGCTCCGATGCGCACGAGGATCTGGAGCGTGCGAACGCGAATGTCCTCTTGGCTCGTGCGCAGCGCCGTGTTCGCGAGCTCGAGCTCCGCGCTCACGCCACCTGTCGCCGCCGTCTTCGCGAGCGCATCGAACGCGAAGCTGCGCACCTCGGTGTCCGGATCGTCGAGGAGCCAGACGAGGCGCGCGGTGAGGCGATCGTCCTCGGGCCACTTCGCGAGCGCGGTGACCAGGTTGCTCGTCGCGTGACGGCGCAGCGCCGGATCCGCTTCGCGCGTCAGCTGGAGCACCGCACCGATGGCGCGCGCATCGCCGAGCGCGAGCAAGCAACCCGCTCCGCGGATCGCAGCGTCGGGGTGACGGCACGCGAGTTGTGCGAACAACGGCTCGAGCTCTTCGTCGTCGAGCTCGCCCGGATCGGGCGGAGGCGGCGCGGTCAGCTGGAACTGCGCGGTGACCTGATCCCAGAACGCCTTCACGCTCGGCACCACCGCGAGCAAGCGACCGGCGAGACGCGGCCGCATCGCGATCGCTGCCATGAACGCCGAGCTACGTACGCCCGCGTCCGCATCGTCGAACGCACCCGCGACGAGCGCGCGCGCTTCCGCGTCACTCGCGCGCAGGATGAAGCCGAGGTCGAGCATGCCCTGTGCGCGAACGTCGGGCATGCCGCGCGCGAGCGCCGTACGGACCGCATCGAGCGGGCTCGCCGCCACTTCCCGCAGCGCCGAGTACGCGCGGCGCCGCACGTTGGGATGGTTGTCGCGCAGCGCGTCCGCGATCATGCTCGTCGCGATCACGCTCGTGCTCGCGAGCGGCATGAGAGCCTCGACCGCACGCACGCGAACGTCGTCGAAGCTGATCGCGAGTCCGGCGCGGATCGCGGAGAGCGGCTGATCCGCCTCGAGATCGCGCAGCGCGTGGAACGCCGCGCCGCGCAGCTCGGGTTGCTGCGCCGACAGCGCCGCGCGCAGTGCAGGACGCGAGAGGCGGCGATTCGAGCGGACCATCGCCTGGGTGGCGGCGACGCGCACTTCGGGTGGTCCACTCGTGAGCGCGAGATCGAGGAGCACGCGCGCCTCGTCCTCGGCGTAGTTGGTCAGCTTGGCGACCGTCTCCATCTTCACCTTCACCGCGGCCTTGCCGTCGCGAAGGGTCGACTCGTACGCGTCGAACACCGAGACAAACACCGTGGGCTCGCCCGCGAGATCGAGGTCCGCGCCGATCGGCGTCGTCCACACCTTGCGGTTGGTGCTCGTGATCCACAGCCGGCCTGCGGCCTTGTCGATCTTCGCGACCGGACCCGGCGCAAACGCGAGCGCACCGATCGGTCCGATGCCCGGCTCGATCGTCTTGGGCCGGCGCGCACCATCGAGGAACCACAGCTTGATCGCACCGTCTTCGCCGGCGCTGAACATGCGGCGCGGCGCCTCGCGGCCGGCGTCGTCCACGATCAGCGGTCCGAGCGCGAGCCCTCGCACGGCGCCTTGGTGTCCATGATCGCCGCTGCGATCCGTGGGCTCGACGTCGCCGACGACGTAGCACATGCGGATCGATCCATCGCCGCAGCCGAGCACCGCGCGTCCGTCGCCGACCGCGACCACGGCGCGAATGCCACCATCGCCGCCCGGCTGGATCGCGCGCTCTTGCGATCCGATGACCCACAGCTGGCCGTCCGCGGCGCCCGCGAGCCACAGCCCCGCCGGATCGCGCGCGATGCAATTGATCGCGCCGTCGGACAGCTTGCGCTTGTTCGTGGTCGAGAAGCTCGGCGTTCCGTTCGCGATCGAGAACGCGAGCTCGTGAACGGTGCCATCGGCGGTGCCCACCGCGATCGCGCCGCTGTCTCCTCGCACGACACTCGCGTCGACGGCGATCGATCGCACGCTCGCGCCGAGATCGATCTTCGCGAGCGGCTTGTTGGCCGCCGCGGAGTCGCACGCGACGAGCACGCCCTCGTCGCCACCGAAGAGGAGCAGCGCGTCACCCGCAAATGCGAGCGCGTTGACCGCCGCGGGCGCATCGCACGACCAGTCATTCGCCGGCTTGTCGATGACCGCCAGCGGGAACATGTGCACGTTCGACGCGACGACGCTCCCCGCGTCGCGACGTCCTGCAACGGCGACGAGCTCGCGCCCGACGGCGATCGCTTCGAGCCGCTCGGCCCATGCACCGTATCGAGTGACCGTCACGCGGCTCCTTCAAACGCGGCACCGTGGTGCGCCTTCAGTTGCGTGAGCGCTTGCACGCTCGCCTGCCACTCGCCCTTCGCCGTCGACGACGTGAACTCGCGCAGCACCGGCGCGATCGCTTTGGCGAGCTCGACATCCTCGAGGCCCACGTCACGCATCGCCTCGATCAACCGCTTCTTCGCGACGCTCGCGGGCAGCGCGCGCTCCGGCTTGGCGGCGCCGGCCGCGACCGGATCGCTCTCGCCGACGCGGCCCGGCGGCAGGCCGAACAGCACGACGCGCGCGAACTGCTGGAGCGCGGGCAGATCGTGAAAGCGCTGCGTCCCGATGGCCGCGCCGACGTTCTTGCGCGGCACGAAGCCCTGCGGCCATGGCTTGGGACGATGGCGATCCCAGAACAGGCGCACGGCGAACAGGCGCACGTCGCGCTCGGGGCTCTCCATGAGCCAGCCCAAGCGCTCCGCACCACCGACCGCGTCGTAGAGGCGGCGGATCAGCGTGAGCGCGACTTCGCGCGACGCCTTGTGATTCGACTCGGCGAGCCCGAACAAGCGGCGACCGTCGAGCCACTCGGCCGGGAAGCGCTTCTTCTGCGAATCGTCGTCGGAGATCGTCGAGAGCAACAGCTCGCTGCCGACCTGCCGCGGCTCGCGATGCGCGGCGCCCGCGAGCTCGTACACGAGATCCTTGTCGCCCCAGCGCACGATCTCTTCGCTCGCGACCGACGCTGCGAGGCGGCGCACGTCCTGGCGATCATCGAACAGGAGCGGACGCAGCGCTTGCAGCGTGTACGCGTCGTGCCCGAGGCGCGGCGTGATGCCGAGCGCCTTGGCTTCCGGAAGCCGTGGTCCGAGATCCGGGTGGTGCGCCTTCAAGTACGTCGCGGCGAACGTGCGAACGGCCTCGGGCGACTTCTTCCCCGTCGCGAGCTCCCACAAGCGCTGCACGCCCGCTTGATTATCCATGGAGTCGCCCGGCGCAAAGTCGGACGGCTGGAAGCTCTCGAGGAGCATGCGCTGCGCGAACGAGGCGAGCTCTGGATCCGTCGAGCGCGCGAGATCGAGCAGCCACGCGAGGCCCACGCGCGCGGGCGCCACGCGCCGGCGATCCGCGAGCACGCGGAGGGCGACGGGACGCAGGCGCGGCTTTCCGACGAGCGACTTCAGCCACTCGACGTCGAGATCGCTTCCCGCGAGCATGCCCGCGTCGAGCCACCGCACGACAGCGTCGGTGGTCTCGGCATTCTCGAGAGCCTTCTGGATCCACGCGACGCCGATCTCTTTGGCGGTGCGCTTGCCGAGCTCGGTGAGCGCGGTCGCCTTCACCGAGCGCATGGACCACTCGTTCGATCGCGGGTCGTCGACGAGCGCTGTCCAGTGTCCCGCGGGAATCGCCGCTTGCTTGTCGTTATAGAACTTCACGAGCGCGCCGAAGTGATTCGCGCTGCGCGTCGCTGTCTCGACGAACATGGCCGCGTCGATGTCCTTGGGCGAGAAGCTCTGCGCGAGCTTGCCCTCCACCCACGGCGCCGCGCTGTGGCGCAAGAGGCGCAGCAGCACCGGCAGTCCGAGCTGCCCGCCCGACATTCCCTCGAGGCGCGCGGCCGCGAACTTCGCGACCTCGCCCGCGCCCTTCTCGATCAGCTCGACGAGCCTCTCGATGCTGATGTCGGGTGCGTGTGCCGCCGCGTACTCGAGTGCGTACGCGCGCGCTTCCTGCGACGGCGAGAGCAAGAACGCGAGCACCACGTCGTGCAATCCGAGCTGCACGAGCTTGCTCTGATGGAGCTCGGGGCTCTCGCGCAAGAGCGATACGACGAACGAGTGAATCGCGGCGACGGGGCGGCGACCGAGACGCGCCAGCCACGCGGGCTCCACGGCGCGCAAAGCGAGCGGATGATCTGCGCGTAGCGAGCGGATCGCGAAGTCACAGACCAGCTCGTTGTGGGCGACCTCGAGCAAACGAAGCAGCGGCGCCGGCGAGATCTTCCACGCGGGGGCGAATGCACGCGCGGCCATCGCGTCGCCCCACGTCGGCGGATGGAACGTCGCCGGTCCACGCTGGCCCTTGAGGTTTCCGTGTCCCCAGATCTGCGCGGCGACCCACGACGATGCGTACGTGACGTGGTTCGCGGGATAGTGACGCAGCACCTCGACGGCGAACGCGACGTATGCCTCCGCCGTCGCCGTGCCGAGCTGGCGCAGGTATCGCCACGCGCGACGCCGCAGATACTTCTGCGTACCGGCGCCGATCTCCGAGCGCGCTGGCTGCATCGCATCGAAGCGATACGCGAGCACGCCGAACATCGCGACGTCCTTGGTCTCCTCGGCCTTCTTGTAGATCGCCTTGGCCGCCTTCCACACACCCCACTGCATGCGGCCGTGTGTGAACACCTCGAGCAACGCCGCGCGTCCTTCGGCATCACCGCGCGCATATAGATCGAGGAGCAGCGTGCCGAGGCGAAGGCGCGGTGGCGCGAACGGAGACGCTTCCGCAGCCGCGAACGCTTCGCGCCGCGTGAGCTTTCGCTCCATCGGGTTCTTGTTGGACAGCCCGCGATCACTGACCGCCTGGGTCAGCTTCGCGATCGTCATCGCACCCGCGGGCACGTCGATCACCGGCGTCGAGTCGTCGTTGTTGTCGTCGTCGTCGTCGTGCGCTTCGCTGCGGCCCGGCTCGGGGTCGTCTTGCGCGAGGTACCGGACGATCAGGTCGCCGAGCGCCGGATCACGCGCTGCGATGGCGCGCTCGAGATCGGCGAAGACTACAGACACAGCGCTTCCCCCAAAGCGATATGACCGTATCGAAAACGGGATGCATGATCTTCTGCGCTCGGCCATTTTCTGAAATCCGGAGGCGCGATCTCTCGGCATATACTGTTCGCGTGCGCGGCCTCTTGATCTGCGTAGTGATGATGGGAGTGGGTTGTTACCGGCCGCGCATCGAAGGCGCGTGCGAGGTGCGATGCGACGTCGCGAATGCGCCCGCGTGTCCGAGCGGGCTCACGTGTGGCGCCGATAACCTCTGCTACGAAGATGTCGAGTGCCGCGAGCTCGGCGTCGACGCGGCCATCGTTCCCGACGCTCACAGTGGTGATCCGAGCACGTGCGCCGGTGTCGGCTGGTTGGCAGAGACGTGTCCAGTCGTGATCACCCCCCCGCGCGTGCTCGGCTCGGCGATCAACACGGAGACGGATTGCGACGAGATCTTCGTGAACAACTGTCTGATCGCGGCCGAGGCGATCACCATGTCCGGTACGTTCGTGGTGACCGGCCCCCGCCCGCTCGTCGTGTTCGCGCGGAAGTCACTCACCGTCGCGGCGGGGAGCGTGATCGACGTGTTGGCCGGAAGCGGTAATGGCTGCGCCGCCTCGACGGCCGGTGCATCGACGGGCGTCGGCTCCGCGGCGACCGGAGGTGGGCCCGGTGGAACGCTCGGTGGCCGAGGCGGCTATGGTGGTGGTGCGTCGACTAACGTGAAGGCCATGTCCGTCGCGGCCACGACCATCACGACGTTTCGCCCCGGTTGTCCCGGCGGCAACGGAGGCGTCGGACCGTCGACGCTCCCTGCCGCGGGAGGCGCTGGCGGTGGCGCCATCTACTTGGTCGCGGGTGAGATGATCACGATCGCCGGAACCTTGCGCGCTCCGGGTCGCGGCGGTGCCGGTGCCACACCGCAGGCGGGCGCCTCGGCAGGTGGTGGGGGCGGCGGCAGCGGCGGCATGATCGTCCTCGACGCACCGCGGATCTTGGTGCAGGGTGCCTTGCTCGCGCACGGTGGCGGTGGTGGTGGCGGCGCACGCGACGGTACCGGCGGTTCGGGCGGAGCTGGCACGATCGTGAATGGCGCAGCCGCCAACGGCGGTCTCTCGGCTGGCACCGGCTCGTCGGCCGGAGGTTCGGGCTCGGGTGGGAGCTCGCTGACCGGTGGCACCGCGCTCGATGCGACGGCCGGAGGTGGTGCTGGTGGTGGCGGCGGTGGCGCCGGCGTGATCAAGATGTTCAGCGCGATGACGCCGGTGATCGACAACCAGGTGACCGTCTCGCCGCCCGCTACTTGATCACGGCGAGACGCGGCGAGCGCTTGGGCTTGCTGAGCACCGCGCTCGCGATCTTCATCGCTGCCTTCGTCGCGATCTCCATGAAGCGATGCGCGTTCTCCGAGTCCGGCGAGGACGTCATGATCGGAACGCCCGCATCACCGCCGAAGCGAATGCGCGTGTCGATCGGAATCTCGCCGAAGAACTCGGTGCCGATCTCCTGGGCGAGCCGCTTACCGCCACCGTGACTGAAGATCTCGTCGGTGTGACCGCACGCGGGGCACTTGTAGTAGCTCATGTTCTCGACGATGCCGAGGATCGGAATCTCGACCTTCTCGAACATCGCGATGCCCTTCACCACGTCGACGATCGACACTTCTTGCGGCGTGGTCACCATCACCGAGCCCGCGATCGGAATCAGCTGCGAGAGCGACAGCTGCACGTCGCCGGTGCCGGGCGGCAGATCGCAGACGAGGTAATCGAGGTCACCCCAATCGACTTCGCCGAGGAACTGCTGGAGCAAACGGTGCACCATGGGCCCCCGCCACACGACCGCTTCGTCTTTGTCGACGAAGAAGCCGACGCTGATCACCTTGAGGCCCTGATGGATCGCCGGGACGATCCGCTTCTCCTCGGTGGCGCTCGCCGGGACTTCGGGCGGGCCGAGCATCGTCGGGATCGACGGGCCGAACACGTCGCAATCGAGGAGGCCGACCTTCGCGCCGTGCTTCTGCAGCGCGAGCGCGAGGTTCACCGCGACCGTCGACTTGCCGACGCCGCCTTTTCCAGCCGCGACGGCGATGACGTTCTTGGGCCCCTTCAGCACGGCCTTGTCGCTCGGCGCCGGCTGATACGCCGTGGACACGCTCGCGACGACCGACACCTGCTTCGCGCCGGCCTCCGTGAGCGCCTTCTCCACGCGCTGCTGGAGCTCGCGGCGTTGCGCGGCGGGATACGCGTGCGACGGAATGTCGAGCTTCACGAGCACGTCGCCGTCCTGCACCTCGACGGAGCGGAGCACGCGATAGCTCACGATGTCGTGTCCGAGCATCGGATCGATGACCTTCGTGAGCGCAGTCCTGGCGATGTCTTCGTTCATACGGTTCCTAGCCGAGGTGGCCGAGCTTGGACTTCTTGGTCGCGAGGTAGCTCTCGCTGTGAGCACTCTCGCCCACCCAATGCGATTCGGGCGCGACGACCATGCCCGCCGCTTCGAGACCCGAGATCTTTTGCGGGTTGTTCGTCATCAAGCGGACGCTCGTGACCCCGAGGTCGCGCAGGATGTTCGCCGCGAGATCGTACGAGCGCAGATCGACGTCGAAGCCGAGCTGGACGTTCGCGTCGACCGTATCCGCGCCAGCGTCTTGCAGCTTGTACGCGGCGACCTTGTTGCCAAGGCCGATGCCGCGGCCCTCTTGCACGAGATACACGAGCACACCGCGACCCTCGCGGCCGATGCGCTCGAGAGCAGCGTCGAGCTGTGCGCGACAATCGCAGCGAAGGCTCCCGAGAACCTCGCCCGTGAAGCACGACGAGTGCACGCGCGCGAGCACCGCGTCTCCACGAACATCGCCGTACACCATCGCGACGTGCTCTTCGGGACCGGTGCCGAGCGCCGTGCCGCCCACCCCGGCGGCCTCCCCTGTCCGGTAGACCACCACGCGAAACTCCCCATGTGGGGTGGGCAGCTTGGCCTCCGAGAACCGCGTAATCATGTATCCGCGCCGTGTATGGCCCCCGCCGAGGAGGATGTCAATGCACCGGTGTTGGCGTGCTAAGGTGCGGCTCAAATGGCAGTTCGCCCCGTCGTCGTTTGGCCCGACGAGCGTCTCCGGCAACCTTCGGTGCCGATCACGACGATCGATGACTCTGTTCGCGCGCTCTACCAGGACCTGGTGGACTCGATGTACGCCGAGAACGGCCTCGGCATCGCAGCCCTCCAGCTCGGCGATAACCGCCGCATGTTCATCGTCGAGCCCAAGCTCGCGGGACGCGCGGAGACGGATCAGCCGGTGGCGTTCATCAACCCGGAGATCCTCTCGGTCTCCGACGAGCAGCAGGACTCCGAAGAAGGCTGCCTCTCGTTCCCGGACATCTACATCAAGGTCAAGCGACCGCTGCGCTGCAAGGTCCGCGCGATGGGGATCGATGGCGAGATGTTCGAGCTCGAGGGCGAGGCGCTGCTCGCGCGTTGCCTCCTCCACGAGAACGATCACCTCACCGGCAAGCTGCTCGTCGACTTCGTCGGACCGCTGAAGCGAACGATGATCAAGAAGAAGATGATGAAGGTGAAGGGCGCGATGGAAGCGGACGACGCCGAGGCCTGAAGGCGCCTACGGGTCTTCTCGCGGAATCCACTCGGGCAGCTCGTTGCCGTGGCGTTCGGTGCCAAATGCCTGCGGGCTCCACACCACGCGCTGGATCCGATGCCCCTCGAGCGAGCGCCGCTCGCTCGGCGTGCCGAGCCCGTCGCAATCGTTCTCGTCGCTGTCGTCCGCCGTGCGGCGAAATCCGAGCGCGATGTGCTCGCCGTTTGGCCAGCACACAGGATGCGTTCCCCAGCACTGACAATCGCCGAGCAGATCGCTGCGCGAGAACGGCTTGCCGATGACCCAGTAAGGATGCCCCGTGACCGCCACGGATCCGCTGACGACGTGCACGTTGAACAGCGAGCCGTCGTCGTTGGGGATCACGTAGAGCACGTGCTCCGTGCCGTCGTAGACGTGGAGCTCGACGCCGCCGTCGTTGATCGGGCGCACCGCGTAGCCATGCGGCCCCACGAGCGCGCGAAGCGCGGTCAGGTTCGCCGGCGTGTCCTTGTCGATGGGACCGACGCCGCGACCGCTGATCGAGAAGATCGTCGGTGGCGGCTGTGGAGGCAGTGGCTTCTCGACCGGCACAGGTGGCGGGCTGCACGCCGCGAGCGCCACGAGACCCACCACGACCGAGCGAGACATCCCAGCATTGTACGTGGCGCGCCCTAGCCCTGCACGTGTAGCTTCCGCCCGTGACCGATAGCGTCTTCGTTCGAGGCCTCGAGTTCGAGGGCAATCACGGCAACACCGCCGCCGAGCGTCGAGGAACACGGCGCTTTCGCGTGAACGTCACGCTCGAGCTTCCGCTCGCCGCGGCGATCGCGTCGGACCGCATCGTCGATACGGTCAACTACGCACGCGTGTCAGAGATCATCGTCGCGCTCGGAACGAAGTCGACGTTCAAGCTGCTCGAAGCGCTCGCCGGCGCGATGGGACAGAAGATCCTCGAGCTGTATCCCAAGGCGCGCGTCGCGATCGAGCTCGAGAAGCTCGCGCCGCCCTGCCCCGGTGTTCCTGCCGCGTGTGGCGTGCGCGTCGTCTTGGGGCCGATGTCATGACGTTCACGTTCGCGACCCCCGTTCGCTTCTCCGATATCGATCACGCGGGCATCGTCTACTACCCCCGCTTCTTCCATTACTTTCACCTCGCGTTCGAGGAGCTGTGGCGTCAGCGCATCGGACCCCGCGCGTACTCCGAGCTGCTCGATCGCGATCGGGTGGGGTTCCCCGCCGTGCGCGCGGAGTGCGACTTCAAAGGGCCGCTGAAGTTTGGCGACACCGCCGAGATCGTGGTGTCCGTCGCACGACTGGGGACCAAGTCGATCACGTTTCGTTACCGCGTGTATCGGGCAGCCGATGAGCGCGAGCGCTCGCTGGCCGCCGAGGGCACCGTGGTGTGCGCGGTCGTCGATCTAGCGGCATTCGTTGCGATAACGGTGCCCGAGCGCGTCGTCACACTTCTGCAGGATCTCGTGGAATCGGATCGTTGACCTCCTCGGTGCCTCGTACTAAGTCCCCTCCATGCTCGAGCGCGATCCGAAGACCTTGGCGAGGCTCCAGGCAGTCGTCACTGCCCTGATCGAGCATCGCGTCGCGACCTCGCTCGTGGACGTCGAGCGTGCACTCGCGAAGTGGCGCGCTGGATCGCAGAGCTCGCTCGCTGCCCACGGTGCCGTGCTCCGTCACGCCGCGCGTTGCGAGCGCACCGTCGAGCGTGTCACGGCCGCTGCCGGTGATCGTCCCGAGGGAATCCTGCGTGACGCCGTCGACGCGGGCCTCCTCGCCGAGGACGAGTTCGTGGAGCTCGTCGGCAAGCCGTCCGTGGACGTGGAGTCGATCCACGCGCTGCGCGACGAAGACGATGCGAGCGCGCCCGACAAGCGCCGCACCGTGGAGCAGCTGCTCGGTCGTGGCCCGATCTTGATCCACGTCGATGCGCGCCGCAGCGAGGTCTCCGTGCCGCCGCGCTTCCGCGCCGACCCGGGCCTCGTGCTCCGCTTCGGGTACAACCTCTCGCCCGCGATCGGCGACCTCACCGTCGACGATGACGCCATCGCCGGCACGCTCACGTTCGCGGGTCAGCCGTTCCGTTGCATCTTGCCGTGGACGGCGGTGTACGCCGCGTCCGTCGAGGGCGAGCAGCGCGGCACCGTGTGGCCCGAGGACGTTCCCGAGGACGTGCTCACGGGCGGTAACGAGAGCATCGGCGCTGTTCCGTCGGCGCCCGCACCGATCACGAAGTCCGAGGAAGAGCCGCGCGCCAAGCGAGCGACGCACCTGAAGCTCGTCGAGTAATGCGGGCTCTCCCGCTACTCGCAGGGCTCGCAGGGCTCGGGGCGTGTTGGAGCTCGCCCCCTCCCAGCGCGCCCGCGGCGCCGCCGTCTACATCGACCGCGGCACCGTCGATCGCGTGGGACGAGCGGCACATCGTCGATCGCTTTCTGCCGGCGATCGCGAGCGATGGCTCGGTCGTGGTGCTCGGCATCGCGGATCCCGACGGTGCGCGTGGCAATCCCAACTTTCGCATCGAGCTGCGCGGCCGCGATGATCGTCGTCGCTCCACGCACGAGGTGCTCTCGGTGAACGAGGTCGAGACCGGAGCGTTCTTCGACGAGACCGGGCCGCTGCCACCACTTCGCGATCGCATCACGCGCGGCAACGAGCACCTCGCCACGCTCCACGCGACGCATCGCTTGGTGCCGCTGAAGAAGATGTCACTCGAGAACGAAGACGATGCGCCGCTCGCGAATCAGACCGCGCACGGCGGCAACCTCGTCGTCGCGTGGAAGAGCGATCACGTCATCGTGCGCGACGAGCGCGGCAACGGAACCGCGGTCCTTCTCGATCTGCCCGCTCCGGATTCGTGGCTCGCGGCGCGACGTCCCTCGAGCACGCACGCGTGCACGAACCCGGCATTCCTCGACGAGACCTGGGCGTCGCCCGAGCATCGACTCGCCGTGATCACGGTGAATTACGAGGGATCGGACCTCTGCTGGGAGCCGAACGCGCAGCAGCACGTCATCACGTGGTGAACCGCGCGCTGGCGCTCACTCGGCAACTGCCGCATGATGCTGCCTACAAGATGTCTAACGACGGTTCCTCGAAGTCTTCGGGACAGTCTCCGACCGATCCGGCCGCGCCGACGCCGCAGAAGAGCAGCGACCGCCCGACCACACGAACCGCGCTGCGCGATCTCGAGCGCACGCAGTTCGACGCGCTCGAGCAGCAGCTTCGCGATCTCGAGCGCTAAGGCGTGCGACTCGTCGCCCTCGTCGTCCGTCCGGACTCGCCGGAGGTAACGGACATGGGCTTTTTCAAGGATCTGAAGAACAAGATTACGGGTGGCGGTGCGACGGTTCGCGTGACGGTCCCGTCGACGCGTCGAGGCCAAGCAGTCCCCGTGAAGGTGCAGGCGGTCGCGAAGGCGAACGGCAAGGTCAGCGCGGTGTATCTGCTGCTCCGCGCCACCGAGAACGCCCAGTTCAAGACCGACGGCGGCGACAAGGTCAGCGGCTCGAAGGTCAGCTACGAGAACAAGGTCACCATCGCGAACGCGTTCGAGCTCAAAGAGGGTCAGACCTACGACTTCGAGGGAATCATCGAGCTGCCGACGAGCTGCAACCCCTCGCTGCGCGGCGGCATCATCGATCACACCTGGGAGATCCAGGCGGGTCTCGATATGCCGGGCAACGATCCGGACTCGGGCTGGCAGTCGTTCGACGTCGCCTGAGCTAGCCGGCGGCCTTCTTGGCCTCGGCGAGGCGCTTGCGCTCCTCGGGGTTCTCGTCGAGCCACGCTTGCAGTGACTCCTCGCTGATCTCGACCACGAGATCCTCGTCGGCGATCTTTGCTTGGCAACCGAGACGCGACTCGGGACGGACGTCGAACGCCTTGTCCATGATGTCGTTCTCTTTGTCTTTGATCTCGCCCAGCGAGTCGAAGCCTTGCTCCACGTAGACGTGGCAGGTGGAGCACCCGAGGTTGCCGCCACACGCGTGACCGACGCGCGCTTCGGGCGAGCACGACTCGGCCGCGTCGAGGATCGACGTGCCCTTCTTGCACTCGATCGTGATGGGCCCCAGCGAGAGCTTTCCCTGCGGGTTCAGGAACGTGATCTTCGGCATTACGCGCCCACCTTCTTGGCCGCGTCGTCGAGAGCGACGCCCTGAAACTGCGCCGCGATCGCGCGGTTCATGCGCTTCTGCGCGAACGGCTTGGTGGCCACGTCGAGCGCCTCCACGGCGTGGCGGATCGCGAGGTGATCGGTGCCGGCCATCGCGGTCTCGAGCGCGCTCATGGCGGCTTCGCCCGCGGCGCGAACGTCGTCGTCGAGCATCTCGGGATCGGTGGCGAACGCCTGCTTGGTCGCCGCGAGGATGCGCTCGCCCTCGATGCGCTCGACGAGGAGGTTGCGCTTGGCGAGATCCTCTTCGGCGTACTCGAACGAGTCCACGAGCATCTGCTCGACTTCCTCGTCGGTGAGGCCGTAGCTCGGCTTCACCTCGATCGACGCTTCCTTGCCGGTGGTCAGCTCTTTGGCCATCACCTTGAGCAGACCGTCGGCGTCGATGAGGAACGTGATCTCCACGCGCCCCATGCCCGCGATCATCGGCGGCACGCCACGCAGCGTGAACCGCGCGAGGGAGCGACACGCATCCGCGGTCTCGCGCTCGCCTTGCACGACGTGAATGTCGAAGCCGGTCTGGTTGTCCGCGTACGTGGCGAACGTCTGCGTGGCGCCCGCGGGGATCGTGGTGTTGCGATGGATGAGCTTCTCGACGACACCGCCCATCATCTCGATACCGAGCGAGAGCGGCACCACGTCGAGGAGCGTGACGTCTTGCCGGCCGCTCGCGAGCACGTCGGCTTGCACCGCGGCGCCGAGCGCGACGACTTGATCCGGATCGATGTCGATCAGCGGCTCCTTGCCGAACAGCGTCGCGACGTACTCGCGCACGACGGGCGAGCGCGTCGAGCCACC
Organism: Pseudomonadota bacterium; assembly: GCA_023428295.1. GTDB lineage: Bacteria > Myxococcota_A > Polyangia > Haliangiales > Haliangiaceae > JABFXX01. The sequence continues at coordinate 17,971 of JAEYYV010000125.1, forward strand.
GACGAGGATCACGCCATCGAGGTCCGACGCGTCGACCTCGGCATCCTTGAGCGCGCGGCGGCAGGCCTTGCCGGCCTTGTCGAGCAGCGGCCTTGCCCACGCGCGCAGATCGTCGAGCGTGACCTCGCGCGTGATGCCGGCCGCAGCGAACGTGGCGGTGGGAGCCGCGGTGAGCGCTTCCTTTACCCGGCGCGGGTAGGGGACCGCGGCCGCCGGGCACAAC
>JAEYYV010000147.1 GCA_023428295.1 Pseudomonadota bacterium
CTCGCCGTGCTCGTCCTCGTCATCAGGCCGCGGACGCTACCCGCTCGCCTCCGATCCGGACAGCGGCTCCGAAACCAAGTTCGCGGAATCGATCAGGTTTCTGCCGTCGCGGAAGATCCGCACCCAAATCCGATACCGCTGTGGATTTTTTGTCGTGCGAAGATGGCCCGGCAGAGACGGCGCGGCGTGGAAGGTAGTACGAAGTTCGAATCCGAGCCGACGGCATCGTTGTCGACTACGGCCAGTACGCCGGCTCCTGGTGGGGACTGGTCGAGCTCCAGGCCTACGATCGTCGCGTCATCGGCGGCTGCAACGACAACGTCAGCATCGACTGCGCCTGCGATCGAGGTCCTCGCGGAGGTCGAGGAGTCCGCGAGACGAACGTCAGGGCTTAGGAACTGGCGAGGCCTCGATGCCGACACTTGAAGAACGTCCGCCCGAAGCGGCGGCAGGTCTCGCGGGCGGCTTTCAGCAGGGTGCCAGCGCGGATCCTGTGATGCCGGAAGCTGACGATTCGAAGGTAGTCGACGCTGCGTTGTCGTTGCTCCCGGACGATGCAACAGGCGACGCCGATCCGGAAGACACGTTTCGCGCACTTGCTCACTTTGCCGAAGATGGTGTGATGAACGCGGCGCCGGCCGGACAGAGCCGAGGGACAAAGGCGCAACGGGGAGCGAGTGAACCGAACGCTGCACTTCGCGTTGTCCTCTATAAGAACAACGAAGTAGTTGATACGTGGGACTCGCTCGCCGTCTGGCAGGGCGACGGCTCGGCTTCGTTCAGAGCGACGAGGCTCAACGGAAAGTGGAACTGGGACGATCCGGCAGGGCGATCGTTCAAGGTCAACACTGGGAAGGACGGATCTGGCGGGCAGAGCGTGGAGGCCTGGGGCGCGCGCGGCGACATGATCCTGATCCACATGCAGCCCATCGACGCGGTGACCGTCGACAAGGGTGCGAAGAAGAGCCACCTGCCTCCGGGTCACGCAACGGACGAACTGGAGGCGGGTGACGGATCGACGGATCGCACGGCGCCGGACGGCGAAGGCAAGACGGGGTCGACGAAGACATCATCAGGATCCGACGATGCATCCGAAGGCGGCGGGAAGAAGTCCGCCAAGGAGGAGGCCGGTAGTGGCACTGGTGGCGATGGCGGCGATGATTCCGATGCCGTCCTCGACGAAATTTTGGCGAGCGAGGAAGAGATCGCGAAGGATCTCGAAGCTCGCATAGGCATCGACCCCGACGACGATGACCAGGAGAACGACGGCGATGGAGCAGGTGTCGCTGGTGGATCAATTGATGGGCGCACTGGAACTGATACCGAGGTCGGCGGCACTGGCCCTGGTGGAGAGGGGGCACGTTCGGATGGCAAAGGCGAAGGCTCCACGGACAAGAGTGGAGGTGGCGTAAACGAAGGAGGAAACCGCGACGGCAAGGACCAGGGCTCCGAAGGAGGAATGGTTGGAGGCGAGGGTGAGGCCGGGGAGCAAGGCATCCCAATGGGATCGCCCTGGGGCCAGTTTGGCGTTCCCGACTCGCTAAAGGGGCTCCTCGATGTCGCTCTCATCGTCAGCAGCGCGAACGTCCTCGGTGGCGGGCAGTTCTTCCAGAAGGGTATCAAGAAGGGCGCGACCGCTCTTTCGACGCGTAACGCGCTCGCCAAGCAAGCTCGGCTTGCCGCAGCTAAACGCCACAAGAAGGTGATGGCGAAGCTGAAGAAGACGAAGAAGTGGAAGAGCGCGAAGCCACCTCAGCGCGCAGCGATCGAGCGCAAGGTGCTGTGGGACTATCAGCGCCAGTACTTCGACGACTATCTCGAGACCGCGAAGCGCTCTCGCGCTGAAGCGAAGAAGAAGTTAGCGAAGTCTCCAAAGAACAAGTCGGCGAAAAAACAAATAGCCGATGCGGACATCGCGATCGAAGCGGCGACCGTGAAGCCGCTCGCAGGTCGCCTCCCCATTAACCACGAGTTCGCGGGCAAGAGCTTCCCCGTCGGCAGCCTTCCCAAGAAGTACCAAGGCAAGGGTGTGAAGTTCAGTGACGAGGGATTCCCAGACTTCGAACCGCACGCCATGCCACTGCCCAACGGAAGTAAGACGGTTCCGATCAAGATGACCGGAAGCCGCACTGCGGACGATGCGGCGGCGAACGCGGCGTTGCGCAAGGTCGACCCGAGTTGGAAGCAACCGGGTAAGCACACGTGGCATCACCTCGACGACGGGACGGGGATGATACTCGTGCCTCAGGACCTCCACGACGCAGTAAGGCACGCGGGCGGCGTCGCGCGATACAAGCAAGAGACAGGAGCAGCAGTGTATGGAAAATGAATGGCCAGCGATGGAGCAGAGAGGGCCGGTGGTCAGCGAGGCGGAAGTGGCCGCGTTCGAAAAGCGCCTGGGATTCGTCTTGCCTGACGACTACCGCGCGTTCCTTCTCGCCGTGAACGGCGGACAACTCGACGAGAGGAATCGCCGGTTCGACTGGGGCACGGTCAATTGGCTGCTGAGTCTCCGCGACGAAGACGAGTCCTCCGATCTCGACGAACGTCGTGACCTCGACCCCGCTGCTCAACTGCTGTTCGTGGGCTACGACGGATTTGGGTGTCGCCTTCTCGTTGTGCTTGACGGTGATCATCGTGGCGAGGTTTGGTACTTCGATAGGCTGAACGAGCGACCAGCAGATGCGAATCCTCGCGTGGCATGGCACGAGCGTCGCGACATGAAGAAGCTCGCTGGAAGCTGGCGCGAGTTCCTTGCCTCTCTGCGTCCGATCGAAGGGTGAGGAGCAAGTGAGCGCGACGCGCGTGCGTGCGCGCGCATCCAAAGTCGAGCGCTTCGAGAACGGTCGCTCCGACGAAGTCCCGATCGTGCTTTCGCGGACACCGCGCATGCGATGAGATGTCGCAATCGGTGCGTGGCATCAAGCGTCACGCACGCCCGAGAGGAACACCCTGATAGCAATTGCGAGCTGCTGCGCAAATGGGCCGCACCACAGGCATCCATGCGTGGTTCTAACCGGTTAGACACGGCACGCCGCGCGCATGGTTCCGCTCCTGCTTCCATCTCTCGCTCGGACTAAGAACGAGTCCGCGACTATCCATTCGGGCCGCTTCCGGGTTTCGGGTGGGTCTCCGACGAGGTCAGCTGCGGACGTGAGAGCGCCGCGTGATGGCGGTAGGTTTGGTCGGTGCAGGACACCGATCTCTACCGTCAGCTCTTGGGGCTTGAGAA
>JAEYYV010000141.1 GCA_023428295.1 Pseudomonadota bacterium
GGTCGCTGCCGACGCTGCCGAAGCAGAGCGTCTCGCAGCGCGTGCGGCTCGTCTGGCGGCGGCGAAAGCCGCGAAGGCGAAGAAGGCGGCCGAAGGCGGCGACGCGAAGCCAGCGAAGCCCGAGAAGAGCGCCGCCGCGCATACCGCCGCGACGGCCGAGGCACCTCCCGCCGCCGATGCGAGCGCCACCGCGAGGTCCGCCGATGCGAGCGGTGCCGCGAAGTCCGCCGACGCACCGGCGCTCAAGCCGCCCGTGCTGCCGACGAGCGCGACGTCCGCGGACATCACGACGACCGGCACGACCGGCAAGCCCGACAAGCCCGGCACGACCGGCAAGCCCGACCAGCCGGCGAAGAAGAAGCTCCCCGTCGTGGAGGGCAACGCGACGAAGGCCGACGGCAAGAAGGCTGACGCGAAGAAGCCGGAAGGCAAAGCCGCGAAGACCAAGGCCGGCGGGTGGGCCGCGTTCACCGACGGCGGCACCGCGCCGAGATGGATCATCGCGGCGCGCGTCGTGATGGTCATCGCGTTCGCCGCGACGATCCCGACGATCCTCGGCTTCGAGCACGGCAACCGACTCACGTGGACCGTGGCGATCGCGCTCCTGCCGTTCTTCTGGATGACCTTCGGCTATCACGTGTGGCGGCGCATCTGCCCGCTCGCGGTGATGGGCCAGATCGGCCGGCTCCTCGGTCGACCGGGCACGCGCAAGATGGGCGATTGGATGAGCCGGAACTATCTGCTGTTCCAGCTCGGCTTCATGGTGCTCGCGCTCACGCTGCGCCTCGTGGCCACGAACGGCAGCCAGCTGTGGCTCGCCGCGTTCCTCGCGATCGTGACTGTGTGGGCGATCGCGACCAGCTTCATCTACGCCGGCAAGACGTGGTGCAACTTCCTCTGCCCCGTCGGCATGGTCGAGAAGATCTACACGGAGCCGGTGCGCGGCGCGGCCACGAGCGACGATCTGACGAGCCAGTGCGCGCCGTGCGTCGCGTGCAAGAAGCACTGCCCCGACATCGATCTCGAGCAGGGCTACTGGAAGGAAGCGAGCGAGAAGCCGCGACGCGTGGCGTACTTCGCGTGGCCCGGCATCGTCGTCGCGTTCTACACGTACTACTACTTGGTCAGCGGTTCGTGGGGGTACTACTTCAGCGGCGCGTGGACGTACGAGCGCGACCTGCCGTCGAAGATGCTCGAGCCGGGCTTCACGTTCTTGCCCGCGCTCCCGCGCATCGTAGCGGCGCCGCTCACGCTCGTCGCCTTCGGGCTCGGCAGCTATCTGGTGTTCACGCTCGTCGAGAAGCTCGTCGCGCGCGCTCGCCTCGCGAAGCTCCCCGCGGACTCGCCGCCCGAGGCCAAGGTCGCGCTGCTCGCTCGGATCCGGCACGGCATGCTCGCGTTCTGCGGGCTTCTGGGCTTCAACGCGTTCTACCTGTTCGCCGGCCAGCCCTCGCTCGCCAAGCTCCCGGCGTGGGTCGCCGCCGCGTGGGGCATCCTCGTCGTGTTCGCGTCGACCGCGATCTTCGTGCGTCGCGTGACGCGCCGCGAGGACCAGCACGTCCAGGAGAAGTTCGCGCAGAAGATCCTCAAGAAGTGGGAGTGGGGCGACGCGCCGCCGAGCGACGACCTCAAGGACATCTACCTGCTTCACACCGAGCGCACGAAGCAGAAGGACTCGCGACTGCGCGCGTACAAGGAGACGGTGCGCGAGATGGTCGCGGACGGCCTCGTCACGCGCAACGAGCTGCAGCTGCTGGACAGCCTGCGCGCGCAGCTCGGTATCTCCGACAAGGATCACCAGAAGATCGTCGGCGAGCTGTCCGCGGAAGAGCGGCAGCTGTTCGATCCCGCGTACCAAGGCAGCGCCGAGCGTCGCTTGGCGGGCGAGCAGTATCGCAAGGAGCTCGAGCGACTCGTCGTCGAGGCCGCGCGCCTCGGCACGTCACCGACGCCGTCGAGCCTCGAGGCGCTGCGCAGCGAGCGCGGCGTGGGCGAGGACGAGGAGCAGCAAGCGCTCGCGCAGCTCGTCGCGCCGGGTGGACCGATCGACAAGATGTACGCCGCCGAGCTGGCGGAGATCGGGAAGCTCGTCGCGGCGGTCGAGGCGGCCAATCAGACGAACGTCGAGAAGAGCGAGAGCGCGAGCCTGTCGCTGCTCCGTCACCTCGCGCGGCGTCGCGCGCACGAGCACGCGATCAACGCACTCGGCTACATGGCCGTGATGTCCAAGCGCCCCGAGGTGGAGCAAGTGCGCGCACAAGCGGCGAAGCTCGGCACGGTGAAGCTCGACGCGCTCGAGGCGATCGAGAACGTCGGCGAGTCGCTGCGCGATCCGCTGACGCGTGCGCTCGAGCGCATGGCGCGGCGCGAAGCAGCGGCGTGGGAAGCCGCACCGTTCTTGGCGATCGCCGACGATGCGTCGCACTACGTTCGCGCCGTCGTCGCGATGCTGCTCTCGCGCTTCGAGGACGAGGCGCCGCGCAAGCGCGTGGTCGCGCTGCTCGACGATCCGGAGCCGATCGTGCGCGAAGCAACGGTGCGCGCGCTCGGTGCGAAGAGCCGACTGACGCGTGATCTCTTGACCAAGGTGCTCGGCGATCCGGACGCGAACGTGCGCCACGCAGCCGTGCGCGCGGTGTCGGGCGGGACGTCGCAAGAGATGCCCGCGATGGATCCGGCGGCGCTGTCGGCGACGGCGTTCGCGCAGACCAAGCAAGGCAAGGGCAACGCGGGCGCGTACGCCACGCTCGACGCGAACGCAGCGATGGCGCAGCTGACGGTCATCGAGAAGATGATGTTGATCCGTCAGGTGCCGATCTTCGCGGATCTCGCCGCCGAGGATCTCGAGGAGCTCGCGCAGATCGTCGAGGAGCGCCGCGTCGAGGTGAACCGCGACGTCTTCAAGGAAGGCGAAGCGGGCGACGCCGTGTATCTGATCGTGAAGGGTGACGTCGTCGTGTTCACCGGCGGCGGCGACACGGGCCGCCCCGAGAAGGTGCTCAACACGCTCGGTGCGGGCGCGTGCATCGGCGAGATGGCGGTGCTCGACTCCGCGCCGCGCTCGGCCACCGTGCGCGCCACGTCGCGCGCACGCCTGTTGCGCGTGCCGGGCGATGGCTTCAAGCGCGTGATGTCGGAGCGTCCCGAGATGTCGCAAGCGATCGTCGCGGAGCTCGTCCGCCGCATGCGCGGCATGATGACGACGCAGCAGGCGTCCCCGATGGCATCGTCCCCCGCGACCCACGTGCCCGAGGCCGACTCGTGAGCGGAGTGCGCTGATGCCTCGCGCCGTACGGCTGTACACGCTCGACAACGATCCCACGCGCGCGCGCACCGCGCACACGCACCAGGTCGCGCAGCACTCGGATCCCTCGCTCGTCCTGACGCTCATGCTCGCGCGCGAGCCGCGCGTGACGCCCGCGGTGTCGAACCCGCGACGGCGGGCGATCCTCGCCGAGACCCGCGATGCGGTGACGCGCGCCCTCGCCTTCTACGATCTTCTCGCCGCTGCCGAGCCCGCCGATCCATCGTGGTTCGAGAAGGGCCGCGAGGCCGCGCGCGAAGTCCTCGTCGCGACGCAGTTCGGGCCGTACTTGTTCCTCGAGGTCGACGCGCCGAACCACGAGGTGGATGCGCTGCACGCACAGATCGCCGAGCTCGACGAGAAGCTCGTCGCCGCGCGTGGTGGTGAAGCGACCGCCTGGATCGCCGAGCGCGCGAAGCGGTGGTTCACGGAGATCGGGATGCCGCAGTGGAGCATCGCGCGCCGGTTCGATCGCGCAGCGCTCGACGCGAAGATCAAGGCAACGAAGCGCGGCTATCGCATCGCGTCCGGCCTCGACGAGGACAACGTGCGCACGCTCGAGTACGTGCTGCCCGCGGTGATCGACGAGGTCGAGCGCGTCGCGGACGCGCGCGTGGCACAGGTCGAGCTCTCCGCGCACCCCGACACACCGACGATCACGCTCGACGGAACGCAGCTCACCGTGGCGCTGCCGCCGACGGGGTGGTCCACGTTCGCGCGCCGCCGCCTCCTCGACGCGCTCGGGATGATCCCACCGACACGGGTCGAGTACGCACGCGGCAAGGTTTGAGTCGCGCGCCGCGGGGCGTTCGCGTTAGGCTTCGTGCCGATGAAGCGCAACTCCGCTCAGACGATCTTCCGTACCGTGGTGTTCGCAGGCGCGATGCTCGGCGCGCCCGCGTGCAAGAAGAACCCGCCCGCCGCGACGACGCCACCGACCAACACGTCGACGTCGGAGCCCACGGATCAGACGCCAACCACCGACAGCACGACCGACGCGACCGACCCGTGCGCCGATCCGTGTGCCGCCGGCGAGCGTCCGCGCGGTGTCGACGACGACGGCGGCGGTGGCGAAGGACGCGGCTTCATCCTGTCGTGACCGTCCTCTCGTGACCGATGTACGCGCGCCTATCCGGGCGCGTTTTCGTTTTCGGTCCCGACTGGCAATTGCGCGGCCGCGATGTCATCGTCGTCGCGCCGTTTGAACAAGGGGACTTCCATGAAGCGCACCATGGTTACGAACACGATCTGGCGCACGGTGGTCGCGGCGGGGGCGATGCTCGCCGTACCGCTCGCAGGCTGCGGTGGCAGCGACAAGAAGGTCGAGGAGCCCGCACCGGCTCCCGCGACGGAGGCGTCGCCCGTTCCCGACCCTGCCGTCGAGGCCGCGGCGCAGAAGGAAGCCGACGAGAAGGCCGCCGCCGAGCTCGCGGCGCAGAAGGAAGCCGAGGAGAAGGCCGCCGCCGAAGCGCAGGCGCAGAAGGAGGCCGACGAGAAGGCCGCCGCGGAGGAGAAGGCCAAGAAGGACGCCGAGGCGGCGAAGGCGCGCCCTCGAACCACCCCATCGCGACCGTCGGGTCGCGGGTTCATCCTGTCGTGAGCCCGGATCCGAACGAGGGCGTGCTCGGCGATATCGAGCCGCAGGGCCGCGACGACAACTACGAGCCAACGAGCCCGTGGTGGCTCAGCGGTACGCCGCTCGAGTCCGAGCACCATCGCTTGATGCGCCGGCGCACCGTCGCGATCCCGTGGGACAAGACCACGGCTGGCGAGCTGACCGAGCCCGAGCGCAATCGCTTGGCGGCGACGTGGATGCGTCGATCCGAGGCGGAGTACCTCGCGGTGTCGACGTTCTCGGTGCTCGCGATCGATCTCGTCGCGGCGAACGCGCCGGCCGACGTGCTGTCGCTGTGTCTGCGCGCGGGCATCGACGAGGTTCGCCACGCCGAGATGTGTCTGCGCATGGCGAACATTTACTCGGGCAAGAAGAACCTGCCGCCGCCCGGCATGTCGTCGCTGCCGGATGACCCCGAGCGTCCCAAGCTGCACCAAGCGCTCGCCAACACCATGCTCGTCTCGTGCGTCTCCGAGACGTACGCGACCACGGTGCTCTCCGCGACGCGCGATCTGACCACGGATCCCACGGCGCTCGCCGTGCTGACGTCGATCTACTCCGACGAGGTCATGCACGCGCGGCTCGGGTGGTCGTACATGCGCCACGCGATCGAAGTGGGTGGACAAGGCGTGATCGACGCGGCTGCCGAGATGCTGCCGCGCGCGCTTCGCGGCGTCGCGAACGTCGTCGAGCGCGAGCGTCCCGTCGGCGAGGTCACCGACGCGGTCCGCACGCACGGTCTCATGACGCCCGCCGAGGAGCGCGTGATCTACGCGACCTGCGTGCGCGAGGTGCTAGTCCCCGGATTCCAGGCGCTCGGCATTCCCGTCGGCAGCGCTCTGGACGACTATGGAGATGCATGGGCAAACGCAGCCTGATCCTCGTGCTGCTCGCAGCGTGTGCTGGACCCGCGGCGACCACCGCACCTCCCGCCGCGCCTGTCGCGCCGAAGCCCGCCGCATCGGCCGAGCAGTTCCCGCCGGAGCGCGCGAACATGTCGATCCGCGAGCGTGTGGTCTTCGACTTCGAACGCGCAGTGAAGAGATCGAAGGACGCGTACATCGCGCTGTTCGACTTCGCGGCCGTCGGTCAGATCGAGGTGCTCTTGCACCGCTACGACATGGCCGGTCGCCTCCCGAACCTCCCCGAGGATCTGAGGAAGATCTATCTCAAAGAGGACGGCACGCCGTACACCGTCGAGCGCGAGCGCCGCAACGTCGGCAACTTCTATCCGTTTCTCGCGCAGCGCACCGTCGGCACCGGCGGCTGCTACGAGCGCGAGCCGCGTACGCGCTACGCGAAGCTGCTCGGTCAGCCGTACGAAGCGCTCCCACCGAACACGCCCGAGAAGTACGAGACGCTGCGCAAGAATGCGAACGAGTGGCTCGCCAAGGGCGGCGTCGTCTCGTTCGAGTGCGATGGTGGCGAGTTCGGTCTGGCCGTCGTCTACACCGAGCGGAACAACCCACGCGGCTACGACCTGATCACGATCTACGACGACTGACAGGTTGGTCTCGGGCGGAACGCTACGATGGGGCTCGTACGCGCGCCCGTCGTGCGCTAGGGTCCGCGCATGTCGAAGGCGGTCCTTCTCGCAGTCCTGTTCGCCGGTGCGTGCTCGGGGAAAAAGCCCGAGGAGAATGTCGCGCCGCCGGATCCGATCGTGCCGGGATCGAAGCTGGCCGCGCCCGCCCCTGCTCCGGCGCCGACGCCCGCACCCGCCGAGGTCCCGACCGAGACGACCGAGGGCTCGGCAGGATCCGGATCGAGCGCGACCGGATCGGCCGATGCCGGATCTGCAGCGCCCGCTGCGGGCTCTGCCGCGCCCGCTGCCGAGAAGTCAGCAGCACCCACGCCTGCCAAGAAGCCTGCCGTCGAGAAGCCCGCGCCCGCCGCGCCCGCGACCAGCGCACCCGCGACCAGCACACCCGCCGATACGACGCCCCCGAGTGACTGACGAACGCGCATCGATCCGTCTCGGCCGGATCGATCGCGCGCTGTTCAGCGAACTTCGTCGAGCGCGCACGCGCATCCCGATCTCACGTCGAGGTTGGTAGATGTTCATCGAGCGAGAGCTAGCCTCGATCATGCGCACTACACTCTTCGTTAGCTCGATGTTGTTTCTCGCGATCGCATGCCGAAACGATCGCGACAACCTTTCACGATCCAGCGCGTCGGATCGGACCACCGCCGTGAACACGGGCGGCGGCCCCGCCAGCGACGACTCGCCTGGCACCGGCACCGTGAGCTCGGAGCAGTCCGCGAGCGCGACGCATCCGGGTCAATACACCGCGGGCGGATCGGCGCCGCACGACACGACGAACACGGACACCGCCGCGTCGAACACGGGGGCGGCGGGCGCCGACACGAGCGGTCAGGCCGCGTCGAACACGGCGGCGGGCGCCGGCACGAGCGGTCAGGCCGCGTCGTCGTCGAAGACCCAGGCGGCGTCGAATACCGGCACCGGCACGGGTGGCCAGTCGGCATCGTCCACCGGCAGCCAACCCAGTGGTTCGATGGCGGGCGGCGCCGGCACCTCGGATCGCACCGACACCGCGACGACGAATCGAGGATCGACGGGGACGTCGGGCTCGACGGGCACCGCGAACACCACCGCGTCGGGGTCGCGTGACATGGCCGCGAACGCGCGGGGCTCGCGCGCAGGCACGAACGGAATCGCGGTCCAAGCTGACTGCAACGGCACGATGCCATCGTCCGCGCAGCTCGCGCAGCAGAACCCGAATGGGCGCGCGATTCAGGACGTGGGCCGCGCCGCGATGCTCGTCGAGAACGGACAATCGCAGCAGCTCGTCGCGGTCGATGACGACTCCGACTGCCGCATCACCGTCGAAGCGCCGAGTGGCATCGATGCCATCGCGCTCGGCCGCGCGATCCTCGACACGCTGCCACCGCGCGGATAGCAACGACGGCTCGCGCCGACGCTCACGACGTCTCGCTCGGATCGTCACGCCGCGCGGCTAGCCAAGTCGCCGCGCGAGCCCGTCGACGAAGCGCTCGACCGAGCCCGGCCCTCGCGTGAAGAACAGCGAGGGCTCGACCAGCTCGAGCTCCATGACGACTGGCCGATCGCGATCGTCACGCGCGAGGTCGACGCGGCCGTACAGGATCTGCGCCGCGATCGGCGCGAGGGCTGCCTCGGCGATCGCGCGTTCGTCGTCGGCGATCGGGAACGGCCCGCTGATCGATTCGTCGTCGCCGGCGAAGCGCGGGGCCTTGCGGATCGCGTGCGAGAGCGAGCCGTCGATCCACACGAGCGAGCGCTCGCCGTACTCGTCCACGGACGCGAGGTACGGCTGCACGAGCGCAGCCCCGTGGGCGGTGATCGCGCGCAGGTGCGCCTCGGCAGCGGGGTCGGGCAGCAGGAACACGCGGGTGTTCAGCGAGCCCGCGCCGACCTCTGGCTTGATCACGATCAACGGCGCGATCTTCGCGAGCTCGCCCGCCGGAAGCGACAAGCCGCGATCGACGAGCGTGGTCGGCACGACGGGCACTCCACGCGCGGCGAGCTCCAGCAGATATCGCTTGTGGAGGTTGGCCCGCACGATGGCGGGCGGGTTCCACACGGGCGCCGCCCGCGACGCGCGCTCGATCCACGCGAGGAAGCCGGTCACGTCGTGCGCGTAGTTCCAGGTGGAGCGAAGGATCGTGGGAATCGGCGCGTCCCAATCGGCGCTCGGATCGTCCCACGCGACGAGCGTGGCATCGATGCCGGCGGCGGCGAGCGCGGCGGCGAGCGGCGCTTCGTCGACATCGACCTCGGGGAGCGTCTTGCACGTGGCGACGCGCAGCTTCACGACAGCGCCTCGCGCAGATCGCGGAGCAGATCGTCGACATGCTCGAGCCCGACCGAGAGGCGCAGCAGATCGACGGGCGTGGGCGAGCTCGCGCCCTCCACGCTCGCGCGATGCTCGATCAGGCTCTCCACGCCGCCGAGCGACGTGGCCGGCAGCCACACGCGGACGCGCTTCACGACATCGAGCGCGCGCTCGCGCGATCCGACGCGAATCGACAGCATGCTGCCAAAGCCGCGCGTGTACTGGCGTTGCGCGATCGCGTGCTGCGGATGCGAGGGCAAGCCCGGGTAGATCACCATCACGCCCGGGAGCGTCTCGAGCGCCGTGGCGAGCGCCATCGCGGTCGCGCTCGAGCGCTCGACACGCGCGAACAGCGTGCGCATGCCGCGCTGGAGCAAGTACGCCTCGAACGGTGCGAGCACGGGGCCCTCGTCGTGGCGCAGCTCTTTCAGCTCGGCCCACACGTCGTCCTCGGCAGCCGTGACGAGCGCGCCCGCGAGCACGTCCGAGTGCCCCGCGAGGTACTTCGTCGCGGAGTGCATGACGAGATCCGCGCCGAGCGCGATCGGGCGCACGTGCACCGGCGACGCGGCGGTCGAGTCGATCGCGAGGCGGGCACCGACGGAGTGCGCGAGCTCCGCGGCCGCGGAGATGTCCGCGATCTGCCACGTCGGATTCGCGGGGCTCTCGATCCACACGAGCTTGGTCGTGGGACGCAGCGCGGCGCGAAGCTCGTCGAGGTTCGATGCATCGACGAAGTCGACGTGCACGCCCCACTTGGTGAAGCGTGAGAGCCAGTTGCGCACGGCGAAGTAGCCGAAGCGCGGGCCGATGATGTGGTCACCCGGTTTGCACGACGCGCGAAACGCGGCGGTCGCGGCGGCCATGCCCGACGCGAAGGCGAGCGATGCCGCCCCACCCTCGAGCGCCGTGAGCAGTTGTTCGACGGGAACCGTGCCCGGGTTCTCGTCGCGCGTGTACATCATGGTGCCGCGCAGCGCGTACTGCTCGTCGCGCGCGTACGTGGTCGCGAGATGGATCGGCGGCACCACCGCACCGGTGGTGTGATCGATCGAGTGCATGACTTTCGCGGCGAGCGTTTCGGGCTTCACGGCCCGGCATGATGTCATGTCATCGCGCTGGTTCGGTCTCCGTCGGCAAGATGAAGCCGTAGCGAATCATCAGCTCGCGCGCGTTCGTGGTCGACAAGTAGTCGGCGAACTGGCGCCCGTACTCGGCCTCCGCGCCGCTGCCGCACACGACGAGCTGCTGATCGAGCGCCTCGTGCAGCGCCGGATCGACGCGCAGCGTGGTGCCGCCGTCCGTGGCGACAGCGAGCGACAGCGCGACGAGCGCTGCGTCGGCGTCGCCGTTCTTCGCGTAGAGCTGCGTGGCCGACACGTTCTCGCTCAGCACGATGCGATCCGCGATCCGGTCCCACACGCCCGCTTTCTGCATCGCTTGCTTGGCGGCGACGCCATACGGCGCGTGCTCGGGGTTCGCGATCGCGATCTTCTTGTACTCGGGCTTCACGAGATCCTCGAGCGTCGCGGGGGCCGGCTTGCCGACCGCTGTCCACACGACGATGCGACCTCGCGCGTACAGGCGCACCGTCGACGCATCGCAGCGCCCGGCCTTCACCACTTGATCCACGAACGACTTGTTCGCCGCCGCGAACAGAAAGAACGGCGCGCCTTGCTCGATCTGCTTCGCGAGTAGCCCGCTCGATCCGAACGAGAACTCGATGTCGATTCCTGTCTTCGCTTCGAACTCGGCGCCGAGCTCGGTAAATGCCTTGAGCAGATCCGACGCTGCGCCGACGTGCAGCTTCTTTTTGCCCGACGCACCGCCTCTGGAGCACGCGACCATGGACAGCGCGATCGCGACGGCGACAAGCGTCTTCACCAGACGAGCCTATCGCGCGCGTTCCTGTGAGCGGCGCGCTGTCATATCTATGTAACGTGGCAGTTCGGGCTATAACCGCGTCATGGAGCGCCGGGTAGTCATCATCGAGGACGAACGCGACGTCGCACGACTCCTGGAGTTCAACCTCCGCGGCGCGGGCTTCGTCGTCCTCTCCGCGGGGACTGGCGCCGAGGGCTTCGCCGCAATCCACGCGAACCTCCCGGAGGTGGTGATCCTCGATCTCATGCTCCCGGACACGTCGGGCTACGAGGTCTGCAAGCAGATCCGCTCGGATCCCAAGGTCGGGGACGTGGGCGTGCTCATGCTCACCGCGAAGGGTGAAGCCGAGGATCGCATCCTCGGTCTCGAGGTCGGCGCCGACGACTACGTCGTGAAGCCGTTCGTCGTCCGCGAGGTCGTGCTCCGCGTGACCGCGCTGGCCAATCGCCTCGCCGAGCGACGCGCGCGTCCTGCCGCTGGCGATCCCAACAAGGTGCTGACCGTTGGTCCGATCGAGCTCGATCCCGTCACGCATGACGTTCGCATCGGCGGTGCTCCCACGCAGCTGCGCCCGCTCGAGTACAAGCTGCTCCAGCTCCTCGTCAGCGATCCGGGACGCGTGTTCTCGCGCGAGGAGCTCCTCGAGCAAGTGTGGGACATGCGCGGCGATATCAACACGCGCACCGTCGACGTTCACGTGCGTCGGCTTCGCGTCAGTCTCGGACCCGCGGCGGATGTCATCGAAACGGTACACGGCTTCGGCTATCGCGCGAAGCGTCCAGACGCCGGTAGCTGATACGCTCGACGACGAGTGCATCGCTCGCTGCGCAATCGGCTGCTGTTCACGTTCCTGATCCTCGTGGTGGTCGTCGGCGCCACGACGCTGATCGCGATCGAACGCACGCTCGCCAACGATCTGGTCGCGTCGCTCGACGCGCGCCTGCTCAAGCAGGGGGACTCCGTCGCGAACTGGCTCACCGTGGCCGGTCATCCCGAGCGCCTCGCGCCGCGCCTCGCCGCGGTCACCGGAACGCGCATCACGATCATCGGTGCCGACGGGCTCGTTCAAGGCGACTCGCAAGAGCCGTCCACGGTGGGGCGTCCGATCGGGGACGCGGTGGAGGTCGCAAGAGCGAGGCGCGGCGAGATCGGGCGCGCGATCAGAAAGCTCGGCGAGGACGGACCGCCGCAATACCTCATCGCCGTCGAGGGCGACTTCCATCGCGTGATCCGTCTCGCGGTCCCGCTCGACGATATCCTCGAGACGCGTGCGCGCATGCGCAATCGCTTGCTCGTGGGCTCCGCGTTCGGCCTGCTCGGCTCGCTGTTTCTGTCGTGGTTCTTCATTCGCGCGATCACGAAGCCGCTGCAATCGATGACGCGCACCGCGGAGCGGCTCGCGCAAGGCGACTACGACGCCCCTGGCCCCACCGACGCCGGCGGCGAGCTCGGAGTCCTCGCGCGTACGATGATGCACATGGCCGGCGAGGTGAAGTCGCGCATCTCCGAGCTGACGCAGCAGCGCGATCTTCTATCCGTGGTGTTCGGCGGCCTCGTCGAGGGCGTCGTCGTCGTCGATCGCGCCGGCGAGACGGTGCTCGTGAACGACGCGGCCAAGCCGCTCGTCGAGACCGACGACAGCACCGAGCTCCCCGCGCCGCTCCAGCCGCTCCTCACGAAGGCGCTCGCCGGGGAGCAAGCAGACGCGGAGCTCGTGCTGTTCGGGCGCGAGGTCCGCGCGTCCGCGCGTCCGCTCAACGAGCCCGGCGGCGCGATCCTCGTGCTGTACGACGTGACGCGCATGCGCGCACTCGAGGCCGTACGCCGCGAGTTCCTCTCGAACGCCGCGCACGAGCTGCGCACCCCGGTCACCTCGATCTCGGGCTACGCGGAGACGCTGCTCGGCGGCGGCGTCGATGCGGAGACCAACAAGGAGTTTCTCACCACGATCCACCGCAACGCGCAGCGCATCGCATCGCTGGTGTCCGACCTGCTCGTCCTCGACACGATCGAGGGCCGGCAGTCCGCGATCGGCGAGCGCACACCGGTCATGCTCGCGCAGGTCGTGAGTGATGCTGCGCGCACGACCAAGGGCATCACGCCGTCGGCGCAGATCGAGATCGATGTGCCGGCGCAGCTCTCCGTGCTCGCCACGCGCGATGGTCTCGATCACGTCGTGCAAAACCTCGTCGACAACGCGGTCAAGTACGGGGCCGGCACACCGATCACCGTGCGCGCCGAAGGACGAGATGGCCACGTGCGCCTCTCGGTCACCGATCGCGGCCCGGGCATTCCCGCGGGGCACGAGGAGCGAGTCTTCGAGCGCTTCTATCGTATCGATGCCGGACGCTCGCGCGATGTCGGCGGCAGCGGCCTCGGCCTCGCGATCGTGAAGTCGCAGGTCGAGGCGATGGGCGGCCGCGTGTGGATCGAGAACGCGCAGCCCGGCGCGCGCTTTGTCGTCGAGCTCGACGCCGCGTGACTCACTCGACCATGACCGCCAGCGCCCGCACCACTACGCCGAGGAGAGCTGCGACGCGAGCCGATCGAGCGCCTCGATCGTCCACGCGCCGTACCAGAACAGGTCCTTGCCACTCACCCGAATGACAGGCACAGACGGCAACGCCGCGCGAAGGGTTGCCTCGTCCGCGGCGGAGAATGCGTGCGGCTCGTCGGGCAAGACGACCAGATCGGCGCCGCGCTGCCGCACCTCGTCGAGCGTGACGCGGGGATACCGCACGTCGCGCCCGGTTGCCTCGACCGCTTCTCCCTTGCCCAGATCGGCGGCGAGCGGATAGAGCCGCTGGCGATCACCGAACGAGTTGCCGATGCCGACGTGCGCGAGGACATCGGAGCCGAACGTGTCCGCGTTCAGCGTCATGAGCGGATCCATCCAGATCGGAACGAACGCGCGCCGCGCCACCTGGCGCGAGCCCGCGAGCTGATAACCGCGCTTGATGAGCGACCGGGCCGGCTCGCGATCGCCGACGCCGAGGATGCGGGCGAGCCGCGCGAGGTGCGCGATGCCATCGGGCACACGGCGCGGAAGCGACACGAGCACCGGAACGCGCGCCGCGAGTGCTTCGAGCGTGGCCCGCGTGTTCTCCTCTTGATTCGCGATCACGAGGTGCGGCGCGAGAGCGAACACCGCTTCGACATCGACGTTCTTGGTGCCGCCGACCGTGGAGACGTGCGCCGCCTCGGGACTCTCGCAGTACGTCGTCCGGCCGACCAGCCGCTGGGTGGCTCCGAGGGAGATCAGGCTATGCGTGTCGCTCGGAACGAGCGAGACGATGCGCTGTGGCGGGTGCACGAAGATCAGCGTGCGGCCCAGGTCGTCGTTGATCTTGAGAGCAGGCACGCGCCAGGTATAGCTGCTACCTTCCGCCCGTGGCCAAGGCCAAGGAGCAAGAAGATCCGCTCGTCGCAAAGGCGTTCGATGCGTCCCAACACGAGAAGCTCGCGGAGGCGATCGAGAACCTCTCGCCCGACGAAGCGCAGTTCTTTCTGACCAAGCTCGAGGCCGCGCTCAAGAAGCGCCGGCTCCAGCTCCTCGGCTACCTCGTCGCCATGGTCGTCTGGCTCATCGGCACCGTGTTCGCGCTCGTGTACTTCGGCACGCACGACGGCTTCTCGGGCTGGGTGTTCCTGCTTCCATTCTTCTTCGTCGGGATCATCCTGCTCGTCTTTGGCCGCTGGGCCGAGCGCGTCGGAAAAATCACGGTCGCAACGGCCACGGCAAACGAGACAAAGGCTCCCGCCAAACCGGAGTAGACTCGGTCCCATGCGCATCGCGATGGGGTTCGTGCTCGCGGCTTCCTGCTTGGTGGCGTGCGGTGGCAAAGGCGGCGACGACGGGCCGACGCCGCTTCCTCGCTGCGCCACGCCGGTGAACGGAACCAACATCACGGCGCGCGAGATCGTGCGCGTCAATGGTGGCGCCGTTCTCGTCACCGCGCCGCGCGAAGATCCCCGGCTGTTCGTCGTCGAGCAGAACGGCCGCATCCGCATCGTCGACGAAGCGGGCGTGCTGTTGCCCGAGCCGTTCCTCGACATCGAGGAGGGCTACGAGCTCGAGGCCGGCGGCGAGTCGGGCTTGCTCGGCCTCGCGTTCCACCCGCAGTACCACGTCAACAAGACGTACTTCATCTTCTACACGACGAACCGCGCGAACATCGTCGCGCGCTGCGTCTCCGACGCGGCGAACCCGAACATCACGACCGCGCCGTGCACCACGGTGCTCTCGATCCCCGACTTCGCGAGCAACCACAACGGCGGCATGATGGAGTTCGGTCCCGACGGTTACCTCTACATCGGCACCGGCGACGGCGGCGGTGGCGGCGATCCCAACCAGAACGGCCAGTCGCTCGTCGATGGCTCGCCGCGCCCCGCGAGCATCGCGCTCCTCGGCAAGCTGCTGCGTATCGATGTCGATCGCAAAGCGACCGACAAGGAGTACGCGATTCCGAGCGACAACCCGTTCGCGAACGGGGGCGGCGCGCCCGAGATCTTCATCATCGGCCTGCGCAATCCGTGGCGTTGGTCGTTCGACAAGGAGACCGGCGATCTGTGGATCGGCGACGTCGGCCAAGGCGAGATCGAGGAGCTCACCGCGTTGCCCGCTGGACAGCAGAAGGGCAAGAACCTCGGCTGGTCGATGTACGAGGGTCGCGAGTGCTTCCGCGCGCCGTGCAGCGACACGAACATGACGTTCCCGCAGGAGGAGCGCACGCACGGCCAGGGATGGATCAGCGTGATCGGCGGCGAGACGTATCGCGGCACGTGCTACCCGGACATCGTCGGCTGGCACTTCTATACGGACTACGGGGCGGGCGGCCTCTATCGCGCGCGCCTGCAGAGCGACGGCACGCTGGAGAAGGTCACCGTCAGCGGATCGTTCCCGGGCAGCGTATCGAGCATCCACGCCGACGCGCGCGGCGAGCTCTACATGACCACGACCGGCGGCTACGTCCATCACCTCGAAGCCGGCCCCTGAAACACGTTCGTGCGGCTCCCGCACGGATGCGACGGGATGCGAACGCCGACGCCGCTCGCCGCGCGACGAGCGTATGATGCGCGCATGAGGTCCCCTCGACTCGCTCTCGCGTTGCTCCTCGCCGCCGCTGGTTGCGGTGATGACGGCAACCCGTCGGTCAATGATGGTGGAGGCAGCGGCAGCGATGGTGGGGGCAGCGGCAGCGATGGCGGCCCGCAGTGCGAGCTGCCTCCCCCGCTTCCCGCGTGCGCCAATCCCGTGAGCGGAACGAACGTCGTGTTCGAGCGCATCGGCAATAACGGCGACTTCGAGACCGGCCAGGGCGGCAGCGGTGGCCCGGTGCTCGTGACCTCGCCGCCCAACGATCCGCGCCAGTTCGTCGTGATCCGCAACGGGCGCATTCGCATCATCGAGAACGGCGCGCTCGTCACCGAGCCGTTCTTCGATCTCGATCAGGCCGTGCAGAACCTCGTGTCGTCGAGCGATCGCGGCGAGCAAGGCCTGCTCGGCCTCGCGTTTCATCCCGCGTACGCGTGCAATCGTCAGTTCTTCGTCTACTACACGGCCGACGGAAACCCGGACGAGAACGTCGTGCTCCGCTGCACGGCGAGCGAGACCGATCCGAACAAAGCGGACAACGCGTGCACGTCTGTGCTGCGGATCCCCGACTTCGCGACCAACCACAACGGCGGCATGATGGAGTTCGGGCCCGACGGCTTTCTCTACATCGGCACTGGCGATGGTGGCGGCGCCGGTGATCCGCGCCGCAACGGCCAGCTGCTGAACAACACCGCGAACGGTGTGGCGCTGCTCGGCAAGATGCTGCGCATCGACGTCGACAATCGCGATGCCGGCAAGGAGTACGCGATTCCACCGTCCAACCCGTTCGCCGCCGGTGGTGGCGCTCCGGAGATCTGGATGTACGGCCTGCGCAATCCGTGGCGCTGGTCGTTCGACACGGCCACGGGCGACATCTGGATCGGCGACGTCGGCCAGGTGAAGACCGAGGAGCTCACCGTCGTGAAGGCTGGCGAGCAGAGCGGCAAGAACCTCGGCTGGAGCATCTGGGAAGGTGATCGCTGCTGCCAGACGCTCGGCATCAACGACGGGGGCCCCGATCCGGACACCTCGCCCAACGGCTGCGATCAGAACGGCACGCAGCAAGCGTGCGATCCGGACGCACCGGGCCTCGTGTTCCCGCAGGACACGCGCCTCCACAACACGTGGCAGTCGATCATCGGCGGCACCACGTATCGCGGCACGTGCATGCCGGATCTCGTCGGCTGGCACTTCTATACGGACATCAACAGCACGTCCGCCGGACTCCACCGCGCGACGCTCAATGGTGGCACGTTCCAGAAGTTCGACTACGCGCCGAACCCGCAGGGCATGCCGAACAACATCACCAGCATGCATCACGACGCTGCCGGCGAGATCTACGCCACCACGCTGAACGGCAACGTGTATCGCATCAAGGCTGCGCCCTGACGTGACGCTCTCGTCGCGCCGGATCGCGCTCGCGACCGGCATCCACTACAACGTCCTCGAGTGGGCGGGCCCGGCGGAGGGGTCGCTGACGTTTGTCCTCGTGCATGGCTTCACCGACGTCGCGTACGCCTGGCGCGGCGTCGCCGAGATCCTCGCGAC
Organism: Pseudomonadota bacterium; assembly: GCA_023428295.1. Classification (GTDB taxonomy): domain Bacteria; phylum Myxococcota_A; class Polyangia; order Haliangiales; family Haliangiaceae; genus JABFXX01. Next base: position 17,283 of record JAEYYV010000141.1, read on the forward strand.
ACGTGGCCATGTCATCGCGCCCGACCTACGCGGTCACGGCGACAGCGATCGGATCGGCGGCGGCGGCTACTACCACTTCATGGACTACGTCGCGGATCTCGACGACGTGATCCGCCAGTGCGCGCGCACGAGCGTCGTGCTCGTCGGCCACTCGATGGGCGGCAGCGTGTGCAGCTACTTCGCGGGCTCACGCCCCGAGCGGCTGCAAGCGCTCGCGTTGCTCGAGGGATTGGGACCGCCCGACCAGAGCAGCGCCGACGGACCGACGCGCACCGCGATGTGGATCGACGCGTGGCGCGCCGCGCGCACGAAGTCGCCCAAGGTGATGGCCACGCTGGACGACGCGGTCGCTCGGCTCCGCAAGCACGACGATCTGCTATCTCCCGATCTCGCGCGCGAGCTCGCGGAGCACGGCACCAAGAAGGTCGACGGCGGCTACGCGTGGAAGCACGACCCACTTCACGCGACGTTCGGCCCGTATCCGTACCGTCTCGACACCGCGATGAAGTACTGGGCGAAGATCAACTGCCCTACCCTGATCGTCGACGGCGCGGACTCCAAGCTGAACCTCCCGCTCGACGAGCGCGCGAAGCGCCGCGCGTGCTTCGCGAACCATCGCTACGAGGTCATCGCAGGCGCGGGTCACGCGATCCAGCGGCACCAACCGGCTGCGCTCGCCGAGCTGCTCCTCTCGCTCGCGTAGCTACTCGGTGATCTCGTCGTCGATCGGCGGCACGCTGATCTGCGCCGTACGCCGCCCACGCCAGTACAGCGGCACGAACACGCGGAACGTGGAGCCCTTGCCGACGGTGGACTCGACCGACACCGGCGTCTGCAAGAGATCCGAGAGCTGCGCGACCAGCGCGAGCCCGAGCCCGACCCCTCCATAGCCGCGCTCGTCACCGCGCTCGCCCTGCCGGAACGGCTCGAAGATCTTCGCGCGATCCTCGGGCGAGATGCCGATGCCCGTGTCCTCGACGGCGAGCTCCACGCCGTCGGCGACCTCGCGCGCACGCACGATCACCTTGCCGCCCTCGGGCGTGAACTTCACGGCGTTCGCGATCAGGTTGTCGTGCACGTGCGCGAGCCAGCGCTCGTCGGACTGGACGCTCGGCAGCTGGGGCGCGATGTCGACTTCGAGCGCCAGCTTCTTGGTGCCGACCATCCACGACGTCGACGCCGTGACGCGCTCGACGAGACTCGTGACATCGACGGCGCCCGGTCGCGCGTCGATCTTGCCGGCCTCGGCGCGCGTGAGCTGGAGAACATCGTCGACGAGCTGCAGCAGCGATTGGGCGCTGCGCTTGATCGACGCGCATGCTTCGCGCTGCTTGTCGGTGACCGGGCCGTACACACCCGCCGCGATCACGTCCGCGAGTCCTTGGACACCGTGGATCGGCGTACGCAGCTCGTGCGTCATCGACGCCACGAACTGACTCCGCTGCGTGGCGCTCTCGATCAGCTGCGCCGTGCGCCTCTCCAGGTCCGACTCCTTCTTGCGCAAGAGCCGCAGCGTCGCCACCGAGAAGAACGCCGGAACACCGACGACAAAGGCGCAGTACACCATCGCCGTGATCGCGTAGCCCACGGTCGGCGTCTCTCCCGGGGAGCCAGGCACGTCCGTCGTCGGCAACACGCCCGTCGTCATGAGCGCGAGCATCGTGCCGAACGCGATCACGATCAGCGACGCCATCATGATCGTGACCGCGAGGTTCGACAGCAGCGAGAGCACCGCGACGACGATCACGTACGTCGGCAACAGCGGACTGTACGGTCCACCCGTGAAGTAGATCGCCGCGGTCAGCAGGATCACGTCGCCCGTCGTGTTGAGACTCTGCGTCTCCATCACGAAGCGGTCGTGCTTGAGCGCGAGGAGCGCGAGCGAGTTGGTGGTCAGCTTGATCGTGACGAGCGCGATATACGCCCAGGTCCACTCCGTCAGCTCGAACAGCGCCGTCGACGCCGCGAGCACGGCAAAGCCGATCGCGATGGCGAAGCCCGACCGCACGCCGAACCACAGCTTGGGCCGATTGATCGGCAACGCCATCTCGGCGAGCGCGTCCCCGAAGAACGACGGGCCCTTCATGGCCCCACAGTACTAGGCTTCGCCGAGCAGCTGCTTGACCTGCGACAGGAGCTGCACGAGATCGAACGGCTTGGACAGGTAGCCGTCCGCGAGCGTCCCGAGCTGGATCGTGCGATTGGATTGATCGCGATCCGTGTACACCGCGGACATGAGGAGGATCGGGGTGTTCTTCCCGGTGCTCTTGATCTCGCGACACAGCTCGAAGCCGTTCTTTCGCGGCAGCTGAACGTCCACGAGACACAGATCCGGCGCGTCGCTCTCGAAGCGCTCGATGCCCTCGGGTCCTGACGCGGCGGCGACCGTTTGATAGCCGTTCGCGGCGAGGAAGTCAGACAGGATCATCTGATTCACCGGATCGTCCTCGACTACCAGGATCTTCTTCACGGCGAGATCGAGCGTAGCAGGAATTACGTGAAGCGCGTCGAAGGGACCGGACCGCCCGCCCACATCCGTGATCTCTGTCCGGGTGTAGGCGGCCATGCGCGCGCCACGAGCGCACCCCACCTCGCCGGCTCGTCCGCGGCGAGATCCTCGACGGAGAGTGGCGCCGACGCGAGGATGTCCTCGGCGATCTGCGCGGGAGCGCGCTCGTTTCGGGCGGTGTGCCGTGTCTCGCCACCCGGCTCGATGATGGGCATTTCGCCCCACGGGGCGACGAGCGTCTGGACGAGCAGCGTGGTGACGTCGGGAGCGACCGGGTTATCGCGGGTCCATGGCGTCGCGTGCGCGTACAGGACCTGATCCGCCCGACGCGGTAACAGCTGCGCGAGGTGCGTGCTCGGAACCTCGGCGAGGTTGTACGCGACGACGAGGCCCGGCGCCGGAACGCCAACCGCCGGCCACTCCGCGATCGGAATGCCGAGCTTGTGCGCCGCCGCGTGCGCCAGGATCTCGTTGCTCCGTCCCGGCGGCGCGTACACGCACGGCAGCGACATCGGCGCGACGAGCTCCGCGAGCCGATCGAGACCGAACGCGATGCGCGAGAACGAGTCCGCGAGCCACGCGTACCGCCCGTGCATCGGCTCGTCGAAGCCGTACGGCGATTGATGGATCAAGAGCCCGCCGCCGAGCACGTAGTGCCAGCCGCGCAGATCGCGATCGTCGAGCGGCAGCGCGCCCGCGAGGCGATCCGCGCGCTCGAGCATGTTCGCGATCGTGTCGCGCATGACGCTCGTCTCGTGCGACTCGGGTGCGAGCGTCGGCAGCACCTCGCGCGTGATCGCGAGCTTGCCGCACATCGCCGCGTTGAAGCCGTACAGGTAGCGTGCGAGGAAGCTGCGAGCGCGCAACGCTGCATGGCTCTCGAGGACCTCGAGCGCGTCGGCGTACGCGAGCGCACTCTCGAGCGCGCTCACGAGCTCGCAGACGACCTCCTCGCTGTCGCCGACGAGTGCGAGGCAGCGCCACAAGAGCGTCGCCGCGATCGTGGGGACCTCGGCATCGATCAGCGCGTATCCGAGCGAGAACAAGCGATCCGGGCTGTCCGGATCGCGGACGACATCGTCGATCTGCTCCGCGAGTTGTTCCGCACCTCGCCGCGCTGCGAGCTCGCCGAGCATCGCGATCCACGCCGGCAGCTCGTGCGCCGCGACGCTCTTTCCCGCCGGCCACCCGAGGTGCGCGCGGAGCTTTCCGAACGCGGCGCTGTCCTCGCCCCTGGCGATCAGCGCACGGACCTCATCGCGCTCGTCCGTCACGCGAGCTTCGCGAGCTTCACGGAGGCATCCCACAGCGCGACGCGCGCGTCTTTCTCGCGCGCAGCCGACGCGGGCTGCGTGGGCGTACCCTCGCTGAAGTACGTGCCCGACGGCTCGTCGACGCTCGTCGCTCCAGCGAGGCGAATCGGCGTACGCGCGCCCGTCTCCGTGGACGCGCCCTGCACGGGACCGAAGCCCTGGCGCAACAGCTTGGTGCTGATCACGCCCGGATGCAGCGCGTACGCGACGAGCTTCTTCGGATCGCGCCGCTCCGCGAGCTCGAGCGCGTGCATCACGTTCGCGAGCTTGCTCTGCGCGTACGCGGCGTACGCGGTCCATCCCTGCGCGAGCGACAGATCGTCGAGGTGAATGCGGCCACGCGTGTGCGCGATCGAGCTGATGTTGATCACGCGCGACGGCGCCTCGGTAGCGCTCGCTTCGAGCCGCGGCGCGAGCAGCTCGGTGAGCAGGAACGGCCCGACGTGGTTCACGGCGAAGGAGAGCTCGATGCCATCCGACGTGAGCACGCGCTCGTCGGCGTAGATGCCAGCGTTATTGACCACCACGTGCAGCGCCGGCACCCGCGAGAGGATCTGGTCGGCGCCGTTGCGCACGGCGGCCAGCGAGCCGAGATCGAACGACACGCCCTCGATCTCCGCGCCCGGCAGCTCTTGCTGTAGCTTCGCGATCGCCGCGTCGACCTTTGCCTTGCTCCGGCCGTGCAGGATCACCTTCACCCCTGCCGCCGCGAGGGCACGGGCCGTTGCTCGGCCGATGCCATCCGTGGACCCCGTGACGAGAACGACGCGCCGCTCACTCATGGAGCGAACGATACCGCGCGAAGCATCACGGGTGGAACCCGCGGCTCTCGCTCGTTCGCGCGCTCGTTCACGTGCTCCCGTGCCTGCGGCGTCAGCGGGGTCACCCCGGTCCACCGCTCGAGCTTCTCGAGCACCGCGCTTCGATCCGCCGCAGCGAGCCGTCCGATCCGCGCGCCGTGCGTTCCTTGCGCCTGCACGACGAGCAGCGAGTCCGTCGCGTTGCCGAGCGAGAACGCGCCGCCCGTCCACGGATCCCACTGGCCGTAGACGAACGCGAGACCGTCGCCCTCGGTGCGCACCCACGCGTCGATATCGCGCATCGCCGCGCCCTCGTCGTACACGAGCGGAACCGCGGGCAGCGCAGTGAGGTAATCGTCGTCGGTGTAGTGGAGGTGCGCGTCGAGATACGCCACGTTCGTCGACGGGAACCCGAGCTGCGTGTACGCCTGGTAGTAGTACGCCTCGAACGCCGCGACGCTCGGATCGCCGTTGTCCGTGACCGGCGACGTGTCGTCGAGGAAGTTCCACATCGCAGCGTCGTTCGCCGTCACCGCCGGCACCTCGCCGCACGCGGTGACGCCGCGGTACTGCCAGAACGCCCACTCGAGGCTGACCACGCTCGACTCGACAGCGAGTGGGATCGGGATGCGCGTGAACGCGATGCCGCGCATCTCGGCTTGCGCGGTGGCCTCCGCCTCGAGCATCGCGCGGCGGTTGGCGAGCATCTCGGTGGCGACCGCGCGCACCTGGTTGCGACACGACGCCGGCCCGATCGCCTCCATGAACGGCCCGTACCGATCGTCGGGCGCACCGAACGAGATCGGCGCGACGTACGGGACCGTGCCGTCGACGTCGTCTGGATAGAAGCGGCGATGATAGATGGCCGTCATCCCGCCCTTGCTGCCGCCCGTGGTGACGAACGCGCCGGGATACACCGTGCGCAGCGCCGTGATGATGGCGTGCTGATCGTCGGCCATCTGCTCGATCGTGCACTTCGCCCAGTCCGCCGACTCGGGGCGCGAGTCGCCGAAGAAGCGATGCTCGATCGAGATCTGATTCGCGAGCAGGAGGCGCGTCAGCTCGACGGGCGAGTCGAGGTAGTAGTCCCAGTAGCCCGACGTCTGCACGATCATCGGCGCCGCTTCGTCGCGATGAAGCAGCGACACCTTCTGCTGGAACGTCGGACCGTTCGGGTCCGCGTGATCGACCGGCTGGGTGAACTGGAGGACGTAGTACGTGTAGCCGGGCGTCCCCGTCGGCATCTCCGTGACCGTCACGCCCGGCAGCTGCGCGAGCTCGTCCGCGAACGACGGGAAGATCGGCTGGACCGATTCGTTGTCGCCACAGCCCGCCCACGCGACGAGAGCACCGAGGACCAGGGAGCGCATGGAGCGCACCTTAGCGCGTTGCCTTGCCAGGTAGGACAACTTCGAGGTAGCCATACGCTCCTCATGGCACTCTCCGTCGGGATCGTCGGTCTCCCTAACGTGGGCAAGAGCACGGTGTTCAATGCGCTTACGGCTGGCAAGGCCGAGGCTGCGAACTACCCCTTCTGCACGATCGATCCGAACGTCGGCGTCGTCCCCGTTCCGGACGCGCGCCTCGCTCGCATCACCAAGTTCATCCCGCCGCAGAAGATCATCCCGGCGATCGTCGAGATCGTCGACATCGCGGGCCTCGTCAAAGGCGCGGCGCAAGGCGAAGGCCTCGGCAACAAGTTCCTCGCGAACATCCGCGAGACCAACGCGATCCTCATGATGGTTCGCTGCTTCGACGATCCGAACGTGATCCACGTGTCGGGCTCCGTCGATCCAATGCGCGACATCGACATCATCGATCTCGAGCTCGCGCTCTCCGATCTCGACACCGCCGAGAAGCGCCTGAAGAAGGCGCAGGGCCTCGCCAAGACCGGCTCCAAAGAAGGCAAAGCCGACCTCGCGCTCGCCGAGAAGATCCACGCGCACCTGCAAGCCGGCAAGGCCGCTCGCACGCTGCAGCTCTCCGACGACGATCGCAAGGTGATGATGGGCATGGGCCTGCTGACGTCCAAGCCGGTCCTCTACTGCTGCAACGTCGGCGAAGGTGACCTGCCGAACGGCAACCAGTGGAGCGACCTCGTTCGCGAGCGCGCGAAGAAGGAAGGCGCTGGCGTCGTCATCCTGTGCGGCAAGGTCGAGGCCGAGCTCGCCGAGCTGCCCGAGGCCGACCGCGGCGAGCTGCTCGCGAGCTACGGGTTGACCGAGCCGGCCCTCGCTACGCTCGCGCGCGAGTGCTACCGCCTCCTCGGCCTGCAGTCGTACTTCACGGCCGGCGAGAAGGAGGTCCGCGCCTGGACGATCAAGCAAGGCGCGACTGCCCCCGAGGCCGCGGGCGTCATCCACACGGACGTCGAGAAGGGCTTCATCCGCGCGCAGGTCTACTCGCTCGAGGATCTCGAAGCGCACCACAGCGAAGCCGCGATCAAAGCCGCCGGCAAGATGCGCATGGAAGGCAAGGAGTACGTCGTGCGCGACGGCGACATCATGCACTTCCTGTTCAACGTGTAACGCTCGCCAGATAGCACGCGACCCTGCACGTGACGCGATCGCCAAGATCTGCGTACAGCGCTGCGCGTACGCTCTCGGCTGACTCGGGCGCTAGCTGATAGCTCGCGCCGAGAAACGCCCACGCGTGCTCGAACGTGCCGCCGAGCTCCAGCTCGACGCGCTCGAACACCGGCGCACTCCAGTTCGCGAACAGCTCGCGCCACCCGCGCTCGCTCTTCGCGCGCGGGTCCCCGAGCGCGATCGGACGAAGGTGCGGGCGAGCGATCGCCAAGAAGCGATGAAACGCGTCGCCCTCCTCCGCTGGCTCCACCGGGCCACCGCCGAGCAGCGCGACGAACCTGCCGCCCGGCACGATCACGCGCGCGAGCTCGGCGACGACCTGCTCGATGTCATCGAACAGCATGAACGCGAGATGACACACGCAGGCATCGAACGCGCCGGCGCGAAACGGCAGCGCCTGCGCGCACGCTTGCACGCGCACTCCGTCGCCGCGCGCGAGCTCCTCCATCGAGACATCCACGCCGATCGCGCCCGGCATCACGAGATCGCCACACGCGAGATCCAACACGCGCCCGCGCACGCCCGCCGCGAGCCGCGCGTAGCTGCCGGTCTTCGCGAACGCACGCGACGTGGCGCCCGCGTGCGCCGCGTGAAACTCGCGCAGGAACGAAGTTCTCCGATGGTCAGCCACCTTCGACACGCTACAACGCTGCGTGCCCGAGCTGTTCGAGCTGCGCGACAAGCGCGAGCACGCGCGCGTGAACCGCCAGCTCGCCGCGCTGTTTCGCGATCGCGGGGCCCGCCGTCGCCCGGTGCGCCTCCAGGAAGGCACGTTCGCGTCGCACTACCTCGCGAGCGAGGACATCTGGCTCGTCGCGCACGCGCTTCCCAATCGCTATCGCAACGCGTTCGGTCCGGGCGATCCGGTGGGTCGCCGCAACCTGTGGCCGAGCGTGCAGCTGAACCTCGCGCTCGCGCCCGGCAGCGCACGCCCGCACGCGCGCTTTCTTCGCGATCGCCGCGAGCGGATCTGGATCGCGCACAACGGCGTGCTCGGTGGCCGTCAAGCGGGCCTCTCGCGCGAGGGCTTCGTGGGCGTGCTCGGCGGTGCGCGGCGCGTGAGCATCGAGGGCGAGCCGTGCGAGCTCGTCGTGCTCGGGACGTTCGAGGAGCCTGCCGCGCTGCTCGCGCAGATCGCGCGGCTGACGCATGCAGCGAGCCGCTACCGCGAAGCGCTCGCGTCGGGGCTCGCGTTGTAGACGCTCGGGACGCCGCTCGCTCTCGCGGATCTCGCGACGAGAGCGCGTCGATGCCGACCGTTCGAACGTCGGCCGCGACTCTAGTACAGTCGGCGGCCGTGTTCGCAGGGCTCGTCATGGTCACGCTGGCGGCAGCCTCGTGGGGCACGTGGAGCTTGTTCCTGCGACCGGCCGGGTTACCGCCGACGGTGACCGCGCCGCTGCTGTTCGCGGTGATGGGGCTCGCTGCCCTGCCCTTCGCGCTGCGGTCGCGCGCGATCGTGTGGACCAGGCGCGATGTCGGGCTGGTGCTCGCGAACGCGGCGTTCGACTCGCTGAACATCCTCACGTTCTTCGGCGCGATTCACTACACGACCGTGGCGATCGCCGTGCTCACACACTACGCCGCGCCGATCTTCATCGCGTTGGCGGCGCCGCGCATCGACGGCGTCGCGACACCGGGTGCGCGACCGGCCGCAGCGGCGGCGCTCGTCGGACTGGTGATCGTTCTCGAGCCGTGGGGAGCGCCGGCGCACGGTGCGCTCGTCGGCGGCGCGCTCGGGCTGGTCAGCGCGGTTTGCTTTGCGGGCAACGCGTTCACGGTGAAGCGTCTCGCAGAGACGATCGGCGCCGCGCGCGCGATGTCGTATCACTCGCTGATCGCGGCGGCCGCGACGGCGCCGCTCCTCGCGTTCCACGATGGGGAGATCAGCGCGAAGAGCGTCGGCATCGTCGCGATCGCGGCCGCGTCGATCGGCGCGGGGAGCGGCGTCGTGTACGCGGTAGGGCTCACGAGGATCGGCAGCGCGCGTGCGGCGGTCCTCACGTTTGCGGAGCCGTTGGTGGCGGTCGCTGTGGGTGTGCTCGCGTGGCACGAATCGCTGAACTGGACAGCAGCGCTCGGTGGAGCGCTCGTCCTCGGTGCGGGCATCTACGTTGCAAGACCTGCCCGCTGATGTCGTCTCTGCCACGTGTATCCATCGTCATGCCCGCCTATAACGAGGAGCGCTACATCGAGGCGTGCCTCGCGAGCGTTCGAGCGCAGGACTATCCGAGCGAGCTCGTCGAGATCCTCGTCGCGGATGGTCGATCCGCCGATCGCACGCGGGAGATCATCGCACGCCTCACCGAGGCAGATCCGCGCATCCAGCTGATCGACAATCCGGCGCGCCTTCAAGCGGCCGGCCTCGGTCTCGCGGTGAAGGCAGCGACCGGCGACGTGATCGTTCGCATGGACGTGCACTGCGAGTACGCGCCGGACTACGTGCGCCGCTGCGTCGAAGCGCTCGACAAGACGGGCGCCGACAACGTGGGCGGTGCGCAACGCGCACGATCGAAGACGCTGTTTCAACGCGCGCTGTGTGCTGCGCTCGGCAGCAAGCTCGGCACGGGCGGCGTCGGATATCGCGACGAGAACGCCGAAGGCTTCGTCGACACGGTGTTCCTCGGCGCATTCCGTCGCAAGGTGTTCGAGACGGTCGGCCTCTGGGACCCCGCGGCGATCACCAACGAGGATAGCGAGCTGAATCAGCGTATCCTCGAGAACGGCGGGAAGATCTATCTGTCGCGCGACATCGTCGTCCACTACTACCCGCGCGACTCGTTCAAGGCGCTCGCGACGCAGTACTTCCGCTACGGACGCGGCCGCGCGCGCACGCTGCTCAAGCTCGGGCGCTTCCCCAAGCTTCGTCCGTTGGGACCGTTCCTCGGGATGACCGGCATCGCAGCGACGATCGTGCTGCCCCCGCTGTGGCCGCTCGCGCCCCTCGCGCTGGGTGCGTATCTCGCGGCGACGGGCATCGAAGCGATCCGCGTGTCGCGCTCGCTCGGCCTGGGTGCGACTCTGACGGTGTGGGCCATCTTCCCCGTGCTGCACGCGTCGCACGCGGCCGGCTTCTGGGCAGGCCTCGTGCGGTACATCCGTCAGCCGGATTGGCCCGAAACGCCCGAGGTGGTCGCGCCTGTCGAGGCCGCGCGCGTGCTGCGCGCCGTGTAGCGACGGCGTCGCGAGCGTTGCCTTAGTCGAGAGGCAGCAGCGCCTTGTTGTCGGAGATGCGGATGAGCTCGCGCGCGATGGCGAGCCGCACGCCGAGCGTGACGCGCTCGGTGACCTGATCGGTCACGCGCGCGAAGCCGAGCAGTCGCGCCGAGTCGCGCACGAGCTCCGGCGTGGAGATACCGCCAGCCCGCTCGACGACGATGCGCGCTGCCGAGGCGAGCTCGGACAGCGGGACCTCCTCGATAGCGCGGCGCGCGGTGGCGTGCTGACCGGCGACACGCACCGGCGGCACCGAGGCCGGATCTTGATCCAGCCGCCACACGATCTTGTGCTCGTCGCCGAACTTGCCGCGGCCCTCGAGCGCGAGCGTGATCTGATCGCTCACGCGCTGCGAGAGACGACCGATGCCGAAGTAACCGCCCACGCGACGCGCGAGCAGATCGACGTGCATCGGCGCTTCGGCGGCCAGCACTTGCTCGACGATGCGCTGGACCTCGCCGAGGTAACGCGGCGCGAACAGATCGTCGGGCGTGCGACGCCCCGCGGGGATCGCGGCCGCGGTGTACGGGCCGATGGGGATCGCGTTGCGCGGGATCCGCGTCGGTGTCGTCGGTCCGTCGTATGCGGCGAGCGGCGTGGCGACCGTGGGGCCCGAGCCGGCAGCGAGCACGGCCGGCTCCGTCTTGCGCGGGATGCGCACGATCGGCGCGGAGC